>VFQY01000034.1 GCA_018883425.1 Candidatus Omnitrophota bacterium | reverse complement strand
ATAAAGGGCTGAAGTCTCTCCAAAATCATCAGGAAAAATGCCGCAAGTCCAGCCAGTATACACAACTTTAGACCTGTATCCGCGAGAATATTAACGGGAAGCTTGAGTTGATAAATCCCTAGGACGCCCCCGGCGGAAGAGAAGCTAAGCGCCAGCATGGTGATGATTCTCTTGAGCGCATCAGTGCCCCCTTCGACAAAAAAGGAGGCTGCGGTATAGTTTGCAATTCCATAGCAGAAAAAACTCAGCGCCGCGCCCAGAGCCGCCCCCTTCAAGCCGAATCCGTGCGCCATCATCTGCGTGGATACAATCCATTGAATGCCGATCGACACAGCTAAAACTCCGATACTGATCCAGTAACGGTCGAGGGCTGTCAGGATATTGGTAGAAAATTGGGCGAGCACCAAGAAGTATAAACCGCCAAGATAAATTCGCATCGGCTCAAGACCCGCCGTATAGTCTTTCATGAAAGCCTCAGAGACGAGCGGCATGAGAATGGCGGCTGCTCCGCCGAGCAGCGGAACGGCGGCTGCCGTCATCATCACGGGCCGATGGAGATAAGAAGCGAGTTCCCGGGGCGCGGATGATCTGCCGAATCGCTCCATCGTGTGGGGGTAAAGAACGTTGGAGAGCATCATCGGAAAACTCATCACAAGAGATGAAACCATCATGGCTAGAGAGTAGTGCCCCACCTCAGTCAAGCCAAGATGCCGCGCGATCAAGAGCTTGTCCAGACCCGAAAAAAAAGTAGCTAAGAATGATAGAAGGAGCAAGGGCAAGCCTAGCTTCACCTGCTCCATGAATTGACTGCGCGACCAGTAAAGCTTGAATCGGTAGCGCTCTTTCGAGCATATGACCAGCAGCAGCACAAAGCTGAGAAAAGCAGTGCCCCCTAAAAGCCCATAGAACCCGAAAGGGCGCACCAAGAGAAAAACGGCGAGAAACATCCCCACGGCATTGAGGCTCGTGATGAAGCTGAGCATGGTAAACTTTTTTTCCGAGCGGAGAAGTGTAATCAGCAAATCGTAAAATCTCTGAATGAAAAGAAAGAACGCAACGAAGATGAGGCCCGTGCGAAGGGTGCCCTCAAGTCGATGCCCATAGATTGCGCATGCGATCAGAATCCCGGCGGCGGGTATCATAGACATCGTCATCGCGAATGTGAAGGTCAAGTTTTTTATACCTTCAGCTTTGGAGAATTCACCGCGGCCTTGAAGAATCGGATAATCGCGGGCAAGGGCCTTGGTGGTCCCGAAACTTGCGTAGCCGCAGTAACCCAAAATGACCTGAAGGATACTCCAAACGCCCATCGATGCTGGAGATAGCGCGTTGCGCATAGCCACACTGGTGAATACACCCACGCCTTGCGCAAAAAGCGTGGATAATGTCATGACGGCAGTTTTCTTGATTATCGGGTGAGGACTCATGTCGATATCCGGGGGCGTGCAGGCACACCCGTCAGAATGGAACCGGGCGGATGGCTTTTTGTAACGACTGAACCGGCCCCGATGACCGTGTTCGCAGCGACTAGCACTCCTTTAAGAATGATACAGCGAGCCCCAGTCCAAGCGCCGCCGCAGACTCTTATCGCAGCATCAGCATCTGAACCGCGAGATGACCTTCGGGTATAAGCACCAGTCTCCGGATCACGATCATGACCAGGCCCACCGGCGCAGAGGGTATAGGGTCCCAAGATTGCTTTTTCTACGAAGACATTCCCCGATAAATCGCATCCCCGAGATACCCAGGCCTCGTCTTGCAGGGTGATGTTTCCATTCAAAATGACACCCTCTCCCACCGTGACAGTTTGTCCGATTTGGATCTTCCGTGCGTAAATCCTCACATTGTCGCGTATTTCAGAACCGTCGCCGATTTGAATCGAGCCTTGCGAAGCATCCAGAATCACATGACGTCCCAAATAAACATTTCGTCCGATCGTGATATTTTTTCCGCCGCTGATCAGGATGCCTGATCGGATGCGGGCCCCTGAACCTAAATGCGCCGTCTGCAGTTTGAGTGAGAGGAATGCGAATACGCCAGCGAGATATCCGACCGACTTCAGTATAAGTGTCCAGGTTCGATTGGATGACATTTGAAGACTCAGGGTGAAGGAACAGCAGGCTGCTGGAGATTGATACTGTCGCGCTTCGCGTAGTTAAACCACTGATAATGCTTGCGAGCTGCATCAGAGGCAGTTGCGAGCGAATGGTGTGCAGAGTATCCAAAATCCCGCATAACATCCCGGAAATGAAACTCGAGCACCTTGGCCTCGTGTTCCGTGATCCGCTCCTGCCAGCGGCCGGCATTTTCGGGGTCAATTGCTGAAAAGACCTTGCCGTCAAAATTATTGCCCCGCCATAGCGCACCAAAAGCGGACGGTTTAAGCAGAATCGGATCATAACTAATCCCTATGAATTGCGCTGCGGCTCGCATGGTCGCTTCCGGGTTCTTGACAAGGTCTTCGTACTTGAGAATCCAGTAACAGTTCTCTCCCCATGCCGACTGATTGATTTTAGCCAGCTCGAATCCAAGCTTGCCTCGGTCAATCATGCTCTGCAGAAGAGCCTCGGGACTGTCCGTTTGATTCTGATAACGGGCTTTCCACCCCGACTTCAGTGATCCGAAATTATCGCGTGGATCACGGATGACGTGAATGTACTTGGCATCAGGAAACCACTCGCGAATGACATTGGCATAAATCTCCGAGCTTGTGGTTTTCTCGACCCAACGGCTTATTTCTCCAGAGCAAACAGGAGAATTTTCGACGTAAGCCCTAATCATCTGACATAGGATATCTCTTGCGGTAGGGTTCTCGCGGGTAACCGCGGCCTCGAAATCCGATGTCATTTTGGTGAAATCTACCGGTAAAAGCTCATCTTTGAGCGTTCTTTTCTCATATTCGTGAATGGCATTGGCGAAAGAAAATTCGCGAATGCGGCGGATTTTGTCTTGCCTCGAATATTGGTTTGAGTCGTAGGGTGGATAGTAAGCATAAAAAAAACCGCTATCCGCCGGAAACACGCCCAACTGAGGATGACCGTCGAGAAGTGCGAGAAGCAGCGTGGTGCCGGATTTTCGGTGTCCGCCGATAAAAAGAGGATGGTTTTCTAGGGTCTTCCACGAATTTTTCAGGTCATGCCTCCTTTTCTCTTTTCGATCAGACCTTGCTGTTCGAATCCGAGCATATAATCATAAACGCAATCATAAGAAACGTCCACAAACGCCGCTATTTCAGCGACGCTATTTTCGCCGTTTAGGCACGCAGTAATTTCATCCAAAGCTGCGTTCAGCTTCGGATTAACCCGCCAATCGACCCAAAGTCCATAACGGGTAAGAAAGATAGTTCCCTTAAACTTTGGAATCGGAATGAAATCAGTTTTCGGGCGCTTTGAATTCGGAATCGGCGGACAACGGAAAACTTTCTCACACTTTGCCGGAATTTCCTCTTGTTTATCAAAGCGGTCCAATATTTCCCTAAGGAGTTCGTACGCATCCTGCATTTTGTCATAGTCGAGGTGCGCCGGTGTATCTTGATTGCTGTGATATTCGGGAAAGAAGATACCGTCGTCGTTTCGGCGATTAAAGGCAAAGGACGGAGCGGAAATAGGCGGACAAGCCATGACCATCTCGTCATTTTTTACCCCGCCCCGACGAAACTTCCTGACGGTGAACTGTCCATGGCCATAGCGCTCCTTCAGAACCTGCATGATATTGCGATCCATCAGTGTGTTTCCATGGAGCGATTTCTGAAAGTTCAGCTTAAGGTCGCGCCCCCAGAATTCACCATAGAAGGAATATAGGATGTCCTGAATTAAGATTTCATTATTCGCAAAAAAAGCAACAGTGCCGATTGTCTCGGGTACAAAAAGAAACAAATAACTAAAGAAGGTATCGCGTTGGCGAAGGTGCTCCAGGAGCAGATAATTGACTGCGGCCCCCGAAAGCGAGTCATTGCACTGATAAGGATGACAAAGATCTGAAATAATGACGATCGTTTTCGCGCTTTTACCGCGCAAAAGCACGTGCCCCACCCGAAGCTCGTCCTCATAATATTTTGAGTCGATTCGGACTTCATACTCAGCATCCGGATCAAGCTTCTCTACCAGGCCATGAGGCAAATTAAACACCCAGTCTAAGTTCCCGTAGTAGCGGAAATACCATCGAATCAATTCGGGATCGGAGGGGTCGCTGTAAACG
The DNA here is from genome assembly GCA_018883425.1 of Candidatus Omnitrophota bacterium. Lineage (GTDB taxonomy): Bacteria > Omnitrophota > Omnitrophia > Omnitrophales > Aquincolibacteriaceae > ZLKRG04. Next base: position 16,397 of record VFQY01000034.1, on the reverse strand, counting down.
TGCCGCATGAGGCGCTCATGGGAAATTCGACCGTGAAACGGCTTCGACCCGCTCCAAACACTCAAGGGCTCGTCATCAGTGTGGATCAGGTACCTACCGCCACACTTGATATATCCCTTATTGAGCGCCCACTTTTGCGGGATGATCCATGTCCACGCGTCGGAGGATGTGCGATACGCATCGATATGAAGGTCCGGAATAAAATCACGCCTCAAGATGCTGAGAGCTTTGTCAAAGTCCGGACTGCAAATTGAGCGATTCAGCGGGTAGAGCGCACTGATAAAGCGCTTCATTTCCGGGCTCTGGCTCATTCCGCATTCCTCTCCGCCACAAAAGTTTATGGTTATTTTAAATGGACTTCAGCTGAGCGCTCTGTTTGTGCTCCTGAGAGCTAAATAGAAAGTTTGTTCTTTGGCCCATGAGAAACCCAAAGAGTTTAACAACCTGAGGGCAGTTTGCAAAGATTTTAGCGAGACACTGATTCACGGCCGTAAAACATCCCATAAACCGCAGCTCAACTCTCCAATGGCCATCTGCAACGCACTTGATAAAGAGCTAGACCAACGAAGCTTCGCAAAGAATCTTTTTTTTCGGAGTAGTGCGAAGCACCCTTCCCACTGATGACCCTAATTTCCAGAACGGATCATCGTGCCCCTCGGTTCATAATAGTAGTCAGAGGCCGGTTTCGGCCAGCCAAAGCGCGGGCACTAGGACAAGCTACGATGCACCCCTGAATGATGACTGAAAAAAATTATGGTGTAATCCCCCACCGATGCCCCCTGCCCGCTTGCTCATCAAAAAACTTCCGAAAGAAGCAAAACAACTCCAATGAATTACCAGGTTTAGCGAATGTCTGACGGTTCTAGAAAACTGCTGGAAATCGCTTGTGTTAGAGCATGCCGAGTCACTGCTTCAAGCCACCACCGGCTTGAGTTCATGCAGTAATTTTTTAAACACCAGCGCGGCGCCGTAATTTCCATTCAGAAAGTGCGAGGTAAGTTCCTCTTTCTGGCGTGTCAGACGATCAGCCCGTTGGTGAGGGTCGTCCAGGATCGCCTGAATCTTTCGGGTAGATTCTCCGGGATCGTCAAGATCGATATAGTCGCGGCTCATAAAAGTCAGCTTGCGGTTAAAACCGTGGTCCAGAACCCAAGCCGGACAGCCAACAAGGAGCGCTTCGCAGAATACCGTTGAGTTACCGCAAAAAAGGACGCCTGCGAACGAAAGCAGATCAAGACTTGAAATATCGCGCTCGATAACGACCCTCATATCCGAATAGCGTGCTGATAAAAACCTTTTGAGAGTCTGCTCGTGCCTATCTCGGGGATGAAGCTTAATCACCAAGTGAACCGACGGCCGTTCGTGCAGTGAGTCAAGTACAACCTTGAGAGACTTGTAAAGAGACTCTGAGTGATCAGCGTTGGCTATCCAATCTGACTTCTGGCCGGAATAAAGCGGATGAGTCGCCAGAACGGCGATCTGATTCCCCTCTGGTATACCGTGCTTCTTGAAAAAAGATTTCTTTTTAAGAAGAGTTTGAGGGACATCTCTAGAACTGATTTCAGGTAAGTGAATCGCCCCGGTCACCGTGATTTTGGATGCTTCGACCCCCCATTCGAGCAAACGCTTTAGGGAAACTGCGCCCATCACAGCGATCTTATCTGATCTTACGGGTAAAAAAAGCGAATGCGCAACGATGCCGTGCTGAATTTGAACGGACGGGATGCCAAACAGACTGGCGCACCTGACGAGCGCCATGTTAAAAGGTGTGGTGTCCTCATCCACCACGACCGCTTTAAGCTTGCCCAGGGAACGTTTTAACTCGCGCTGAAAAAAAAGAACCATCACTGAAAAATCACGGAGACGGCTCCTCAGAGAGTCCAAGAAACCCGCCCCTAGGATGGGCCAGAGATCCTCGCCCTCATGCACGAACGGCGATCTATTCGAAAAAAGGGCTTTTATCTCCTCGACGGTATCCTCCGCATTGAACATTCGGGAAGCTGCCTGCGTCGTTGCAATCATTTGCGGACCGGCTGTGTACAATTGTCGGACATGCCGTGACCGACGGCTGACTCTAAATGAGAACTCCGGGCGGATGTAGCTGAAAGAGACATCTCGAAATTTGTCCCAGAGGCCTTCCCCAAATTTCGGCGAACAAGAACAAAGGATCCCCTCTAATGGTAATGATTTCGAACACCAGGAAGATGCTAAGGTCTTCAAGATACCTTTAAAAAAAAGCCAAATGTATACGCGTGCCTGGAAAATATTCGGCGTTTTCCTCATCATTTGCTGCTCGCCATTTATCCATTCGAAGGGTATGCCTTGGCTTTTGAGAATAAGCGGCAGGAATTTGGTCCAATAACTACCGTCCCGCATTAGGAATATTTCTGCCGGTTGGGGATACAGGTTCCGTACTCTTGAAAGCAGACGCTTTAGCTTCAGAATGGAAATCAAAGTGTAAGCAAGTTCGCCGTGGAACATTTCACCTAAATTGACGCCCTCGAAACTCAGAAGCGATTGTGCTTTCGGTTCGCGGAACCAATCGCGCGCAAGGCTCTGTGCGTCTCGATCCAGTGATTCATCTTGCTGAGTTAGAAGACGGTTGGCGAAAAGAACGTTTTGGGGGAGGAAGTCAAAATTGAGCGTCGGATCTTCATCGCAGATGATCACTGCTCGCTCATCACGGGCGAGATCCGGCCTCGCGCGGAGAACTTCAGAGGGGGCATAAGCAAAGGCGAGCTTCATTCCCGATCCTTGAATGCTGCCGGGGGCTTGTCATTTGGGAGAGTCAGCACCAGGAGGTTTGCGGTCGGCTGATTTTTCAAGAAAAACCTTCGATTTGATCAGCACTCAGGGGTGTCCCGCGGTCAATATTACAAGATGCTTTGAGCCCCAGGATTGCACGGTAATACTTGGGCGGCAAACCGTTCCCTGGCCGGATCGATCGAATGTTGGACGCGCTTAGCACCTCACCCTTCTTGATGTCCCTGACGGCAAAGAGCGACCTGCGGAAGATCTTACTCTTTTCCTCTGAAGGACAAGGTCCATAAGACACTCGGCCCAAAGCTGCTTCGCAATTTCGCACAGCATCAACCAGATGACGGAATTCAGCAGGCTCCATAGAAAAGGAACTGTCGGGTCCCTTGATTTCACGCGAGAGGGTGAAGTGCTTTTCCACAATACACGCCCCTAATGCGATTGCAGCCACAACGGCTAGATGTCCCTCGGTGTGATCAGATATCCCTATGGGTAGACAAAAGCGGCTGCTCATGTCAGGAATGGTGCGTAAATTTGCATCCCGGCAATCCGCAGGATAAGCACTTGTGCACTTGAGAAGCGATAATTCTCCCGCACCTGCGGAACGCGCAGACTCAACAGCCTCGCTGATTTCATCGAATGAGGCCATACCGGTTGACATGATCATCGGCTTTCCCGTCGCGGCGATCTTCTCGATGAGCGGAATGTCGACGAGTTCGAACGATGCAACTTTATACACCGAAGGGTTGAATTTCTCGAGAAATTCTACCGATGAGACGTCATAGGGTGTGGAGAAGCAATCCAACTGAAGTTTTGCTGCAAGTTCGAACAGCTCGGCATGCCATTCCCAGGGCATGTAAGCTTCGCGATACAGATCGTAAAGGGTGCGGCCATCCCAGAGCGTTCCCCCACGGATTCTGAAGGGGGGCTTATCACAGTCAATCGTCAGCGTGTCCGGGGTGTATGTCTGTAGCTTAACAGCGTCAGCCCCAGCATGCTTGGCGGCCTCAACGATGCTTTTCGCGGTTGACAAGTTTTGCTGATGATTCGCGGAGATTTCCGCAATGATGTAGGCGGGGCATCCCGGCCCCACTAGGCGCTTGCCGATACGAATCGGTTCTATCCGCATAGAGCTAATCACCCTCCAGTTGGATATTGAGAAAAATTTTACGTCCGTCTACTTCGAAAAATGCACCCTTGTGCGGGGGGAAAGTTCTTGCCCGTATCAGATTGATCAGCTCATGGGCGGTATAGAGAGCGTCCAAGGAAATCTTATCCAGACTAGAACATTCGGATGTTCTATGGACGGTACCCTCAGTCTTACTTTGCGGTATGCGCTGGAAATCCCCCTGGACAATACGCGGCCAAGATTTTTTGAAGAGTTCCATCGAGTCGGCCTCGAGTCTTTCGTAGAGATTTTTGCCCGTATCTGTGGCTAAAACAACCGTCCTTTCCTGAAAAACAATATCCCCGGTGTCAATACCCTCATCGAGAAAATGAAGGGTCACGCCTGCGGGCGTTCCATCCAAAAGGGGCCAGACATTAGGATAGGCTCCCCGGTTGTAGGGTAAAAAAGAAGGATGCAGGTTAAGGACCCCTGAGGGAAAGACTTCCAATACATGCTTCGGGAGGATATATCCGAAGAAGGCGGATAGACCTATTTGTATACCCTCCTGACGCAGAATATCCCGAAAACCGGGGGTTATGAGTTCTGTCGCGCATCTAATTTTGTGCGGAGGCAAGTCTAACGAGGCCATGATCTCAGGGCCAAACTTTCGGCGTTCCTCAGGGTGTAAGACAGCGATCGCAGGTCTTTGCCCATGTTCCCCAAGCCATTGCGCTATTTGCGCTCCGACGCGGTTATTGAGAAAAACGGCTATTTTCATGGTCCGCTACCTTTGCGTAAATACGGCGGCGAGCCCGGCTATTTTCTGAGCCGCTCGTAAGGCGCCCTGTCCGTCGATCAAACTGCGGGCTGAACGAGCCATCGCAACGGCATCATCCGGGTCACCCAGGACTCTGCTTAAAGCGGCACAAAGGCTGACCTCGCTAATGCTTTCATGCCACCCCAGGTTAAGAGATGCGTGGTGCGCCTCCGTATAATCCGTAATCATGCGCTGGTTCTCTGCCAGGACCAAAGAGATTGTAGGTACGCCCATGTACGCAGTCTCCCAACATGTCGATCCTCCGCCCGTCAAGGCGGCAGAGGTCCAGTCTAGAAGTGATGGCATATCCTCTGCGTAGTCCAAGATGGTGACGGGTATCCGGCAGAGACGTGCAAGCTCGGCGATCTCGGAACTCTTTTGATGAGTTGGCCCCGTAAGGACTGCAGCTTCTAAGGGGCCATGAGAAAAACGGCTGTTCAAAGAGCGTAAGATAAAAATAATGAGCTGGGTATGATCACCGCCGCCGAGAGTAACAAGCAGGCGTTTCTGAGAGGCTCGGCTCCGATCATAAATGCGCGGCAATCGCTTCCGAAAGTCATCACGCAAGAGAGTATAAGTATGCCCGAGAAGAAGCGCCGAGGTCCTCGTTTTATCCGTGTAAGAATGAGGCTCCGCGTAGGCATTCGGATTTAGGATGACGTCAGCATCGTAAAACTTTCTGTCAGCGATGTCATCGACCATGACCCTCAACGATCTCTTCGTTATAGCGCCGGCGTATTCATCCGGGAAATGGTATCCATCCATCACGAAACAGCAAGCGCCCTGCTCGTTCAAAGTCTCGTTCGTGAGCGCGGCATCCTTTTGAAAGGATAACCCTGTTGGTAACCATTTTACGCGGTCAGCAGCATTCTTCATTCGGGATTGACAGGCATCACTCGCTTCTTCCCTGGTCACCCAAGTCACTGAACCGCCGATCTCTTTCCATGCTTGGGACAAAGCGATCATCCTCATCACGTGCCCTGATCCCATGTGCGGGTCAGAATCAGCTCGAATGACCATTCTCATAGCTCACCCCGGCAGCTAGCTTTCATGAAGTTTTTTCTGTGGGACATTACTGTTGAGGATTTCGAGGCCCGGGTTGTGCTTGAGAACGTCGAGAATTTCGCGCCAGTTAAAAAAATCTCTAGGTCTCAGAATATGATAAACAGCTCGCACGAAGCATAAATCGTCAAGGGTATCTACTGTCCATCGTTTGGCGCTTTGATCCATTGGACATCTTAAAGAAGCTATGTTGAACAAAGAAGGGTTCTGATAAAAATACGGTGTGACGTGCGTTTGTTGGTAAGGTTCTTTTGCCTGCATCCATACTTTTTCCAGCGCCGCAAAAGTCATCACCTCTGCATCGAGACCTCTTGGGAATCTTCGTTCAAAAAAATTACTCCCATAGTCGGCTTTCGCCTCTTTGAACATCCAGATGAGTTCATCGATTACCACGGGATCAATGAGCGGGCAATCCGATGTAATCCGCATGACGGCTTCAGCCTTAAAATACGATGCCGCCCGGTAGTAGCGGTCGAGAACATTATTTTCGCTGCCGCGGAAACACGGCACGCCGACCCTCAGGCAGAAATTCTCGATAGCTTGATCTTGTTCGGTAACGCTTGTCACAACGGCGACGGCGGAAAGCCCCGCGGCTTTCTGAACTCTCTCGATGACGCGCGCCAGCATGGCCTTTCCCTCGATGTCCTCCATAACTTTTCCAGGAAGACGGCTGCTTCCCATGCGGGCCTGAATTAGCGCGGTGATTTTCATCAGTCTCAGCCTATTTAAAAATATCCAGAACTGTGCGGATAACGTGCTGTTGTTCGGACGCGGAAATTGACGGATAGAGCGGAAGGCTTAAAAGTCTGGGATAGGCAGCTTCCGCTACTGGGCACAGCCCCTCTGCAGTACCGAACCGTCTTCTATAAAAAGGCTGAAGATGAACCGGAAAATAGTGAACGTTGGTCTTGATGCCCCGCTCTAGAAACTCATCGAAAATGGTCTTTCTATCTTTGGTTAAATGTTCCAGATTGATGAGAATCACATAGAGGTGGTAGGCATGTGAAAGATGCGGATGTTTCTGGAGGGGGCTAAACCCAAGGCAGCCGCTGAAGGCTTGGTCGTAAGCAGCCGCGATCGACTGGCGGGCGTGAATCCAGGAATCGAGCTTTCTTAACTGAGACAACCCTAAGGCGGCTTGAATATCGGTTAGGCGGTAATTAAAGCCCAAATCCACCATTTCGTAATGCCAGGTGCCTTTCTTTTTACGCATTTCGATGTCGGCTTCAATTCCATGATTACGGAAAAGCCGCAAACGCGCAGCTTTTGCAGGGTCCGAGGTGACAACCATCCCGCCTTCCCCCGTCGTAATATGTTTGACCGGATGAAAACTGAAAATGGTCATGTCCGTCCAGGCCGTAATAGGCTTGCCAAGGAGCGATGAGCCAAGGGAATGTGCAGAATCTGCGATCAGGATCAAACCCCGTCTGTCGGCGATTTTTCGCAGTGCCGCATAATCGCAAGGCTGTCCGGCGAAATCGACGGCAACGATAGCTTTGGTACGGTTCGTGATTCTGGATTCCACGGATGCGGGATCAATCAGCAGGGTTCCCGGAAGAACGTCCGCGAAAACCGGAGTGCCGCCGCAGTAGGCCACGGAGTTCGCTGTTGCGACAAAAGTGATCGGCGGTACAATCACCTCATCGCCGGGCCCGATGCCTGCGGCATCCATGGCACCGTGAAGCGCTGATGTGCCGCTTGAAAATGAAACACCCTCTTGGGCGCCCGAATATCGTGCGACTGCTGCTTCGAATTCCCCAATTTTGGGACCTTGAGTAATCCAATCGGACCTTAAGACTTCTACAACGGCCCGAATGTCCTCATCGTCGATGCTTTGTCTTCCGTACGGTATCTGCTTCATGCCTTTATGCCTCAGCTGGACTTGGGTGAGACAGTCGCCTCAGGACGCGACGATGCGCTGTATTCCTGGTTCATCCACTTCGTGAGTTCTTGATCAGACATCCAAGATGTGTTGTTGCCGCTCGTGTAGCTGAATCCTTCAGCACATTGATTACCGCTTCCGATTCGTTCACGGCAATGGTGCCAGTCGTAGATCGTCGGAAGAATCTTGAAGTACGTTGGGTATTCAAAGGTACTGCGTGCATCTTCTTCGCTAATCATGCTCTCGTGAATTTTTTCGCCCGGACGGATGCCGATGATTTTCAGTTTGGCGTTCGGGGCGATAATGCGTGCGACATCGGTCACCTTCATCGAAGGTATTTTCGGCACAAATATCTCTCCGCCGACAGCCTCGCTGAAAGCCTGCCATACCAGCTCAACGCCCTGTTCAAGGGTAATCATAAAGCGGGTCATGCGCTCATCAGTGATAGGCAATTCACCCTGATGGGCAATGGATCTGAAGAACGGAATAATCGAGCCCCTGCTGCCCATGACATTGCCATAGCGAACAACAGAAAAAAGAGTTTTTTGCTTGCCTGTGTAGGCATTCGCCGCAGTAAAAAGTTTGTCAGAGCAGAGCTTGGTCGCACCGTAAAGATTAACCGGACTGCTGGCTTTGTCCGTGCTGAGGGCTACGATCCTTTCGACCTTGTGGTTGATCGAGGCTTCAATGACATTCATAGCGCCCATGATGTTCGTTTTAATGACCTCGAACGGGTTATATTCGGCCGTTGTGATAATTTTAAGAGCCGCAGCGTGAACGACGTAATCAACTCCCCCGGCGAATGCTCTTTCGAGGCGGGGCAGATCGCGCACATCGCCGACGAAATACCTCAATTTCCCCCCAGTGTCGATCGCCGCGAACCTTCGCTGCATTTCCCACTGTTTCATTTCATCGCGGGAGAAAATAATGATTTTGCGGGGATTGAAATGTTCGAGAAGCATTTTGGAGAAACGCTGACCAAACGACCCTGTTCCACCCGTCACCAGGACAGTCTTACCCTCAAATAAATTGCGGTCGAATCTCATCTCGGGAACCTTCGATTAAGTTGGGGGATGACGGCTATCGTCCTCATGAAGCCATCTTCTTCCACGGTTGTAAAGTTTGCCGACTTTGTCTTCGAGTTTAGGCGAGACGAGACGCAGGAGTTCCTTGCCGAGAATCCGGTATTGCTTACCGACTTTGGCGGCGTGGATCAGATTCCCCTTGATCATGCGAGTCATCGTGCTGGAGCTGACTTTCAGTAGGGCCTGGGCTTCCCTCGGTGTGTAAACCTCATGTTCCTTAATTTCCATAGAGCAGGTATGTCCTTTCCCAATACGCAGAAATGACGTTATTTTAAGGATCCTTCACATCATGTCAATGCTGTTCATTGGGGTTCAGGAAACATCACGCCGGCCCCGATTTTCCCGGATATTTCTAAAGGTCGCCACCTATTGAGCTTAGCGGCTTCTCGCCGGGGCAGCCGGTTTGGGGCTGAACCGAAGAAACCAAACGAGGAGGAGAGCCTCGAACACGATGCGCCTGGAAATTTTCGATTGGCCGATGCGTCGGTCTGTAAAGGTTATCGGGATTTCGCAAATTTTGTAGCCGCGCTGATAAGCACGATACTTCATTTCGATCTGAAACGAGTAGCCGTCGGCGCGGATCGTCTCGAGATTCAAATTTTCGAGAACCTCTCTTCGGTAAGCGATAAAGCCGGCAGTCATATCCCGCACATGAATGCCCAAAATCAAACGGCTGTAGAGGCTGGCCATCCGGCTGAGCCATACCCGATGAAACGGCCAGTTCGCGATCTTTCCTCCCCGAACCCAACGGGAGCCGACGGCAATGTCGCATCTTTGGATGGTTTCGAGAAAAGCAGGCAAATATCGCGGCCGATGCGATAGGTCCGCATCCATTTCCATAATCACCTCGTAATCGCGAGCGAGGGCCCATCGAAAACCGGCAATATAGGCCGGCCCTAATCCCTGCTTGCCCGGCCGATTCAGAATGTGTACGCGGCTGTTTTTCTGCATGTAGGCCGCAACAGCGGCCGCAGTGCCGTCAGGTGAATTGTCATCAACGACGAGAACCTCGATTGCATCGGCAACTGCAAGCACCCGGTCAAGCAGACGCTCAATGTTCTCCCGCTCGTTATAGGTCGGTACCACGATCAACGTTTTCAAACCTTTTTCTCCTTGAGAGCATACAGCAGCCCGCGGATTCCGGCTGGAAGCGGGATGTTAGCATAAGTTTCATCTAGGAATAAAGAAAACAATCGGTGACTCCGGAGCTTTTCGGGTTCGGAGATCAGAAGATAATCAGCCCCTCGGGAAAGAAGCTCCGAGAAGTCCGCCGCGAGCTCGTCCGGGCTTCGGTTCTCCAGCATGAGTGTTCCCCCCTTTCGTCCGCTGTAGTAAAGCAAATCAGGTGCACTTCCATGCTGCGCAATGAGAAAGGAATCCGTGGGAATAATCCTATCCGCAGCTTTACCAAGACCAACTACATCCACAGCTTCCCGGTATGCGGATAAGGCGGGCGGTAAAAAAAACCGCAGAGTAAAAAGAAGAAAAGCTGCCGTCATCACGAGGGTTCCGACGCGGCGCCTCAAGAGATGCCTATCAATCCAGCCCGCGGCCAGCATCGCAGCGAATGGCAGCGAATGCGCCAGGTAGAAGGGATGATCATTCACTTTTTGAGGAAGCAGGACAATGACCGTCAGCGTCCCTGCGAGCCCCGCGAGGAGCAGTTTTTCCTCTTTGGATTTAACAGCCGCCGCAGCCGCTAAAACGATGGGAAGAACAACCGGGGTCATCCAACTGCCGAGGATAACCTCCGATAGGCGCTTGTAAAAAGCACCGTTTAGGAGGAGAGATGGCTTGAGAATGCGGCCATCGCCGGCCTGAGAGAACATACTCGTTTGAACCGAATCGGGAAACTGGTGCTGGAGAATCCAAAGATGCGCATACCAGGCGCTGAGAGGTGCAAGTGCTGCCGCAGCAAAAAGAAAAAGCTCCCGAAATCGCGGGCGGCCGAATCCGAACAAATAAAGAAAAGCGAAAAAGGGCGCTGCCGTGATGAAGTGGATTCTCGCAATTAGAGCCAGCGAGAAACAAAGCCCCCCCATGAAAGCCGAGACAGCCGACGGAGTTAAGCAGACTGTAAAACCCGCAAGCATCAAGAATAAGGCTAAGGATTCGTTCTGAAAGCTGATCCCTAGAATGAGATTCATCGGGAAAAAAGAGAACAGAAAGGCGGCCGCCAGCCCTGCCCTCTCGTTAAAAAGTCGCCTGCCGATGAGAGCAATCAGCCAGCCGCTCAGCAGCATGAAAAGAGCCGCCTGCAATCGGCCCAGAAAATCAATCCTGATGCCCGTGACTGCGTGGATCCCGGCTGCAAAGAGCGAGGCGAATGGGTAATAAAGCAGATGCATGGCAGGCTTTCCGTCCAGGATCAAATTCGTCCGAGGAATGAAAAAATTAGCGGCGCCGCCGTCCAGCATCCGTTCGGCCATCATGGCATTGGTGACCTGGTAACTGCCGAAGTGTCCGAGTAAGGGTGCGGGTAAAAAAAACAGCTTGATGAACAACGCGGATCCCAAAATCAATGCTGCCTGCCGGCCGAAAGTCATATGCCCTCGCCTGTTTGTCGGTTGGTCATCGCGTAAATTCGATATTGATATCGGTCTTCCCGGATATTGACAGAGGCACTGTCATAGAGCTTCACCGTCAGATGCGGTGCTTTCAGCAAAGATTGAAGAAGCGGGTACCCCTCGGCTTCCCTTCTCTGGCCGCCGATGCGTTCGACGGTTAGAATATGGGTTATTCCCCTGCCTTTGAGAAAGGATGCCAGCGCGTCCGGATGACCTAAAGACTCATAGCCCGTCAAAGCTTGAAACCATTTGTTTCGGACCATTTCTCTCGGAAAATAATACTGCCTAATTTCTTCGGCGTTGAGAATGCGAGCATCCTGCGGAAGATTCCGGTCCACCCAGACTGCGGCCGAGTACGACCGCTCGAGTTGAGAGAGATAGCGAGCCTGATCCAAGCCGCCCTTGAGGTAAACGAAACCGTAACGGGCATGCCTTCCTGCCAGCAAAATTAGACCCAGGCAAAGCACAGCAACAACACCCCAAAAGGTCCGCCCGAGGCGGAACATCAGCGGCGTATTGAGATTGAGGGACGCGGCACCGCAAGCTGCAATCACAAGGTAAAAGGGATAAACGGGGACAAGAAACCGCGCATTGTGGAAAAACACATACCACAGTGCCGTATAGAGCATTCCCATGATTCCCAAAAGACGGACGCGGGCGTCACGGATCATACCGGCTATGAATAGCGGGAGAAACACGAGATAAAGCGGTCCGATCCAGTAGCCGCGGTCAAAATCTTCAGGGAGAAAAGTCATGTTCCACGGCAGAAGAAGAAAGGCGGTAAGTGACTTGGGCGGCCCCATCTCCTGGAAATGCCCGACATAATCGAACGTGACACCGCCGAAAAGATTTCCAAGGTAGGGGTAGACGGGGTTTCCCGTCAGTACAAAATTTCGCAAGAACCAATAACCAGCACCCAACAGAAAACCGGCTCCGAAAGCAAGCCCGGCTCTAAAGAAAAATCGCCGGCCAAATTTTCTGAGCGTCATGCAAATGGCAAGAGCGGCAGGGACCCCTGCCAAGAGGACGAGCACTTTGACACCGACCGCAAAGCCCACGAAAAGGCCGGCGATTATGAAGCCCGATGTGCGTCCGCTTCGAATCGTATCCAGAAGAAGGATAAATCCTAGAAAAATAAAAAATCCAGCAGCAACATCGACATAGGTCGTGCTCATTTCTCTTAAAACTGTCGGGGTGAGAAAGAGCGAGAGTCCAAACGCTGCTGCTAGTGTTTTTTGACTCGTATAAGTTTTGATGAGTTCACTTGTACAGGCTACAAGCAGGATACCCGTCCACCAGTGAAAGAGTTTGGAGAGTACAACGCTGTCGGCCATGAGGCCTGCCCCGTAAAGAAGATTCATAAAAAGAGGCGTGTAGGAGTTCAAATCGAACGGCTCGGGAAGCGTAGCCTTGCGCCAGACAAATATTTTGGCGAGATTGAGCTGATAACACAAAGCATCATTCGCTGTTTCAGGGAAAAAACACGCAGCCATGGAAAATAAAACCGCGGCCGTAAGCGCGCAAGACAGTGTGATGAGAAGTCGATTGCCCCCAAACAGGAACTGACGGCAGACGAGCGTCAGCCATCGGAACCAGTCCGCCCATTGTCGCCGGCCTGCCAGATGGGCTGCGGCAAGGAAAATGATCAGCGTTTCCCATCGGTAGAGCCTGCACAATCCCGTAAAAAAAAGAAAGGTTACACAAAGACCCATGCCCAACCCGGTAAAACAAGCACCGCGGAAAACACTGCCTTCAGCGGGAAGCCACTTTCTCAAGCCCCCCCCTGCGAAGAAGAATGCCGGAAAGAACACAAGAAAAGCGGCCGGCAATGAGAGCGCTGCGCTAACGGTCATAGAAAAGCTCCTGGAGCGCGCGGATGAACGAATAGCGAAATTCAATCTTGCGGCGGCCTGCCCGATCGATGAAAATGCTTTGAAACAGACCGAAGCCTTTGACGATTGGGACTTCGCGGCCATCGATCCGGGCTATCCATCCCGGATAGGCTGTATGCGGCCGGACAAAGAAACAAGGTTCGGAAACCTCAATGTCGAGTTCTGCCGATTGACCTGTATGCGAGGAGCGCAGAATCTTTCCGGCGATCACCTTCCGCGTCATGACGGGCAGATCCTGAATGCGCGCCGCTTCTCGGGATTCCAGAAGCAGGCCGCTCTTAGGATCAAAGCCTGGTGCAATGATCTGATCCCGAATCTCTTCCCACGTCTGGCCGGTCTTACCGGTCATGAAATAACCGTCGACGGGTATATATCCGCGGTTCACATAGAGATGGGCCATTCCTGAGCGATACGTTTTGACTTCAAAAAGATCTTCATGGAGGAGCGGGCGCGCGGCAATGATATGACTGACGCGCAGAAAGTTGAGAAGGGGCAAACGGGATAAAATGAACTCGGGATCCGCCGATTTAGCCAGAGTAGAATCGTCGACGTTTCCGAAACGTCCGATGGTTTCGTAGTACCGACTGAGCACCAGCGGTGAATAAGCACCGATGTCCTCGATGCCGTAGAGAAGATTAACGCTTCGAAGCATCGGAAGATTCTCATGCCACGCCCGGTATCCAAAGATTCTACCCGGCTCCCCTTGCGCTGAGGTTTCCCTTATCGCTGCGGCCAAATCCCCATCGTCGGGTGTCTGGTCATACTTCAGGAAATCTGTGCGCATGTCGCGCCAGGAAAAAAGATAAAGATCCAAGGTGATAACGCACACAGCGGCCGTGATGAGCATCTTTCTTTTGGAGGGATAGCGCATCATGAGCACTGCAAACCCGATGGAGATCGCAAAAAAAACAAGGACTGCGGGTACAGTTGGATCCGAGAAGGATAGCAGTCTTTGCGCGGCATCGAGAAATCCGCGAACTTTGTCTTGGTAAACGTCGAGGCTATGCGGGTGGCCCGGCTGCCCGTGAATAAATTGGCGTGCGGCCCAATCTCCGAGGCGGAGAATTTCTTCGCGAAAGCCTCGCATGAGGAACGCCCCAGCGGCAGTGAGGCCGAGTGCCGCACCAGAGAAGATAAGAAAACTTTTGGCAGCCGATCTCAAACAACGCGCGGCGGCTTCCGCATGCCGCTCTTTAAGCATGGCGTCACAGCCGGCTCCGGCAAGGATTGCCGCCGCAAGATTGATAAAGACGAGAAATTTGGCGGGTGTCCGGAACGATTCAAAGTGCGTGCTTTCCACGAGCAAAACATAGAGCGGACTAAAGCGCCCGAGGGCCATAAGAAACGCTAACGCACCCAAGAGAGTCCACAATCTCACAAGCGACGCCTTGCGTGATTCCTGAAAAGAGAACGCGGCAATGATAAAAAAGAGCGTCAGAATTCCATTGTAAAGACAGTTGCCCCGGAATAAAGCCTGCGCGTGGGGCCACACAAGAGTGATAAGAGCAAATGGCGAGAGTGAACCGCTGTAGGCGTAACCCGGCTCGGGCGCCCCGCGATTGGATTGTATTGCAAGTTGAAATGTCGCCAGAATCTGGGGCGATGCGGCCAGTATGGCAGCGCATCCGCTGAGGATAAGGGCTATCAGAGCGCGGCTGAATCCCCTGTCAAAAAAACTCTCCGGACTGCTGTATACGAAAATTCTGAAGAGTCCGTAAGCAGAGAAGAATACGAGGGAAAGAAGGGCGATTTGAAGATAGCCTGCAAGGAGCATCGATGAACTTATCAGGGCGATGACCGCGAGAGCTGACTTCCGGCCGTTCTGATAATAGGTCTCAAAAGCCCATAGAAGCAGAGGAAGCCAGGCGAGAGTTTTCAGAGAAGTGATGTTGTAATACGCGCCGCCATAAGCCGTTCCGAAAGTGTAAATGACCGCCGAGAGACAGCTTGAAAGGCGGGAAAGCCCCATGACGCGGCCGTAAAAGTATGTGCCGACTGAAGCAGCTGCGAAGTGAAGAAGTACGGTCAGAGAATATGCCGCCTTCAGAGGCAGAAGTCCGTAAAGGATCAAATTCGGAAGGTAGAAAACGCCCGCCTGACTCTCAGCAGCCAAAGGAAAACCGCATTGGATACCGTCAGTCCAGAACGGCAGACTCCCCGATCTGAGAGTTTTCCAGAAATAAGCAGCCCAGGGGTAATGCTGTTCCCAATGGTCACTAACCAACGGTGCTGACTTCAGAAAAGTCAGTTCCGGGTAGAATGCCGCTGTGAGCAGAACCAAAAAAAACGGGACCGACCATGGCCGCTCGCTGAGAGTCATTAATTTCTTGAAGAAAACGTTTTTCATTTCATCGTGTTGTAAGTTGCGGAACTTTCTAAAAAAAAACTGTTCAATAATAATCCGTGAGGGTTATAGCCTGTCTTTCGAACTTCATCGATTGACCCGAGCTTGAAATGCCCCGCCTCGTTAACGCCGATGCAGCTCCCCCTCAGCTGCTGGTGCAGAATAAATTTCATCACCGGACTCGCCCCGGCCGTCGGCATCTGCAGCCCCGCGTAAGCGGTAAATGAAAATCGTGTGCCCGTTAGCATAACGGTCCATCAGCTCACTCCATAGGAAAGGGACAGCCGTCAACGCCTGGGCGTCGTAAGGCTCCGTCCTATCGGGGCTCCGGTATGGTGAAAATCTTTTCACGAGATCCGCCTCGTGCATCAGCTGATTGGAAAAAGAGCCGGCCTCAGGCGGCTTTGTGTTTTGTCCGGCAGTGATCACATACTCAATGCCCTGGCGGCGTAATGCCCCTAGGTCGAAAGCGGCAAAGGGCCCCCATAAAAGGCCCGGGTTTTCGGGGAAAGGCAATTCGTGAAGAAAATAAAGATCGTAGCCTGAGCCACTCTGCCGAGATTGCCCGAGAAGAAATTCATATCGCATCTTGCGCGCTTGCCCGCTTTCCTCGTTATCGGAAGCGGGCTGCTTTTTTGTCAGAGCCTGCTCGGAGAACTGCAGCGGAGGCATGAAAAGTTTGGTATCTAGAGCGATCTTGCGATCTGCCGGTACATGAGTTTCAACCCATAACTTCGCAGTCGTGCGGATATCGGGACTCGCCATGAGATTGCCGGCAAGACAGGACTTTGCGAGAGGAAAAGAAACGGCTAGAACGGTCAAAAAGGTCAAGGTGATGCGGGACAGGGCCGAGCCTGACTTCAGGCTGCGGCCGGTCTCGAGT
>VFQY01000033.1 GCA_018883425.1 Candidatus Omnitrophota bacterium | reverse complement strand
GCCAAAAGGGCCTCCGCAAAGCGTGTGACCGCCGTTCTTCCCTTTTACGGTTATGCGCGTCAGGACCGCAAAGACCGGCCGCGTGTCCCGATTACGGCCAAACTCGTTGCTAATCTGATTACCAAGGCCGGCGCGGACAGGATTCTGACGATGGATTTGCACGCAGGTCAGATTCAAGGTTTTTTTGATATTCCTGTGGATCACCTCTACTCGATCAACGTCATGAGTGATTGCGTCCGGAAAAAAAAGCTGGAAAACCTTGTTCTTGTATCACCGGATGTCGGCGGAATCCGTATGGCGCGCGCGTACGCGAACATTCTCGGCTGTCCTCTCGCGATCGTCGACAAAAGACGTGAAGATGCCGCCAAGACTCACGTGATGCACATCATCGGTTCAGTTGAGGGCCGCAATGTCGTGATCACGGATGATCTGGTTTCGACGGGGGGCTCGCTCGTCGAAGCTGCCCGAGCTCTTAAAAATGCCGGTGCGCTGGATGTTTACGCCGCGGTGGTCCATCCGATTCTTGCCGGACCAGCCATTGAGCGGCTTCAGAACTCGGATCTCAAAGAGCTGATCGTCACGAATTCCATTCCCTTGGAGGACCGAAAGAAAATCCCCATGATCCGTCAGCTTTCTGTTGCAGGGCTTCTGGCGGAGGCTATTCACCGTATTCACCATAACGAGTCGGTCAGCGCTCTTTTCTCCAAAGCAGGAGTCGAGGCTTAGCGTTTCCCGAAAATTTCAAGATGAGTCTTAGGAGGACTTTCTATGCAAACCGTCGATTTAGGAATTAAAGTCAGAACTAAACTTGGAGGCCGCCACCCCAAACGTCTCCGCCGGGCCGGCTCCGTCCCTGCGGTTGTTTACGGACACGGAATGACGCCCCTGGCTGTCGAGGTCGATGCGCGCAGTCTGCAGCAAGCGCTCAACACGAAAGCCGGTGAAAACGTGATCGTGCGTTTGAACGCCGAGGGCGTGACGCTGAAGGAATCGACTTGCTTGATCAAGCAGATTCAGCATGATCCGATCACCGAGATTATCCAGCATGTTGATTTTACGGTCGTTTCGCTGACGGAAAAGATTGAAGCGGATGTCCCGGTCGTTGTGAAGAACGCTGATGAAGCTGCGGGCGTCAAGGCGGGCGGCGTACTGGATATCGTTCATCACGAAATTCGTGTCAGCTGTCTCCCCACACAGATTCCGGAGTCAATTTCTATCGACGTGAAGTCGCTTCAAATCAGCGAAGCGGTTCATGTCCGTGAGCTCGAGGTGCCGGAGGGCGTTGAGGTCCTTTTAGACGCGGAAGAAGTTGTGGTCGCGCTCCATCCTCCGCGCGAGGAAGAAAAAGCCGCAGGAGAAGAAGCTGCTGCTCAGCCGGAAGTGATCGAAAAGGGCAAGAAGCCTGAAGAGGGCGAAGCTGCTCAGGCGCCCGCAAAAAAATAATCCCGCTCGAACCGTCTGAGGGGGATTGTAGGAAGAAAGCCGCTGATGAAGTTGATTGTGGGTCTTGGCAATCCCGGCGAAACCTATTCAGGAACGCGGCATAACGCTGGAAAATTATTTGTCCAATTTTTGGCGGAATCCTTGGGTCTGAGAGATTTCACGGAGAAGAGGAAATTGAAAGCCTCCGTGGCTCAAGTCGATTGGAGCGGCTGCCGTACGGTTCTGGCGTGGCCGGAAACCTTCATGAATCTCTCGGGAGAATCGGTGAGGCAGCTGCTTGCGGCCTATGGATGCGATCCCGAATGCGACATGCTGGTTGTGGTGGATGATCTTGACCTGCCTTTCGGAAAAGTCCGCTTGAGGGCGGAAGGGTCCGACGGAGGGCACAAGGGACTCCGGTCCATCCAGGCACTTTTAGGAACAAAGCGCTTTGCGAGGCTGAGAATCGGAATAGGCCGGCCGGCTCGGTTTGAGCAAGGTTCAGGGCCTGCAGAATCTGTTGAAGAATTTGTTCTCTCTCGGTTTAAAAAGTCCGAGGAAAAAGAGCTCCGGCGCATTTTTTCCGGGATTGCCGAGGGCTGTGCGTTTTGGATTCAGGGACAGTCGACGCTAGCCTTGAATTACATAAACTCAATTAAACAAACGACTTAAAGATAAAAACATCCCTTGTCATGCATTTTTTTTGTGATAGAATGCTTGGCAAAAAATTACCGAGACGACCGTCCGTTCAAGGAGAAAACGCAGCATGAAATCTTACGAAGCGATATTTGTTTTTCCGCCCATCTCGACACCTGATGAGCGCAAGGCTCAGGATAAGGCCGTCGACACTCAAATTGAAAAATTCAAGGGCAAGGTCCTGCAGAGAACGGAGTGGGGAAAAAGGTCTCTGGGTTATGTTGTGAAACGTTTTCGGGAAGGCCTTTTCGTTTTCGTTGAATTCGAAATGGGACCTGAAGGGGTCAACGATTTGCGCAAAGCGCTCGAGGTAAATCCTGATCTGCTGAAGTACACGGTAACGGTCAAGGATCCCAAGGCGGGCAAAGTGGATCCCCGGAGAAAAGTCCGGAAGGCTCCAGAAGAAACGCCTGCAGCGGTTGCGGCGAAGAGTTAAAGCGAAAAGAGAATTCTATGGCAGCCAGTTTCAACAAAGTTCTTCTGATGGGTAATCTGACACGTGATCCTGAGATGAGGTATATTCCCTCGGGACAGCCCGTGACGTCGTTTTCGGTGGCGGTGAACCGAACCTACGCAGCCCCGTCGGGAGAAAAAAAAGAAGAAGTCAGTTACGTGCGCGTCGTCGTCTGGGGACGCAGCGCTGAAAACTGTAATGAATACCTGCGCAAAGGCAGTTCGGTTTTTGTCGAGGGCCGTCTTCAAAGCCGCAGTTGGGAAGCGCAGGACGGCAGTAAGCGATCGACTCTTGAGGTGATAGCGCAAAGCGTACAGTTCCTTTCCCGCCCGAAAGGCTCTGACAGCGGAGACGTCCCCGAAGCGGCCGATGATGTTTTTGAGGAACCCGATTCACCGAGACCCGCTAAGAGCTCCTCGGCATCTTCGAGTTCTGACCTTCGTCCCGACGACGAAATTCCATTTTAAAATTCACGCGATCGATGGAGGCGGCCCTTTGCTGATGCAAGGGGCCGCCGCCGCAGTCTAGAACCTGCGGAATCGAGACCTGATTCACAAGGAGTAGAATATGGCTTTTACACCACGTCATGAGAGCAGAGAAGACCGCGGCGAGCGCGGGGCAGAGCGCGGTCCGCGCCGAGCGGGTCCGGGGGGCGAAGGCCGCCGGGGTCCTCGTTCCAAGAGTTCGGCTTTCCGCAAGAAACAAAACAGGTTCAACATGGTCTTCGTGCCGGGTCAGCTTGCCGTGGATTACAAGGATACGGAGAAGCTGACACGTTTCCTTACGGAAAAAGGTAAGATCATTCCGCGCCGCATTACGGGACTTACAGCGAAACAGCAGCGGGATCTAGCGCGGGCAATTAAGAAAGCCCGGCACGCTGGCTTGATTGCCTTCCAGGCCGACTAGAAACGGCTGAGCTAATTTAAACGAGAAAGAGGAGTTTGAAAGACATGGAACTAATTCTTCTGCAGGATGTCGAGAAGGTCGGCCGTAAAGGCGAAGTGATTCGGGTCCGTGATGGTTTCGGGAGGAATTTTCTTCTGCCGCAGAATCTAGCGCTCGTGGCGACCAAGGAAAACCGCCGCTTTGTTGACGATCTCAAGGCGCGTGCCGCGAAAAGAGCCGCCCAGGAAAAAGCCGAGGCGGAGACCCTTGCCAAAAAAATTCAGGGGGTCAAAATCACGCTCGAACGGGCTGCGGGTGAACAGGATAAGCTTTTTGGGTCTGTCACCGCTGAAGATATCCGCGAGGCGCTTGCGGAAAAGAAGCACGCTTTTGACAAGAAGCAGATTCACCTGAAAGAACCGATCCGTCATTTGGGAACTTTCTCCGTGACCCTCGAACTCTACCCGCAGGTGAAAGCTGCCGTGTCGGTTGAGGTGGTTGCGAAATCCTGATCATCCCCGCCGAGGGAAGCCGCGTGGCAAGTTCTGATATTCTTCACAATCTGATGGAAAAGCTGCCTCCGCAAAATAAAGATGCGGAGGTTTGCGTTTTAGGGGCTATGCTTTTCGAAGTAGAAGCCTTGCTCCGGGCCATGCAGATTCTCAAACCGGAATTTTTCTACGAAGAATCCCACCGAAAGATATTTTCCGCGATCCAGGCGCTTTTCCAAAAAAACCAACCCGTTGACCTGATCACTGTCGCTGAAGAGCTCCGCAAGAAAAACGAGCTTGATTCGGCCGGAGGGGTCAGTTATCTGACGAGTCTTACGGCCCAGGTTCCGACGGCTGCTCACGTTGAGCATTACGCCCATATTGTTAAAGACAAGGCGCTCACGAGGGGCCTTATCCAAGCCGCGACCCAGGTTGTTCAGAGATGCTATGATCCCGCGAGCGAAGCCAAACAGCTGCTCGATGAAGCCGAGAAACTCATTTTTGATATTACGCAGAATCAGATCGAAGGTAAATTCTATGCTGTCAAAGACATCATCCACAACAGTATGGAAACCATTGATCAGCTTTACCAGCGCAAGGAACACATTACCGGGCTTGCCACCGGCTTCCATGATTTCGACGTCAAAACCGCAGGGCTCCAGCCGTCGGATCTGATTATTGCGGCCGGAAGACCCTCCATGGGAAAATCGGCATGGGTGTCCTGCATCTGTGAGCACGCCGGAATTATTCTTAAGAAGCCTGTTGCGATTTTCTCACTCGAAATGAGCAAGGAGCAGCTTGTGCAGAGAATGCTCTGTTCCCACGCGCGCGTCGATGCCCAAAAAGTCAGAACGGGTTATTTGTCCAACCAAGACTGGCCCCGCTTAACAAGCGCCGCAGGCAAAATTTCCGAGGCGCCCATCTTCATTGATGATACGCCGGGACAGTCGGTGGTCGAAATCCGGGCAAAAGCCCGGCGCATGAAGATGCAGCACGACATTCAGCTTGTGGTGATTGACTACCTTCAGCTGATCCGCGGTTCCTCTTCTGCCGAAAGCCGGCAGCAGGAAATTTCAGAAATATCCAGATCGCTCAAGGAGCTGGCCCGCGAACTTCGGGTTCCGGTGATCGCGGTAAGTCAGCTGTCACGAGCCGTGGAAAGCCGTCAGGGTAACCGCCCGATGCTCTCCGATCTTCGGGAATCCGGCGCAATCGAGCAGGATGCTGATTTGGTCGTTTTCCTTTTTCGTGAAGAGTATTACAATCCCACGGAAGACAACCGCAACAAAGCGGAAAGTATTATTGCTAAGCAGCGTAATGGACCGGTAGGTACGGTGGAGTTAGTGTTCCTCAAGGAATGGACCCGTTTCGAGAACCCCGAGTTTGATCGGGCTGAGGAGAAGTCTTTGTGAAGAAAATTTTCTGGCTTATGATTTTTTCCGCTGTGTGCGGACTGACCGGTCCCTCGGTTGTAAGCGCTCAAGATCAGAAATCTTTCGATGAAGAGCTGGATCAGCTCAAGCAAGGTTTGGAATCGCTGCCTGAATCGCAGATCGCAAAACCCGCGCAAGATTCTGAATCGTCCCTCGCCGATACCGCCCCTGACGCCGGGACTGAATCCCAGCCTGATTCTCAGCCCCAAGGGCCCGTGCGGCCCAACCAAATCGTGGATGTCGAAGTCCGCGGCAATCAGATTGTCAGCACGAACACCATTTTGAGCAAGATCCGGACTCAAAAGGGCGAGCCTCTCCATCAGGATATCGTCAACGAGGACATCAAGCGCCTCTATGCCACCGGTTATTTTCAGGATATTAAGATGGAGGTCGAAGAGCGTCCGGACGGTTATGCGCTTGTGATTGGGGTTATCGAGAAGGCCATTATCCGTGAGATCCGCATCGAGGGGTTCACGGTGCTCAAGGAAGAGAAAATCCGCAAGGAACTCAATGTCATTGAGGGGGCGATTCTTGACCGCAAAGCTGTGAAGCAGGGCATTGAGGCGGTCCGCAAGCTCTATGCAAACAAGGGTTACCGCTTTGTGGATATCGACTCTGAAGTGGATGTCAATGAGAAGACCAGTGAGGCTACGGTTTTTATCAAGATCACGGAAGGCGTGAAGCAGAAAATCAAGGAAGTCCGTTTTGAGGGCGTGACGGCCTTTAAGACTAAGAAGCTCCAGAAGATGATGAAGACCAAAAGAGCCTGGCTTTTTCGATCGGGCGTTTTCAAAGAAGAAGAATTTCAGGATGACCTCGAAAAAGTCCGGTTCTTTTACCAGCAGGAAGGCTACCTGGACGTTAAGGTCCAGGCCGGTTTTGAGCAGGACCCCAAAGAGCAAAAAATGATCGTCATTGTGACGGTCGAGGAAGGTCAGAAGTACAGTGCCGGCGAGATCAAGATCGAAGGCAACAAACTGTTTCCTGAATCTGAAATATGGCAGTCGCTCGAGATGCTCCCCGGTCTGACTTATTCGCAATATTACCTGTCCCGCGATATCGAGAAGATCCGCGAATACTACAATGACCGGGGTCATATTGACGCGCGTATCATCCCTGACGTGAAGCTGAACCGAGAATCCGGTAAGGTTGACGTCACCTACAAGATTGAGGAAGGGGATCTTTACTTTGTCGACAAAGTGCTCGTGCGCGGAAATACCAAGACTCGGGATATGGTGATACGCCGCGAACTTCGGATCCGTCCGGGCGAGCGTTTCGACGGAGAAAAAATCCGCAAATCGAAACAGAGGTTGGAGAACCTGGGCTTTTTCGAAGAGATCACTTACGATACTCAGCCCTCGGAAGAAGCTTCGAACCGCAAGGACCTGATTTTCCGCGTTAAGGAAAAGAGAACAGGCGAATTGTCTTTCGGCGGCGGCGTGAGCTCCGTGGACAGTTTTGTCGGGTTCGCGGAAATTTCTCAGAGGAACTTTGATCTGTTGAACTTTCCCCGTTTCACGGGCGCGGGGCAGTCCCTCTCGGTTCGGGCGCGCGTCGGTACGATCACCCAGGATTACAATGTCAATTTCACGGAGCCCTATCTGTTCAACAGACCCATCTCGCTTTCGACGGACCTTTACAAGGTTCACCGCGACAATAAAAACGTCGATTTCGATGAAGACCGTTTAGGTGCCGGGTTTACGCTATCGAGATTGTTCAAAGATTTATTCCGTTTGGGGGGCGGTTACACCCTTGAGCGTGTTGAGTTGGATGAAATTTCCGATGATGCGCCTCCGACCGTCCGCAATTTTGCGGGGGCCACATGGCTTTCCAAGCTCCGCTTTCTCTCGACTTTGGATACGCGCGATAATGTTTTTAATCCTGCCAAGGGTATGCTCGCGACCTTCAACGCCGATTGGGTCGGCGGATTCCTCGGGGGGGAAGCAGACTATTACATCCTGCAGACGAGCTACACTAAATACTGGACGTTTTTCAAAAAGCACCTCATCGAATTTAGAACGCGTTTGGGAGCGGCCAACAGTTACGGGGGCTCGGATGAAGTGCCTGTGTTTGACCGCTTTTATGCCGGTGGTTTGGGGACGGTTCGCGGATACAACTACCGCAGGGTCGGGCCGATCGAGGCCGGCGGCGCTGTCGGCGGTGAGAGTCTGGCGATCGTCAATCTTGAGTACAACATTCCGATTCCCAGGCTGGATGCCTTCAAGGGAGCTGTGTTTGTGGATGCCGGTCAGGTCAGCCGTGATTCCTTCAGTGTCGATTTTGGGGACACGGCCGTAAGTGTCGGTCCCGGTCTAAAGGTCAAAACCCCCATCGGTCCCGTGGCGCTTTATTACGGCCTGCCTATTCTCAACCGGGACACCGAAGATGAAAACGGCAGATTCGAATTCAGTTTAAGCAGAGGCTTTTAACTTTAAAGGAGAAGTTGTTATGAAAACCCATCGACGCATTCTTCCGCTTTGTCTTGTTTTTTCGGCGCTGGCTATTTTTTCAGCCGCGAGAACGGCATCGGCCGACCAATATGCTTTTGTGGACGTCGCCAAAATTTTCGATGAGTATCAAAAGACGAAAGATAATGACGAAGCTTTGAAAACAGTCGGCAAGGCTAAAGAAGAAGAGCGTGAAACACTTGTCAAGTCGGTCCGCGCACTCAAAGACGAATTGGTCCTTCTGACGGATGAAGCCAAAGCAAAAAAACAGGATGAGTTGGATTCCAAGATCCGCGAGCTGCAGGATTTTGATCAGGCCGCCAAGCGCGAGCTCGGCGAACGCCGCAACAAACTTGTCCGGGAAATTTTTCAAGATATCGACGCCGTGGTTCAAAAGTACGGTGAGCGCAAAGGTTTTGACATGATCTTCAATGAAAGAGCGCTGCTCTATCACAGCGGCAAGCTTGATGTGACGCAGGAAGTTCTCACCGAGCTCAACAAGTCCTACAAAAAGAGCTGATAGGATCGATTGATGAGCACGGAGTGCATGCAGCGGACCATCAAAGAAGCCGTTGAGTTTTGCGGGCGGGGTCTTCACACGGGGCAGGAAGTCAGATTCCTCGTGAGGCCCGCGCCGGAGAATACGGGAATCGTTTTCTGCCGGACCGATCTCGATCCGAACCTCAAAGTGAGGGCTTCTGTGGATAATGTGCGGAGCGATGAACTCCGCCAAACGGCCCTTGTTGTGGGATCCGGCGTGATCCGCACGATTGAGCACCTGATGGCGACGTTTCACGGCTTGGGTGTCGACAATGCTGAAGTGGATGTCAGCGGCGACGAGATCCCGGCGATGGACGGAAGCGCGAAAGATTTTACCGAAACTTTTTTGAGGATCGGGTTTGCTGAACAATCGGCTCCGCGCAAATGGATTGAGGTGAAGGAGCCCGTTTTTGTGGATCAGGGCGATCAGAGCCTCATACTTTTACCCGGCCCGGGTTTCTCGATTTCCTACACGCTGAGCTACCGTCACCGCGATCTTCAGGATCAGTTTCTATCGATGACAATTCTCCCGGAGATTTTTGAACGGGAGCTTGCTTCAGCCCGCACATTCTGTCTCAAAGAAGAAGCGGAATATTTGTTAGCCCAAGGGTTCGGAAAAGGAGCCAATGTTGAGAATACGCTGGTTTTTGAGCGTAATCGCCCGCTGGAAAATACATTGCGCTTTGAAAACGAAGCCTGCCGGCATAAAATGATGGACCTTCTCGGCGACTTATATCTCGCGGGGGGATTTGTCCGCGGGCATGTGATTGCCGCGAGAAGCGGGCACACGCTTAACCTGGAACTTGTCAGGAGAATTCTTATGGCTCAGGAAAAACCGTTTCCTCAACTCGGTTCAACGCTCACGGTGGATCAGATTCAGCAGATCATACCTCACCGCTACCCATTCCTTTTTGTGGACCGGATTGAAAAGTTTGAGCCGGGCGTCAGAGCTGTAGGCTTCAAGCAGGTGACCATGAATGATTATTTCTTTCAGGGCCACTTCCCCGGACATCCCGTCATGCCGGGAGTGATCATCATTGAGGCCATGGCGCAGGTTGGCGGGGTTATCATGCTCAGCAAACCTGAAAACAGAAACAAGATCGCTTATTTCATGAGTATCGACTTCGCCAAGTTTCGTCAGCCCGTGATGCCGGGGGATGAGCTCCGTATGGAAGTCGAGATCGGAAAAATTCGGGCGCGCACCGGGCAGTGTACCGGTAATGCCTATGTCGGAGAAAAACTCGTATGCGAAGCACAGGTGAAGTTCGCGGTCGTCGATCGGTAATGATTCATCCGACAGCCATTGTTCATCCGGATGCGGAATTGGGGGAGGGCGTTGAAGTGGGTCCTTTCTCGATTATAGATGGAACCGTCCGTATCGGGGACCGCACGAAGGTGGGTGCTCGTGTGACGATCGAGGGGCACACGACGATCGGCAAGGATAACGAATTCTTCACCGGAGCCGTGATCGGGAGCGTGACTCAGGATAAGAAATACGACGGGGGTACAAGTTACCTCAAGATCGGAGACGGGAACAAAATCCGTGAGTACGTCACGATTAATCCGGGTACGAAAGACGGGACGCAGACGCTGATTGGCGATTATAACCTGCTTATGGCCTACAGCCACGTTGCCCATGACTGCGTCATCGGCAATCACGCTGTTCTGGCCAACCAAGGGACTCTTGCCGGGCACGTGATTGTGGAAGACCGGGCAGTGATTGGCGGTCTGAGTGCGGTTCATCAGTTTGCCCGAATCGGCACACTGTCGATTACAGGCGGGTGCTCGAAGGTTGTTCAGGATGTTCCTCCCTACATGATGGTTGACGGGCACCCAGCCCGGGCCTTTGGAATCAACTCGGTGGGCATGGAGCGAGGCGGGATTTCCAAAGAGGAAAAAAATGCGATGAAGAAAGCTTACCGCATCGTGTTCAAGTCCAAATTGACTCTCAAAAAAGCGATGCAGCAGCTCGAGGCGGAATTGCCTCCGAGCGCCTGTTTGGAAACCCTTCTGGAATTTCTTAAAAAATCCGAGCGCGGGATTTGCCGTTAAAGAGCAGTTCCGAGTCCTCTGCAGCCTCAGAAAAAAAGCCGGTCTAAGATGAAAACTGTGGGAATTATTGCCGGAAACGGCCGCTTTCCGGTTCTTTCTCTTGAGGAAGCGCGGCGGCAAGGTTTTCGCGTGGTTGTCTGCGGTATTGAAAAAGAGGCTGAAGTGTCTCTTGAGCAGGCTGCCGATGCCTTCGAATGGGTTAAGATCGGGCAGCTTCGGAAATTGCGAAATTTCTTCCTGCGTGAACAAACCTCCCAGGTTCTTATGGCCGGTAAAATAGAGAAAGTCCGGCTCTTTCAGGAAAATGTCAGCCCTGATTTTGACATGGTGAAGATGCTTGCCAAGACCCGAGATTTCAAGGATGATTCGCTGCTTGGCGCGGTGGCGTCTTATTTGCAGGAGGAGGGCATTGAGTTGATGGATTCAACGATCTTTCTCCGCGCATGCATGCCGGGCTCCGGGGTTCTCGGACGCTGCAAACCTTCCCGCGAAACTCTTGAGGACATTGATTTCGGCTTTCGTATGGCGAAGGCCGTTGCGGGATTGGATATCGGGCAGACGGTGGCTGTAAAAAAGAAGGCGGTTCTCGCGGTTGAGGCGATTGAGGGCACCGATCTTGCGATCCGCAGGGCGGCTCAGCTTGGACGGGACCACTGCGTGGTGGTGAAAGTCGCCAAGCCGAACCAGGACATGCGCTTTGATGTCCCCGCAGTGGGCCTGAAAACCCTCGACGAGCTGATTCAGGCCAAAGCGGCCGCTTTTGCCTTTGAGGCTGGAAAAACTCTTTTCATGGATCTCGATCAAGTGATAGAAAAGGCGGACCGGCACAAAATACCTTTTGTCGGTTACCAAGCTACGGAGAAAAGCTAACATGTCTTCCAAAAAAGAAGAGAGCGGGCGCGGGGCGAGCCTCCCGGAAATTGAAATGACGGCTCTTCATGAAATTGCAAGTGCTGTGACCTCGTCTCTCGACCTGGAAGAAGTCATGAAGCAGGTCATTGCCATCCTGCATGAGAAGCTGGGTATGGAGCGCGGGACCTTGACGCTGCTGGATATAAAGACCGGCGAACTTATGATTGAAGTTGCTCACGGACTGGAAAAAGCGCAGATCGAAAGAGGCCGTTACCGAATCGGGGAAGGTATTACGGGTAAGGTAGTTGCCGCGGGAGAGCCGATCGTTGTTCCGAACGTGGGTAAGGAGCCGCTTTTTTTGAACCGCACCGGAGCCCGCCGCGACATTGACCGCCACAACATATCCTTCATTTGCGTTCCGATCAAACTCGACAACAAAACCATCGGCGCCCTGAGCGTTGACCGGCTTTTCGAAGAGAATATTTCTTTCGAGGAGGATGTTCGTCTGCTGACGATCATCTCGTCGATGCTGGCCCAGGCTGTCCGGATCCAGCAGATGGTCGAGAAAGAAAAAGAAACTCTGAAGAGCGAAAATACTCAGCTCCGCAAAGAACTCAAAAAGAAATTCCGCGTCGAAAATATCGTCGGCGAAAGTAAACGGATGGCCGATGTTTTTGCATCGATTGAACTGGTGAGTCAGACCAAGGCCACTGTTCTTTTGAGAGGCGAGAGCGGGACCGGCAAGGAGAGGGTTGCGCACGCGATCCATTATTTAAGCGACCGCGCGGACGGGCCGTTCGTGCGCGTTTCGTGCGCCGCGCTTCCTGACACGCTGCTGGAGAGTGAACTGTTTGGTTACGAAAAAGGCGCTTTCACCGGGGCTGTTTCAAGCAAGAAGGGCCGATTTGAAATGGCTCACGGAGGGACGCTTTTCCTCGATGAAATAGGCGATATTCCCATGTCGACCCAGGTCAAGCTCCTGCGCGTGCTGCAGGAGCGGGAGTTTGAAAGGCTTGGCGGGACCCAGAGCATCCGTGTGGACATCCGTTTGATTACCGCGACCAACAAGAACCTTGAAAAGGAAGTTCAGGCCGGTAATTTCCGGCAGGATCTTTATTACCGTCTGAATGTGATCCCCATCTTTCTTCCGGCTCTCCGTGAGCGCAAGGAAGACATCCCGCTTCTGACCGATTATTTTCTGCATAAGGCCAATACGGACAACGGCAAATCCGTTCAGTATGTTTCTGATCCTGCTATGGACTATCTGATGAACTACTCCTGGCCTGGAAATGTGCGTGAACTTGAGAACGCAATTGAGCGTGCCGTAGTCCTTTGCAAGGGCGATACGCTCTCGCCCGATCTCTTTCCCATTCCGGGGACGAAGACGCATCCTGTCCTTACAGGTATGCAGGCTCCCGAGCCGTTTAAGGATATCGAGACCCTAGAGAAGGAGTCTTCGCTCACGGATGCTGTTGAAAATCTCGAGAAGAAAATGATCGCTGAAGCGCTGAGCCAGAGCGGCGGCAATCAGCGGAAAGCAGCCAAGATCTTGGGTGTGACGGACCGGATTTTAGGATACAAGGTCACCCGCTACGGTTTGAAGGGCACGCCCTAAAGGAGAGTTATGTCGACGCTTGTTTTCGGACGGGATCGCGAAGAAGAAAATATCAAGGCATCAAAACCCTCCACGCCTGAGGATGTCAAAAAATACATCCTGAAAAATCAGATTCAGGTCGTCGACTTTAAGTTCAACGATCTTCCTGGGCTCTGGCAGCACTTCTCGATTCCCGCCGCTGAATTGACCGATTCGGAGAGCAGTGCGAAAAGCATCTGGACCGAGGGCATCGGTTTTGACGGTTCAAGTATCCGGGGTTTCAAGAAAATTCAGGAGAGCGACATGATCCTGATTCCCGATCCTTCGACTGCCGTTCTGGACCCGGTCTGCCAGATTCCTACGCTCAGCTTGATCTGCGATATCTTTGACCCCATTACCAAGGAACCCTACACCAAGGATCCTCGATATATCGCGCGCAAGGCCGAAGATTATCTCAGCAAAAGCGGTATCGCGGATACGAGTTTCTGGGGTCCCGAGGCCGAGTTTTTTGTGTTCGACGATATCCGTTTCGATCAGGCTGAAAACTACGGTTTTTACTACATCGACTCTGCGGAAGGCGATTGGAACACGGGCAAGGACGAGAAACCCAATCTCGGTTATAAGTCCCGATACAAGGAGGGATATTTCCCGGTGCCGCCGCACGACACCCTTCAGGATTTCCGCTCGGAGGTCATGCTGACCCTTCGCAAAACGGGCGTCCCCGTCGAGGTTCACCATCATGAAGTAGCCACCGGCGGCCAGTGCGCGATTGATATTCGCTACGGAACATTAAAGCAAATGGGCGACAATCTTCTGATGTACAAGTACGTGATCAAGAATGTTGCCCGCAAATACAACAAGACGGTGACGTTTATGCCCAAGCCTATTTTCCGCGACAACGGTTCGGGCATGCATGTTCACTCGAGTCTGTGGAAAAATGGAAAGCCCCTTTTTTACGACGCGCGGGGTTACGCCGGAATCAGCGATCTTTGCAAATGGTATATCGGGGGACTTCTCAAGCACGCGCCGGCGGTGCTGGCTTTTGCGGCGCCGACGACCAATTCTTACCGGAGACTTGTTCCAGGGTATGAGGCGCCCGTTAATCTCTGCTATTCCGCCCGCAACCGTTCGGCGGTCTGCCGGATTCCGATGTATTCCAATGCCCCGGAGGCCAAACGCGTAGAGTTTCGCGCGCCCGATCCGAGTTCAAACGGTTACTTGACGTTTGCGGCCATGCTCATGGCGGGTCTTGATGGGATCAAGAACCGGATTGACCCGGGCCCGCCCGTCGATAAAAATATTTACGATTTGTTTCCCGAGGAGAGAGCCCGGATTCCCGGCGTTCCTGGTTCGCTTGAAGAAGCCCTCGACGCTCTGGAAAAAGACCACGCCTTTCTGCTTGAGGGAGGAGTCTTTACTCAAGACGTGATTCAGACCTGGATTCAATACAAGCGTGAAGTTGAGATCGAGGCGATTCGCCAGAGACCGCACCCTCACGAATTCTATCTTTATTTTGATATTTAAAACAGCGGGGCAGAGTTGAAATGAAGATTTCAAAAATTTTCTTAGTGTTTCTTGCAGGAGTTATTCTCTTCTGGGCGCCTCTTTTAAGCGCGGCTGAACTGGAATCCCCAGGTACGGCGCTGAGAAAACTTCAGAGAGGTTTTGTAAATACGGCGCTCTCGCCCTGGGAACTCGCTCATCAGCTCTCACTCAACAAGACTGACGACAGAGCCGTACCGACTTGGCTGACGGGATCTTTCAAAGGGATCGCCTACACGGCAGGGCGCGCCTCGGCCGGCGTCTTGGAAATGATCACGTTCGGTCTGCCTTGGCCGGCGGCGGGCTATGAACCGCTGCTTCAGCCCGAATTCCCTTGGCAGCATTTTGACAGTAAGCCGGCAGAATAGCCCGGCGTCACGTCAGACCTTGCCGATTTTCCTCAGGAAGTTCTGAACTGAATGGGCCGCTCTGCGGCTTGCCCCATGCTCACCGAGAAGGATACGGACCTCTTCAAAATCATTCCGCATCTTCTCGGAAATTTCAGGGTTTTCCAGGAGAGTTTTTGCCTCGCGAGCCATCACACCAGGGACGGCTTTATCCTGAATAAATTCCGGAACCGCACTTCTTCCTGCCAGTAAGTTCACCAGGCCCAGGTAAGGCACCCTGACGAGGCGTTTTCCGATGAAATAAGTCGAGGCGCTGGTTTTGTAGACAAGAAAGAAGGGCGTTTTCAGAAGAGCTGTCTCCAGCGTGGCTGTTCCCGAGGTGACAAACGCGAAGTCTAGAGCATGCACGAACTCATGGTACGGAAGTTCGGAAACCGGGACGCGGAAATCGGCGAAAGCCTGGAGCTGTTCCTCGTAGAGCTCGAAACGAAGATTCGGGGAGCGCGAGTAAAAAAATTTCAGGCCAGGCTTCAGCGAGGCAAGCTGCCTCGAAGCTTCGAGCATTACTGGAAAAATCCGCCGCACCTCTTTCTCTCTCGAGCCGGCTAGAAGACCCACGGCCAGGTCTCCGGCTTGAAGTCCCATTTTTCGGCGCAGAGCCTCGCGGTCCTTGGGAATTTCAATTTCGTCCAGAAGCGGATGACCCACAAACTCGCAGGACACTCCGGCTTTCTCATAAAGAGGGACCTCAAACGGGAGGATGACCATCATATGCCGTATCCGCCGCTGGATGTCGCGGATGCGGCGCGCACCCCAGGCCCAGAGCTGAGGCGAAATGTAGTAGAGAACCGGAACATCAGGGCTAATTTTTTTTGCCAGCCTCAGGTTAAAGGCGGGGGAATCGATCACGATGGCGGCGTCAGGTGATTCTGTCTCGATGGCCCTCAGCGCGCGTTTAAAAACCTTCAAGTACTTGAAGTACTGGCGCAAGACATCGCCCAGGCCGAGAGCTGAAAAGCGTGTCATGTCTTCCAAAAGCTGAAGGCCTGCCCTCTGCATACGGGGTCCGCCCAATCCGAAGAAAACGGCCTCCGGAAAAATTTTTTTGAGCTCGAGAATAAGCTGGGCGCCGTGAGCGTCGCCGGACGCTTCGCAGGCCGAGAGAAAAAAACGCGGGGGCATGGGATCAGCCGGCCCGGCCGGACATCACTTCGGGCGAGTTGTTGTGTTTGATTGCCGCGACAATTTGCAGGGCCAGAGCCAGCGCATTGCGGGCTGCCATGTCGGGTTTGCCCAGACTTTCACCGGAGACGATCTTGGAGACGAAGTAACGCAGTTCTTCCTTAAGAGGTTCCGCCTTTTCGATATCGATGCTTTCTTGAGCGATACCGAATCCCTGCTTGCGGAAAATTTTGCAGCTCTGGCTTCCGTAGTCCATCGAAATGTAGGCGTCTTCTTGGAAAATGCGGATCTTGCGCTGTTTCTCAGGAGTCAGTCTGGATGCGGTGATATCGGCAACAGCGCCGTCGCGGAATTTGAGCCGCACGTTGGCAATGTCCTCGTAAGGTGTCAGGACGTTGATTCCGACGGCGTCGAAACTGGCGAGATCGCTTTTCATCAGACCCAGGACGATATCCAAGTCATGGATCATCAGGTCGAGAACAACGCCGCAGTCGTTGATACGTGTGTTAAAAGGACCCAGCCGATGGATTTCAAAAAAACGGATGTTTTTTGCAATTTCGCCGACTCTTTTGAAAGCAGGATTGTGCCGCTCGATGTGACCGACCTGCAGAGCGAGATTTTTTTTTCGCGCGATATCGATGAGATCGTCGGCGTCTTCGAGTTTGAGCGTGATCGGTTTTTCGATGAGTGTGTGTATGCCCGCGCTGAGAAATTCACGCGCGACCTGAAAGTGCGTTGAAGTCGGAGTCGCGATGCTTACGGCGTCGACCTTTCCGAGAAGATCTTTCGGGTTCCGGTAAAAAGGAACTTTCAGCGCGTCGGCGCGCTCTTTCCTGGAAGCGTCGGCATCGCAGAGGCCTACGAGCTGAACCTCCTGCCCGAGCTCATGATAAATACGGGCATGCTCCTTACCGAGATGACCGATCCCAATCACTGCAACTTTTAAGGGCATAAGCGTTTGGAGTTGTTCTAGAGAGGGTTGGAAGAACAATTTTTCGATCGTAGCAAATGCGCTTGAGGGGTGTCAATCAATATGTTACAGTGACGCCTCCTATGGGAACTTACCGCCGGCTCTTAAGCTACCTGAAGCCTCACCGCGCTCGACTCGCTCTTGCCATCCTTGCCTCTCAAGGGTTCGCGCTCTCAACGGCGCTTGTTTCGGCCACGCTGTATGTCATCATCAACGGCCTTCAGAACAAGGATGAAGTGGTCATCGACAATATTCCGCATGCGGATTTTATCGATATCCGTTTCCCGGCAGCCTACATCCCGTTCATCATGGTCGGTGTTTTTTTTATGAGAAGCTTCTTTGAATACATTTCCGGTTACCAGATGGCGAGTGTCGGGATCCGGGTTATCCGGAAAATCCGTGAAGATGTTTACCGGCATCTGATGCATCTTTCCAGCGACTTTTACGCCAAAAGCCGGACCGGAGATTTTTTAAGCCGCATCATGAACGATGTCGGCTCTATCCAGGGAGCTCTCACGGACGTCATCACGGATCTGATCAAGCAGCCCTTCATCATTCTTTACAACATCCCGATGGTGTTTATTTGGGGAGGTCCCTACGCGGTTTATGCCATTGCCATTTTCCCGATCGTGGCCGTTCCCATCGTCTTTCTGGGAAGGAATCTGCGCAAGACGACCAAGAAGATGCAGGAGCGTGCCGCAGACATCACGTCGTTCATCGGAGAGACCCTCTCGGGTATTCACGTGGTGAAGGCTTTCGGACGCGAGGAGGATGAAATCCGAAAGTTTGAAAAAATCAATAAGAGCGTCTTTGATTTTTTTAAAAACACGATCCGGATTACGATGATTCAGCGGCCCTTGATCGAGGTGATGGGAGCCTGCGGCGCGGCCATCGCGGTTTGGTTTGCTATCAAGCATCTTCCGCCCGACCGCTTCGGCGCCTTTGTGATCTCCCTCTTTGTTTTTTATGAGCCGCTGAAAAAGCTCAGCAAAGTCAACAGCACGATCCAGCAGTCTGTGGCTGCGGGCGGCAGGATTTTCGAGGTTCTGGATATGCAGCCCACCATCCGGAATGCCGCCGGCGCGGCGGAGCTGAATGAAGAAATTAAGGATATTGCTTTCCGGGGTGTTTCTTTCTCTTATGTGCCTGAGAAAAGTGTCCTGACGGATCTCAATCTCCGGGTGCGGCACGGCGAAGTCCTGGCTCTTGTCGGGCCTAGCGGATCGGGGAAGACGACCCTCGTGAATTTGCTGCTGCGTTTTTATGATCCCGAACGAGGAGCGGTCGAAATTAATGGACGTCCTTTGACGGGCTATACGCTGGCCTCTTTACGCAGCAAGGTCGGGATTGTCTCCCAGGATACGATTCTCTTCAACATGACTGTGGCTGAAAACATTGCTTACGGGAACCCGGAAGCGTCCCGTGAAAGTATTGAGGCGGCTGCCCGTGCCGCGCACGCACACGACTTTATTTGCGATCTTCCCCAGGGTTATGAGACGCGCATGGGGGAAAGAGGTCTCAAACTTTCGGGAGGCCAGCGCCAGCGCGTTTCGATCGCGCGAGCTATTCTCAAAAACGCCCCGATTCTGATTCTTGATGAGGCCACATCGCAGCTGGATACCGAGAGCGAAAGGGTTGTTCAGGATGCGCTGGAAAATCTGATGCACAACCGGACCGTTTTTGTGATCGCGCACCGCCTGTCAACGGTTCAGAAGGCTGACCGCATCGTCGTTCTTGAAGCCGGGAAAATCGTTCAGGAAGGAAATCACGAAGCCCTGATCAAACAGGGCGGGCTTTACAAGAAACTCTACGATCTTCAGTTCAATTTCTGACGCGCTTTTCTAGGTTCCGGGGATTTTGAAAGTGAACTTTGTGGGTTCTTCTGAATTTTCCTCAGGCTCATGGACCTCGTAACCCTCGACATCAGCCTGCCCTAAGGTCACCACTTTGACGGCGCCCTTGACCGTGTTCTGCAAAAGAGCCCCTGTGCCTTTGCGCGCCCCCTCCAGGGTTCCGACGACGGGATTTTGTTCGCGGGCAGCGTCGGCTGTTTCCGAAAGAAAGCCGGCCGTTGAGTCCACTGCGGCCGAGCGGACTCCTTCGGCGATTCCTGAGGCGGGGTTAGAAAAACCTCTGCGGGATTTCGATTCCTGTTCGGCGATCCGGGCCTCTTCGTCATATTCTCCGCGCCGCGCCATGCCGGTGAAGATAAAACTGACTCCCAAAAGACCCGTGAGAATCAAAATGGATGAATTTTTCATAGCACCTCTCACAGCTTCGCATGCGTTTTATGATGAAAACACTCAAAATTTGTCATAAGTATAGCCCAAGCGCGATGACTGTCCAACCTTTTGACAGTAAAAATCACGGCTCGAAAGAACCCTCCGAGTTCGTTGCTTTTTAAGGGGGGCTAAGCTATACTGCCGACCTTTGGAAAAAACAGGCAAGTGTATGTCAAATGCTCCGCAAGGTTTGCTTTAAACTTCGACACTGACAATCTTTACAAGGCAGAATGAAAAAAATCCGTCTAGGTATATTAGGTCTGGGCCAGGTCGGGTCCGGGGTCTACTCGATTCTCAAAGAAAAAAAGGCGTATTTTTCTTCAGAAGTCGGGGTTGATTTTGTGATCCAAAAAATTGCGGTGCGTCATCCGGCCAAGAAAAGGCCGGTGAGGGTGCCTGCGTCCCTGTTGACGGATGACCCTTTGTCGGTGGTTCATGATCCCGCGATTGATGTTGTCGTGGAACTCATGGGCGGCGTCGAAGAAGCGGGCCGTCTTGTGAAGGAAGCTCTGAGGCGGGGCAAGCACGTCGTCACGGCCAATAAAGCTCTGCTAGCCGAGGATGGGGATGAGATCTTCAGTCTTGCGGCTCGGCTCAAACGGTGGGTTCTTTTTGAA
Source organism: Candidatus Omnitrophota bacterium (assembly GCA_018883425.1). Taxonomy (GTDB): domain Bacteria; phylum Omnitrophota; class Omnitrophia; order Omnitrophales; family Aquincolibacteriaceae; genus ZLKRG04. The sequence continues at coordinate 827 of VFQY01000033.1, read as the reverse complement.
GCCAGTGTGGGCGGCGGAATTCCCGTGGTTAAGTCGATCCGTGAGGGCCTGGTGGCCAATCGTTTCGAATCCATTCACGCGATTATCAACGGAACGAGTAATTATATTCTTTCGAAGATGAGCGAAGAGGGAGCCGACTTCGGGGAGGCGCTTCAGGGTGCGCAGGCTCAGGGTTATGCTGAGGCCGATCCGACGCTCGACATTGACGGATCCGACGCGGCTCACAAGCTTGCCGTTTTGGTCCGCGTTGCTTTCGGCGGAAAAATCCGTTTCAAAGATATTTACCGCGAGGGCATCCAGCAGATCCGGGCGGAGGATATCGCTTTTGCCCGTGAGTTCGGGTACCGGGTCAAGCTTTTAGCCATCGCAAAAAATTCAGAGGCGGGCCTCGAGGTGCGTGTGCAGCCGACCTTGCTGCCGAAGGACCATATTCTGGCCAACGTGAATGGGTCGTTTAATGCTGTCCTGATTGACGGTGACAAGACCGGTCCGGTGCTCTTCTATGGGCGCGGGGCGGGATCCTTGCCGACGGCCAGCGCAGTGATCAGTGACCTCGTGGATCTGGCCAAGCGCTATGACCGCCTTGAAGCTGAAGATGCTCTCATGTTCCGGGGCAATACGCGGGAATTGAAAGTTCGGGGACTCTCCTCGCTTCAAGCGCGCTACTACCTGCGCTTTCATGTGATGGATCAGCCCGGAGTGCTCGGAAAAATCTCGCGTGTACTCGGAGCGCACCGCATCAGTATCTCGGACTGCTATCAGCGCGAGCGCAGTTTGGGAGGCGCTGTTTCGCTGATTATGCTGACGCATCACGCTCAGGAACGGAG
>VFQY01000032.1 GCA_018883425.1 Candidatus Omnitrophota bacterium | reverse complement strand
CTCACCAATGATTTCTTCGTCAATCTCCTGGACATGAGCACGGTGTGGAAGAAGTCTTCGGAGACAGAGGGTGTTTACGAAGGGCTCGACCGCCAATCGGGCAAGCTGAAGTGGACAGCCAGTCCGGTGGACCTTGTTTTCGGTTCCAATAGTGAATTGAGGGCGGTCGCCGAGGTTTATGCCTTTAACGAATCACGCGGAAAATTTGTTGAGGACTTTGTCGCCGCGTGGAACAAGGTGATGAATCTGGACCGGTTTTAGTGCAGATTGCCGGAAATTTGCGGGAGCTATGAAGTGATCCGGGGGCCTTCGTCAGCGATGACGAGGGCCCCTCTTGCTTTTGGAACGGACTGATCCGGACCGGGCTGGCACATGAGTGCTTTGGGAGGGGGGTGTTCAGGATGCAGAATCAGGGGGTAGGCAGGAAAGCGGAGCAGGACCTCAGCGAGGGGTGGGTTTTTGCTCTCCTTGCCGCGTCTGTTCTGGCCGCATACTTCGGGGCCTTTAGAAATTATTTTATCAACGATGACTTTCTGCACTTGGATTTTATTCAGTCATTCCGCGGAAGCTATCTGGAATTTTTCCTTCCGCATCTCCGTCCTTCGGATGTGGTGACCGGAGCGCGCTATGAACCCCTGCACGTTATTTTTTATGCGCTTCTTTATCCGGTATTCGGCATGTTTTTTCCGGCCTACCAAGCGCTTCATCTGGTTCTCCACACCCTTAACGCTTGGCTGATCTTCAGAATCGGCCGTCATCTTGGCATTCAGAGTTCGGGCGCTCTGCTCGGTGCGCTGTTTTTTTGCGTGTACCGCCTGAATAGCCAGGCCGTGCTGTGGTATTCCTCTCTTTTTTGCACAGCAGCGGCAGGGCTGATGCTCGGAGCGTTTCTCGCCCTGATGAGGCCGGGGTTCCGCCATCAGGCCGTATCAGCGGGCCTTTTCTTTGCAGCCTCGTTGATGAGTCTGAGAGCGCCTCAATACCTGCTCTTGGCGGCGGCCTGGCTTTGGATTTATCGTAAGCCCTTGACGGACGGCGGGCTTTTGAAAGAAAAGTTCGCAGCGGGGCTTGCCGCCGCTGCCGCTGCGGGTCTGTCAGGCGCCGCCAACGTGATCAGCTGGCGGCACTTTCCCAACGACCTCCCGCCCCCCGAGATTGACCTGTTTGCCATTCCGGCCTTCTTGATGAATCTGGTTTTTCCCTACGAGGCGCCGTGGTTCTTAAAAGCGGCCGCTGTTGCTCTCACCGCCGCTTTGGCTGCGTTCCGATGGAAGGATGCGGCGGTGCGCTTTCTGGTCTGCGCGGCTCTTCTGAATTCTGTTTTCTGGTTTTTGCTGATCAGTTGTTCGCATCTCCCGTATGCACCGCGGTATTTGTATTTGGGGTCTGTTTTCTACTGTCTGCTGATGGGGCATATTTTGGGGAGCGCTTTGCGCGGGGGGCGCGGGCTGCAGCGCATTCTTGCCGGACTTCTTGCGGCAGGCTTTCTCCTCGGCAATATGGTCCTCACGGTTCGGCAGGATACGGTGTGGTTCCGTTATCTTTCCGTAAGGGGCGAAAAACTGACGGCTCTCGCCGCCGAACCCGGCGCGGAAAGGAAGCGCCTCAAGCTCGAGGGTGATTTTTTCGAGGATGATCCTAACCTTAATTTCTTTCGCGGCCGGCTGGAGTTTGTTTCGCCGGAGCAGGCTGATCAGGCCGGGGTTTTTGCAGTGGATCTCGAGCGGGAAAAATATCAAAGGATTTTGCGGAGAGATATCGGGAAGGATTACTGGTTTCAGCCGTGGTTCATCAAGCGGCCTTGCCGTGACGACTCGCCCTGGTGCTGAAGAGCTGCGGAGCTGATGGCGGTCGATTGCGCGATGACCACCCGGCCCGAGGCATGTTTGGGATCAGCCGAGACCCAGCTCGTCGAGGCGGCTGTCTTCAAGACCAAAGTGATGGGCGATTTCGCGGAGCAGAGTTTTCCTTATTTCCCGCCGCAGTCTTTTCCTGTCACCGCCGCAGAGCTCTTCCAAATTGCGTTTAAAAAGAATGATTCTGTCGGGAAAAGACGGCGCTGAATCCGGAGCGGCGCTCCGCTCCGTGAGCGGCACGCCTTCATAAAGGCCAAGCAGGCTGGCGGGTTTTCTCTTGTCTTCGATCAGGATCGCGGTGTTTTCTATCTTTCGGCTCAGAGAAGGGGGGAGGAAGACTTTTCAAGGCTGATAGCAGGACGTCTTCGAATTCCTTCAGCGGGATGCTCCGCTCGGTTCGGCGCACTGACTTTTTTTTCTGAGGGTTTCGCGGGGCCATTGCCTTTGCCTGCTTGAGGCGTTATGATACCACCCGTTCTCATGCCTTAAGAAACTCTTCTAACCTTCAGGAGTTTTGCTTATGATCAAGCCTGTTTTTCGTCTGTGGGTTTTTATCCTTCGAAGCACAGCCCTTCTGGCCGGTTTTCTCGGGGCTTTTCACCTGCCTGTCTTCGCCCAGCAAAAAACAGAACCTTCCCCCGAGGCATCGACTGCCGTGAGCCTGGATGAAAAAAAACCTGCTCTCGAAACTGCCGCTGCCGTTGTGACGGCGCCGCCCGCGGCCGCCGCCGTTCCCTCGATCAAGCTCTCTGACGAGGCCGGCCCGGCCGCTCAGACGCCTCCGGTCCAAGCGGCTGAAACAGCGAAGGCCCCCGAGTCTGTCCTTCAGCCGGCTGAAGCACTGCCGCCTGCAGCTGATCAGCCCTCCGAGAAAGAGCCCCAGACAAAAGTTGTGGTAGGCAGCGCTCCTGCCGTAGAACAGTCTTTAGGAGCCGTGCAGCCCCCCGAGGCTCTCGAGTTATCGCCCGCGATCCCTCCCGCTCAGGAATCTCAGGCTGCGCCGATCGCCGCTTCGATCGCGGCGCCTGCGGCGGATACGATCGAGCCCGCTCAGTCTTCGAAGCCCCCGATCGTTGTCCCGGCAGGCACGGAGGTTTTCACCCTTGGGCCCGTGCCCGGCAGTGTGCTGGATCGAACGGGTCTGGATATTGCCGGTGTCGGGCTTACGAGCAGTCATATCCCCTTCATCACGCAGCGCCCGAAGGGGACGGTAGAATCACGCAATGAATTTCCCTCGGAAACGAGTCAAATCTTCTGGTTCGCTTTCTTTCAAGGCGGACGTACGCACGAGGAAAAAATGCTCCGGCCCAAGTTCTCGGTGGAGTGGTTTGCGCCAAGCGGGCAAAAAGTTTATTACGGCACCTTCCGTGCGAACATCGCTTACCCCGAGCATGTTAGAACGCGTCTTCCGCTGAACACGCTCGGAATGCAGGATGTGTCCGGCCGGTGGAGGGTGCGCGTCACGAGCGGCGACCAGCTCGTCGATGAACGGCATTTCATGATTGCAAAGCCCGAAGTTTTTTAGTGCGGTAAGCTTGATAGAAAAGAGAGGATCTTCATGAAAAAAACGATTTTTATACCCGCGGCGGTCTTGACGGCGGCGCTGTTTTTCTCCGGCACTCAAGCGCAAGCCTGGTTCGGCGGGGAATGTAAAAAGAGCAGGGCTTGCAGTTGGAAGCACGGCAAAGCGGGCATGCATCGTCAGATGGTTTCTTCAGGAGACGGCGTGATTGTTCTGGAGGGATCCAAGCTTTACAAATACGATGCAGAGCTCAATCTCATCAAGGAACAGACGATTCCCGTGCAAGCGGCCGCGAATGGAGCGGGTCATCAAGGCTGCTCCAAGCCAAGCGCTAAAGCCTCATGCTGCCATGGTAAAGCCTGCGGCGATTGCGGAGACTGCGGGAAGTAGCCGAATAGTTTCGGAACGGTATCTGCCTAAGCGCGGGGTCCTACCCCGCGCTTTTTCTTTATCGGCCTGAGGAGAGGAAGGCGCTTTCTTCTGAAGAAAATAAGGCTTCTCCTGAAAAACCCTGTTGGTCGGCAAGTTTCAGGTTCACAAGTTCAGGAGGAAGCACTCCGATTCGGGTCTTGTAAGTTTGGTTTTCTTCGAAGCGGTTTCCGTGATTCCTCAGAATTCGGCGGCGTTTGATTTGTTTGGGAACGTCCCGGCCCGCCCGGCGGAATTTTTCGCAATAAATAATTTCATCGACTTCGGAGTGGTCATGGAGATATCTGCGGAGCATCTGCATGGGGTCCTGTGTCCGGAGGCTTTCCAGGGCGAAAAAAGGAATATAAAGACAGCTTCCGCTTTCTTGATCGGGTATCTGTTCCAGGTAGCGGTCCTGCCATTCGGAAATTCGGCAAAGTCCTGCCACGGCCATGAGGTCATCTCCCCGGAAACAGCCGTAAAGAAAACCCCGGTCGTAAAGCCGGATCATCAGTTCGCACCAGAAGGAAAGCGATTCTTCCTCGAAGATGCTTGATTTTGCGGTAAAGTCAAAAGCCTGGATCAAAAGGCGGTTCTCGCTCACAAAATCTCCGTCTCTAGTTTCAAGCGGTCCCGGAATAAATTACATTAACGATCCGACACACAAGAAAGTTGAGCTGCTTTCTTGTGTGTTAAGCGTGCGGGCCCTCCTCAAAAAATAAAGCTTTGCGATACGCAAAAAGGATCTATCATTTTCAGCGTAAAAAGGTGACTTTGGTTTTTTGGCCGGAAGATTTTAAAAAAGACGTTCCCGCACCGTATCAAGACGGCGGGCAGCGCGCAAAGGGTTCCGTCTTTCGGGGAAGTTAAAGAAACGGATATTTGAAGACGGCCTGCCCGTGAGGTAACATTCTCCCTTGCGGTATCCGCTCAAGAGGAGGATGTCCGGAGAAATCCGGAACGTCTGCATGGGCCTGAGCCTGGAGGTGAAACCTATGAATCCAGTAAAAAAAATTTCTGCGGCGGAACTCAAAAGCCGTCTTGCAAATTTGCCGGGCCGTATCGTGGACGTGCGCGAGCCCGCTGAATTTCAAGCCGAGTCGCTTCCGGGCAGTCTGAATATTCCGCTGTCGGATTTCAGCCGAAAGGCCGAGGGTTTAAACAAGGACGAAGCACTCTTTGTCCTCTGCCGAAGCGGGATGCGTTCAGAGAAGGCCGCTGAGAGTCTTGTCCGGCAGGGGTTTTCAAACGTGAGCGTGATTGAAGGCGGACTTCAGGCCTGCAAGGGATGCGGAGCCGAGATTCTCCGGGGGAGCGAAAAGGTTTGGGAATTGGAAAGGCAGGTGAGGTTTGCTGCCGGATCGCTGGTCGTGCTTGGTGTGCTGTTCGGGGCATCCCTGGATGAGGGGTTCTACGCACTTTCCGCCTTCGTGGGAGCCGGACTGATGTTCGCGGCTGTGACGAATACCTGCGGCATGGCCATGCTGATTGCCCGCATGCCTTGGAACAGAAAAGAATAGACGGTTGGAATTTCATCGAAGCGGGGGGGGGAATGGATCTGACCCGCAGGAGATTTTGAAATCATCGAGAACGCCGGGCTGTATTTTTAAGAGAGCCCCGGCTTGATTAGGGAGTCAAGAATTTGGCAAAGTTTGAAACGCTGAACGATCTTTCTCAGGGAGACCGGAAATTCCGGGGCCGCTGGGTCTGTGACAAACGTCACAGAATTCTGTATGTGCGGGACGACAATGAAGGCGAGGAAGCCGTCGAGATCGAGGCCTCGCTGATCGGGGCTGAGCCCAACGCGCTTGTCGCTGTTTTTGCCGAGAAACAAAAAAACGGCAGGCGTGTCACGCGGACCGCGCGTCTTGAGGGATCGTGGCGGATGAATGAACGTCATCAGCTGGAATTCGAGGTGTCGCGAGCCTCGGGAATCCATGATGTGCTGACCTTCAAGGGACGCTGGAAACTGGGGCCTTCGCAGGAAATTGTTTATGTGTGGAGGCGCACGAATCTTCTCACAAAAACGAGAACCCAAGAAGAATTGACTCTCCGCGGCTGGTGGGATCTTTCCAGCGACCATCGTTTGACGTATACCTTGCAGGGCTCCGGCGAGCCGTCTTTGCTTTTTGCGGGAACATTCCAAACCCGGAGTCTTTCCGCCAAGAAAGGGCAGCTGAGTTATCAGCTTGGGGCGTCCGTTGAAGGAAAAAAATCGAGACGGGTTCTGACGCTGTTCGGGCGATGGAAATTATCCGCGGATCTTGACTTGATCTTTGAGATTGCCTGTTCGGACGGGCGTCTTCACGAGATCCGCTTCGGAACGGAGATCGAAATCACGCCGTCATGGGAGGCTGCGGTAAGGCTGGTTGGGCGTCAGGGCGAGCCTTTGGGCGGTGAGATCCGCTTCAGCCGCGAGTTTTTGAAGAACGGCGGGGGCGGCTTCGTCAGGCTGAGGAGGACGCTCCGGGATTCGGCTGTTGAAGCCGGTTTTTCGGTGCCTTGGTAAAGTTTGCGCGTGAGGGACTCCTCGGTTTTTAACACAAAGATTTTTAAGCCATCAGACGGAAGGTCCTAGGGTATGGCTCGTATCAGCAGCAGGACGGCGGGGTTTCAGGAGTCTGTCATTCGGCGTATGACTCGTGTCGCGCAGCAAACGGGCGCCGTGAATCTTTCGCAGGGGTTCCCCGATTTTGATCCGCCGCAGCCGCTGATGGAGGCACTCAGGCGCACTGCTGAAAAAGGGCCGCATCAGTATGCCGTGACTTGGGGAGCGGCCAATTTCCGCGAGGCTTTGGCCCAAAAGCAGGGGCGTTTCACGGGACTTCCGATCGATCCCGAATCGCACATTGTGGTGACTTGCGGAAGCACAGAAGCCATGATGGCCGCGATGATGTCCGTGACCGAGCCCGGCGATAAAGTAATTGTCTTTTCGCCGTTTTACGAGAATTACGCTGCTGATGCCGTTCTTACCGGCGCCGAACCGCTTTATGTGCCGCTGCTCCCGCCCTCTTTTGAGATTGATGTTCAGGCTCTGCGTGCCGCTTTTGCTCAGGGACCCCGCGCCGTCATTCTCTGCAATCCCGGCAATCCGACGGGAAAGGTTTTCCGGCGCGACGAACTGCTGGAAATTGGGCGTTTAGCCGAGGCTGCTGACGCCTGGGTGATCACCGACGAAGTGTATGAACACATTGTCTACGAGCCTTGCCGCCACACCTATTTTGCCGCGCTGCCGGGTATGTTTGAAAGGACGATCACCTGCGGTTCGCTCTCAAAGACTTTTTCCATTACGGGGTGGCGTCTGGGTTATTTGATCGCTCCCGAATCCGTCGTGCAGGCGGCTCGGAAAATTCACGATTTCCTGACGGTGGGAGCGCCTGCTCCGCTTCAGGAAGCGGCTGTGACGGCGCTTCAGTTTCCCGACGAATACTATGCCGGTCTCAAAGACCGCTACGCGCGTCAGCGTTCCCTGTTCCTGAACATTCTCTGCGACGCCAAGCTGAAGCACACAGAGCCTGAGGGGGCGTATTACGTCCTCGCGGATATTTCAGAGTTCGGGGCGCCAAGCGACACATGGTTCGCGGAATGGATGGCGCGCGAGGCGGGGGTAGCGGCTGTTCCGGGCTCCAGTTTTTTTCATGAAAAAGAGGACCGTTATGTCCGGTTTCATTTTGCCAAGAAAGAAGAAACGCTGATTGAGGCCGGACGGCGACTCAAAAAAATCCGGGAACTGTACCGCCCCGGACCGACAAGGCCGAAAGGAGCCTAGATGAAAATAAAAAAAATTGCTGCCCTGCTGCTGACGGCCGCGCTGGCCCCTGGATTAACGGCGCCCGCGTTTGCCTTGCCCGCTTTTTTAGACCGGCGTGATCCCTCGGAACAGCGGGCGGATATCGAAAAACGGTCCCGGGAAATTCTGGCGGAACTTTACGAGGCAAAACCCGAGACGAAGCCAACCGTTGAAGGGGCTTTCGGGTACGCCACGTTCAGTAATTTTGGAATGAAAATCTTTTTTGCCGGCGGGGGTTCGGGACGGGGAGTTGCGGTTCGGAACAAGACGCAGGCCAAAACATTCATGAACATGGCTGAAATTCAGGCCGGGCTTGGCCTCGGAGTCAAAAAGTTCATGCTGGTCTGGGTCTTCGACAACGAGCAGGCTTTTGATCAGTTCGTCGAGTCGGGATGGTCGATCGGAGGACAGGCCTCGGCGGCGGCCAAGGCCGGTCACACGGGCGGGGCTTATCAGGGCGCCGTTGCGATTGCGCCCGGAATATGGCTTTATCAGCTGACCGATGCCGGGCTCGCTCTGGAATTGACGGCCAAGGGAACCAAGTACTACAAGGACAACGATCTCAATCAAAAGTAGAGGCTTCTCGCACCGGGAATTTTAGAGGGCTTTTGCACGCCTCTCGGCGGGATTCCGCGCGCCCGCTGAGACGCAGGACCTCGTTCGGACAACCCGCTCAGCTTAGAAGGGATCGGGCAGACTGAAGCAGCTTTTCAAAGAGATTCTGCCCGGAATTTCGGACATAAGGGCTTTCCTGCCTGAAGTAGCGGCTTTTTCTCACCGCATAAGCGCTTTCCTGACCGAAGTAAGCACTGTCCTTCTTGCGGCAGCCGTTGGGGGGGAGGCGTGCGTCCCCGGAATCCATGGAATAGGGATTGTTCGTCAGCAAATCCCGCGTTTGGGGCTGAGCCGGAGGGGCACCCCAAGTCAGAAGGGCTGCAGCGGCCAAGGCCATCCCGTAGGCAGAGTTTTTTCTCATGGGTGGAATTATCGGCTCAGGACAGTCTTCGGTGAAGCCGGTGTCTTTTGAAGAAAGCTTGGCGCATCGAGGCTTAATTCCTTATAATCCGGCACTTACGGCCGCTCGGTTGAGGCGGCTTTCTGTCGGATGATCAAAGAAAGAGGTTTAAGGGTATGCACGGAACGGAAGAAGTATGGGATGAGGAGCTGGCTGAAAGACTGCACATGAACGCAGAGGCGCTTGCGCTTTTGGCGGAAAAGGGTGTTCAGCCCGGCCAGAAAACGCGGCTTGATTATACGTTTGTTACGGAGAGCCGCACGAATGCGCAAAAACTCGCGGCATTTATCGAGCAGGAAACAGATTACACTGCCAAGGTCGTGAATAATGACGGAGAATTCGAGATCAGCGGGCAGACCTCAGAAATTGAGCTGTCCCTGGAAACCGTGAATGCTTGGGTGACCTGGCTGGTCAAGGAAGGGCGGCGCTTTGACTGCACTTTTGACGGCTGGTTCGCCCCGATGCTGATCCAAAAAAAATCAAACTCGGACGCTCAGAAACCTGAATAAAAAAGAAAGAGGAGTTCCTTATGAAAAAAATAATCCTCATGACTGCTTTCATGCTGATCGGGGCTGTGAGTCCCGTTTTCTCTGAAACCTACCGCGTAAGCCCGGAGAGCGCAAAGGTCCGATGGGATGCCTCGAAAGTAACGGGGAAGCACTGGGGGCACATCCCGCTGGTTTCCGGGACGATTGTTTTCGAAGGCGGTCAATTCGTCGGCGGTGAGACCGTCCTTGATGCTCGATCCATCGCGGTTGATGATATCCAGGATCCCGAGAGCAACGCGAAGTTGACCCGCCACCTCAAGAGCGCCGATTTTTTTGATGCGGAAGGTTTTCCTGAAGCGTCGCTCAAAATTACCGGAGTGGAAAGCCGGGGAGAGGATAACTACCTGGTGACGGGCGATCTGACGATTAAAGGCGTCACGCAGAGCGTATCCTTCCCGGCAGCTGTGAAAATGACGGCTCAGGGCGTGCAAGCGTCCGCGCAAATCACGGTGGACCGCACGCAATACGGGATCCGCTACGGGTCTGGAAAATTCTTCGAAAATCTCGGCGACCGCCTTATCCATGATGAATTTCAATTGACTGTCGAAGTGTCAGCTGAAGCCAGCCGCTAGCGAATCGAGATCACGGTCGGCGGAGGTTCGGGATGGGCTTTCCAGCGGGTAAGGTTTAGGGCTTCTTCTTTTTCGGGTCGGTGCTTTCGAAATACTCGGCGGCACGGTCGAGCAGCCAGAGCAAGCCGATCGTCAGGGTGAAGAAGAGCAGAAGGAAAAGCCCGAAACTAAGAAGGGCTAAAAAGAAGGCCTTAAAAGCGACAAAGAATTCGACGCCGCGCAGGTTCAGAAGGTAACCTATTCCGCCGAAAATGATGCAGCCGACGCTGATCAGGTAAACAATAAAAAACTTTTCTTGTTTCAAAGGGGGATTCCTTCCGGGATACCCTGTAAAAAATCACTTTTTTACACCATTAAATGAATATAGCACATTGGGCCCGTTCGAGATAGCTTCTTTTTAAACCCTTGAAGCTGATGAGGGCAGGCCAAGGGTTCCGGCGGGCCGGGTTTAGGGCTGGAGCGGCGAAGAGAAAGGGAGGGTGCTTGGGAAAGGTCGTCAAACAAAAAGAGGGGCGGATCTACGAGGTCGAATTCTCGGACGGAAAAAGTATTTCCCTTCGATTTGAAGAAGATGGAATTCATCTCTTTCAGACGGGGCTGTTCGGCTCCGAGGTTCGCAAGATCGCCGTGAAGGCCAACGACCTCTATGACGACGTAGTTTTTGATCTCCAGCGCTCCCGAACCTTTGCGCAAGCCGTTTTGGCCATGAATAATCTCTATCAAAAGGGTCAGCGGCGGACGATCCACGAAAAAGATGTTGCGGAACATGAAGAGCTGTCGACCGCCATGGTGAATTATAACCTGACTCGAACCCCCCTCAAGAAATGGGAATATTTTCAGCAGAACGCAGAAATGATTTATGCGGCCGAGCCGCAGCGCTATGTTCTTGAGCCCAACCCTTTGAGAGCGGCGGTGCAGGAAGCGCTTGAAGCCTATACGGATCCCGCGCATCCCGATCACGCCAAAGTCATTGAATATCTTCTGAAATTGCGCATCTCCGATCCGCTGCGTCATCCGGAGGACGGCCTCTGGATTCTGAGAGATATGAATGCGCGGGCGGCCGGATTTCTTCCCCAGCCGGCGGATGCATTGAGCGAATTCCGTACCTGGATTCGAGGACTCAAGGTTTCGCTGGCTGTCCGTTATTATGATCCTGTCCCTTACCTTAACGATATCGATGCGGCCCAGGATTGGCTGGATGCGGCTGAAAAAGCCATGGCCCGCAAGGATTGGCAAGCCGCCGCGGGGTTTTGCTCGAGGGCCTTGGATTGCGCGCCCAACTACCTTGAGGCCTACTACCGCACGGCGGAGTGCTGGATCCTCCAGAACAATTACGAAGCCGCTCTCCAGGCTCTGGACTCTGTTAATCGGATGCCCTTATGCGAAAAAGTCTTCAAGCACCGCCCCGACTATTATTCGGTTTACTTTGGACTTTGTCTTAAAATGCCCGATAAAGCCCGGGCGGGGACTCATCTGGATCGGCTCAAGGAGCTTGCGCTCCGCTATGACATGAAAGTCCCGGGGCTTGCTGTTTAGCACTGTCCCCGAGCTGCTTTGGCGCGGATACTTTTCAGGGACTCAATGAGCTTGGAGGCTTCACCGCGCGTGAGTTCTTCGCAGGAATGATGATGGTAGTATTTTTTTACGAAGTTGACCAGGTGCGGGCCGGCCCAGCCCAGTTCTGATGCAAGGCTGTCGATGAACAGTTTTTGACGCAGAGTGATGCCGCCGGGCTGCAGGCGGTATCGCGGGCTCCGGACAAAGCGCTTCATCAGCTTTTGGAAACCGGCATCATCGAGATCTTTGGCGCTTTCGACGCCGGCCTCCGAGCGAAGAATCTCCCTGTAAGCCTCATCGGTGAGGCCGAGCTCTTTCTTGACGATGTGGATCACGGCCAGTTTTTTGGCGGAAACCGTCATGAGAAGTCTCCTGTTAGTCCGCTCTGATTGAAGCATAATCTTTTTTTGATAATCTTCCAAGATCCGCCTGCAATTTTAGAGCTGCTTTGAAAAGCTCTGATCGGAAATGTGCCGGGGGCGGGTTCCGGGCCGGGGAACAGCACGGTGCTTTTAAGGAAAGGCCCTCGCGTTATTCTGGGAGAACGCTGCCCTGGCCGCACACACAAAACCGCAAAGTTCGCGCGAGGCGAGCGATGCAGATTTTGGGATTGAGACCGTATGTTCAAGCGCGAAGAATTCAAGGTGGAGGCGGTCTATGAAATCCAAAGCCGCGGAGACAGCCCTTTCAGCAGTCATGCGGAGAAGCCGGGCCTGACCAAAAGCCGATTGACCCTGGTTTTTCGGGGAGGAATCGAGGGGGAGGCCGTGATGGAAGAGTTTCGGGTGCATTTCGGCCTTAAGAGCGAGGCCTGTGTGGGCCTGGTGCGTTTCACGGGCCTTGTGGGAGGCCGGGACGGCGGCTTTGTCCTTCATCACAACGGCGCAGTCCGCAACGGGGTCATGAAGGCGCGCCAGACCGTGATGCCTGGATCGGCGTCAGGGCATCTCAAAGGGCTTCGCGGTGAAATGAAAGTTCAAGCCTCTTCGGTTTCCCCGGTTTTCTCCGTCCGTTTTGAATACTATTTTGTCTAACGAGACCCGGCAGAACGAACCCCGAGGGGGGGGCCCTTGAAGCACGAAGTCTCTTGAAACAACGCTCTGGCGTGCCGGGACCGGGCTCAATTTTGTGTCTGGATGAAATAGAGACGCTCGCGGGTCAATTCACGGTGGCAAAAGAAGTGCCCCTTTGATAAACTCCCTCAGACTTCTTACCTCGGAGAATCTCATGAAGAAAAAACAAGCTCAACCCAAAGTCTCCCGGATTTCACACCGCTTTTTTAAAGGCATCCCCGCAAAGTACGAAAAATTAATCCAGGCCAACGCTCGAGTGATCACGCTACCGCGAGGTGAGAATGTTTTCGAGAACGGCCGGCCGGCAAACAGTTTCTTTCTGATTCTCAAGGGCAAGGTTCATCTGCTTGCAGAAGAGCAGGACATCCGCTTTGATCCTGAGGCCAAACTCGGTGTCTTGCAGGAACTCGGACCGGGCGAGGTGGTGGGATGGTCCTGGGTGATCAAACCCTACCGCTGGCGTTTTTTTGCCGCGGCTCATACGGACGTCCGCATGCTGATCGTAGACGGTGTCGCTTTGCGCAAAGCGATGGCGAAAGATCACCTCTTTGCTTACGAGATTTACAAGCGGCTGGTACCCGTCATGAATGACCGGCTTATCGCTTCAAGGCAAAGACTGCAGATGTTCGGCGCCAAGCCCTACCTGACCGCTGAGGGGGCGTAATAGCCGGCTTTCCGAGAGGACAAATACCCTCCCATTTTCTCTCAGGGCAAAGCGTTTAAGGCCGCTTCGACACTCGGGAAGAAATTTATAATCATATGCCGAGCCCAAGCGTCTGGTAAGTGACCCCAAGGCCGAATATTGTTTATGATTTCACGGATGCGGTCAACGAATGCCTCGGCCCTCCCCTTGGCGGTGCTGTAGGCGCTGTCAAATCGTCCTTTAGCCTCAGCAATCGCAACCGTGATCGCAGTTGTTTTGGCCTCGTCGCGCTTTAGGCCTTCGGCCTCCATCTTAATTCTTTCCACGGAGTAATTGAAAAGAGCGAGCTCCATCTGGTTTTTAGGTGGTGCAGAAGCGATGCTTGCCTGAAGGTTGAAAAGTCTTTTTTCGCGTTCTTGTGCCGCAATTAAGAGCTCCCGCAGTTCCATGTCCTTCATCATAAGCTGGGAATAATTTGCCGCGGCTCGAGCTGTCGCTCGCTTAATGCTATGCTTTCTGAGATATTCAGTACGGCCGTATGCGAGGACGCCGTTCAGCATCTCGTTCGGATCGACGCGCGTCTGCCTCATCAAAGAATAAAGTTCCCGCATCTTTTGGTTCAGGTCCTGGAGCCCGGTTAATTTCTGACCATAGACAGCAATGTCCAGCGCAAGATCCTGTAAAGCTATCTTAAGCTCTGCTATAAAAGCGGCGTTCGCTTGTATGAGATTAGCGATATCGATTTCAGCCTGAGCTTTTAAAGCGGCAGCTTTTGCTTGTTCCTCGGGTGTCAGAGGATCCATCGGATCCGACCCGCCACTGCCGTTATTATAATTGCCGGCGGGTGCGCGAGAGTCCGTTGTGTTGCCGTTCGAGGGAATGGAGGGCATAGCTAAGCTGCTTCCATCGTTACCCTCAGCGTTCCCTCGGTTCTGCTGGCTATTCGTTGAATCGGCCTCGTCTGTCTGCGTTGTCTCTGTCTCCTCAGAGTTGTTTGCCGGATTTTTTTCTTCAACGCTGGTGTCAGCAGCGGGCTTTTCGGGGCTTTCCTCAGTAAGGTTGCTCGGCTTTCCTTGCTCTTCAGGGGTCTCCTCGTCGCTTTCAGCAGGCAGATTGGTCCGATCGTCACTGGGGACAGACTCCGATGAGGTTTCAGAATCTGCATCCTCGATAGCGGAGTCATCAGGGTCACGTGATTCTATGGACTCTGCGTTCAGGGCGTCACTTGAATCTGGTGAGAATCTTTGAGATCCTTCAGAGCGCTCTGATTCAAATTCGCCGGATCCGGCAGTTGCTGAAGCGGTATCTTCGGCCACGGGCGAGCCGCCTGATTTTTGCTCTTTCGTTCCGACGCTGTCAGCGCTTGTTGATTCCGCACCTTTAGTGTCTTGAGCCTCTGCGCTTGAGGGAGAGGAAGCAGAGGATGGATCGCTGGAGGAGTCTGCTGATGAAAACCCGCCCTGCCCACCTCGACCCGGATCATTCCCTCCGTTAGGGTCAGCATATCCGAGAAAAGAAGCCGCCCAGAGCAAAGTGTTCTTATCTTCAACAAATGGGCTCGGCTTAGAGAGCTCAGCGTAAATCAAATCTCCAGTATTCAGCTTCATCATGATATCGTGGGGGAATTTTGCATAGAAAGTACTTCCGTAACCAGCGACGTCTTCCGGGGCGCCCAGCCTTCTCAGAAGGACCTCCCCTTGCATTCGCCACGAACGGTCTCGTCCAGGGGTGCTGACGACCTCAAACACTCCCGAAATCCTTTGATCTGGATTAGGGTCAATCAAATCGGCATCCGGAGGTGCGGGCGGCTTAGTGGGCCGAGGGTCGTTTGGATCACCTGGGACCTGAGAATCATCGGAGTCTCCACTGTTGAAGCGTCCGCCTCCAGAACTTGGATCGTTCGCGCTATCTCCGCCAGTGCCTCCGTCTGGGCTCGGCTTGGAGGGAACCGAGGCCCCACCGCCCGGTAAAGAGGATCCGTCGCCATTCTCGCCGGATGAGCCCTTGCCCTTGCCGTTCTGGCTACCGTCAGAGTCCCCCGGATTGAGCGGAGGCGCCACGACGAATCCTGAAAAAGTGTCTTCGCGCCAGGCGATGCTCGCTGAAAAATCTTGGCCTGATTCGGGGACGACCGAGACTTTCACGATGCGAGTAGGATCAAACCCCGGGTCCCTTTTATTTCCGTCGCCCTCATCATCAGCCGCTGCCAAAAAGGGGAAAACGTCCTGCTTTGGGTTAAAGCGCACGTCATGCAGACGGCCATTCTCATCGGTAAAGCTAATTGTGAACGCAGCGGGTTTGGAATCCTTGCCCCCTGAAAAAAAGGAGAAGCCGCTCAAAAGATCTTTCCTGGATGAAGAAAACGATTGGTTGAATTTAAAGTCAAAGCTTCTTTTTTCTTTAGATGCAGGGGCACTCATGGCATAAACCTGCGTGTCTGGTTGCGGTCCCTTTAGTTTATCCAAAGTCGTGTCCGGATGGGAAGCCGTTGCGGTGTGCCGGGATTTTACGATCGCAAGAGCGAGAGGGTCACGATCTCTCTGCGCTTCGGGATATGCCTGGACGATTCGGAAATCGTTACTGTTGAAGGGCATGTGAAGCACGTATTCGATACCATTGACGGCACGAACAACGATGCGCTCAATCTCGACAAAGGCCATCGTCACGTAAGTATCCCGCCGGAGCTCGGCACACCATGAACCGTCAGCACAAGTTATCGTTGATCTCTCAAAGACGGAAAGATCTCTTTCATTTTGCCCCGTGATCGCAGCAAGTTTGCCCAAAAAGCCCTGTTGCCTGGGGCCCCCTGCTGGACTGAAACCGTTATCGCCGCTGAAATTACTGTTATCTCCGGAATTGTTTCCGTTGCCAGCCGAAGAATCGCCGTTTTTTCCGGAATTGTTTCCGCCAGCAAGCCTGAAGCTACCGTCTGCCTGCCCCCCATCAGGTGTCTGGGATCCTTCAGGACTAGAGTTCAATGAATCAGAGGATGCCTTCGAGCCGGATGGCGATGCGCCGGACGGACCATAAACGGCCGCAACTGTGCCGCTCGTCACGTTCGGATCTCGATCTGAGGTTGAATTATTGTCCGCGAGCGCGGGGCTCGTTTCACGGGTTGATTTAAAAGCATCGGCAAAGCGCCTTGCGAGTCCAGCCAGGTAGTCGAGCACGGAATTCTTTCTAGGGGTTAAATTGTTCTGACGTTGTCCTTCATCGCTGGTGACTGTGGCGGTGGACACAGGATCTTTTGTTGCCGGGCTTTCTGTTCGCTGAGACTGGTAATAGCTAGCCAACGGATTGGATGCCGCGATTCGCCCGGAAGCCGCTGTCGCCGAGCGGGGAGTGTATGATCTCAACGCAAAAGCAGATGAAATTCCGGAGTAGGCGGTAGAGTCGGCCGCGGGCACAGGGCTTATAGATGACGTATTCAAAAGAAAGCTTGTTGAATCGGCTTTCGACTGCGCTGCTTGATATGAAAATGCTGATATTCTCTGTGACTCTTGACGTTTAATCTGAAGGGGCTTGACTGCAACGATGCTTGGTTCTGGAGTTGTTGCCGCAGTCTCATCGGCCCACGCCACGGAGGACGGCGTGATCTGAGAGATAACGAGAAGAGCTGTTAAGGGGTAGATGATCGTTTTGGAGTATCTCATGGCACCCGTCCTCGACATGGTTTTATTTGAACTTATTAAATCTAAAAAATAAGATCACACTACTTCGATTAAAAGTCAATACCTCAAACAAAAATAAAATAAACCAGAGCTTCTAAAAATAACTTTATTAATCAATAAATAGCAAAGTTATACGATCGTTTTCCTCCGGGCTTATTTTTTTTCTTTCAGCCGGAGCTGGATGGGCTTGAAAGTCCCTTCGGGTGTTGGGTGGCGATACGCTTGAAGCACGAAGCTCGCCCCTGAATGAGGACCTTGATTGGCGGCGCGGGCGGGGCCCGATGCAGAGCGAAGGCCTTGTTTGTTTTTGAGGGCGTTCTGATGAAGCGTGTGTGCTCCCGAAATTTCAATCTGCTCTTAAGACCCGGCCGGCAGGACTCTGGGCGAGTCATCGCTTTCTGGGCGGTTTTGCGCTCGTGAGGAGCGTGTTGAAATTTTCGCTGCCCTGCAGCTGCGGCCGGGCCGCACGGTAGAGCAGGCTCGATCGCCAATGTGTTATGCGCGGGCTGGTGTGGCGCCAAGGGCGTGCAGCGTTATCGGGCGAAAAAATCGGGAGCCCTTCAAGGGCCTGTGAAGTCGCCTAAGGCTCTTGAGCCCCGGATCATCCGGTTTTGTTTTTGCTCTTCGGCGTCTAAATTTAGGCGCGGTCTGAAAGCTCGACTGAGAACATCCCATGAATCTGATCTGCGGCGGCATTTCAGCAGTTTCACCTCAAGGTGCTCTTGTGCGGAAGGGCGAGCAGAGCGGGGTAATGGAAGCACGTTATGCGGCGTAGGCGACCACGAGACTGTTCAGGATTTTCTGCTGAAGCTGTGCGAGCAATTCAGCGGGCGGGTCGAACACCCCGGCCTGACTCCTCACATCCGGAAGACTGCCGCCGTTGAAGGCGAGGCGCCTGGCGAACTCAATTTCTCCGGCCTGGTGTTTAAGACGCACGGCGGCCAATCGCGGAATCTGTACAAACCGCTGACCTTCCCCAAGCAGCAGGACCGCGCCCGCATCGGGAAAAGCATATTTGAGCGCCTTGAGCGGATCCGAGGCGGTTCCGCCTTTGAAAACGTTAGGCAGTTTCAAGAGAGCTCGAAGGGCCGGGCTGTCCAGCGGCGGACCTTCCTCAAAAATAACCAGCCGCAGTTTTTTGCGGTTCAGGTAAAGGCGCGAAAATAATTCATCTGCCGAAGAGGGGCTCATGGCCGTCAGGTCGGCGGCTCGTACGAGCAAGGTGCCCCTGGCCGGTGAGGGTTGGCCCGAGCGAGCGGGATTGCCTTGATCGCGTGAAGTCAGCACGGCATGTTCGACCGTAGTCGGCTGGGTTATCCGCGCGAGCTCTGGAGCGTCGGCTTGCCGGCGCAATTCGGAGCGGCCGTTCCTATTTTCATAGAACATCTGCAGTTGTTTTATTTGCGAAGCCATTTGATTTCGTATTGGAATGTACTGCTGGGAAATGCCCCAAGCTTTCCAAAAAGCGCCCAAGGCGTCCTTGCCGGATGGATCCTTTAAAATAGCTGCAGGACTTTTCGACCCTGCGGACCTATAACGCTCTTCTGAGAAGATTCTTTGTGCAGACGCTTGGTCGTTGTTTTCGAGTGCAGTGATCAGTGCTGGGAGGTCAAGGACTGTGTATTGCTTTAGGTCCTGAAGTCGGCGGTAGAAGGCATCCTTAAAAGTCCGGAAGTTTTCCTCAAATTCAAGTCGTTCTTTTTCCGGTACCAGGAATTGCGGCTCAAGGGTTGTGTCTGTTTGTCCTGTCACGAGCGGGTGATTAGGATCAAGAACCTGCAATATTCTTCGCGCTTCTTCGATTCCGTCTGGAGAGCGGAGAGAACTTTCATAATTCTGCGCTGCCCACGCCTGGATCGACTTTACATAGGCCCGCCGGCGCTCGTGCCGCCGCTGCTCTTGTTCGTTCTTCCAGCGCTCCACCACGGGGCGTATTTTTTTTGCGGTCTCCTTCTCGGCCTCATTGAGTGGATATTTTAGGAGTGAACCGTCAAAAGCCAGGGCGATAAGGGATTCTGTTGGCTCAACCCCTAGGGACTGGAGGAACAGTCTTGATTGCCGCTTGAGAGCGTCCGAAACCGGCTTGAAGGGATAAACACCGAGCTCTGCGGGAAGTGTCTCGAGTTCGAGCAACGTCAGAGTCTGACGAAGTGCGGTATCGCTGATCCCTAGTTCCTCCAAGAGCATGGGTTTTTGAAGAGGAATCCTTTGAAACTCCAGCTCATCGCCCCGAAGGCGCTTAACAGCGTCTTCGATCATCGTTTTGAGCATGGCGCGCGCCTTTTCGTGATCGAGCGGCTTTCGTTGTCCTGGGAGCGGCTCTTGAGTCTCATCCAAGGGAAGCCGCAGATTGAGGCCGGCAACACCCAGGCGCCGCAGATCAGCATGAAGCATGACAGGGCTGGTATAAAAAGACGAAATGTCGACGCCGATTCTTTCAGCGATTTGACTGAGCCGAACCGAGGGTCTCGTATCGCCGCGCTGCTTTTGCTCAAGTTCCTCCTCCTCGATTGCCCGCACGACGGCAGGCAGGGTGATCCTGCGTCGGCCATGCCCGCCGTCTTTCTGCAGGATGACGGCGGATTCACCGGCGTTTCGGGGTCTTGGATGATTCTCGAGGATACCCCGGACAGCATAAGCCAGAGCCGAGGGATTGATATTTTTTGAAGCTTCAAGAAGCGCTTTCTCAATCGACTCGATTTGGGAATCCGACAGAGAAGGGACGATGCGCGCCCAAACATTGCCCGTCTTGCCATCGCGGGTTGATTCCAAAATGCGGAGTTCTATGAGTTTTTCGAAGAGGGTGCGTATTTCACGAACAAAGCTGGCGTCTCTTTGAAGCAGGTCGGCCAGAGTCGAGGCTTTGACATATTCGCGTCCGAAAAGCTTTCTTATGCTTTTGAAGATAATCACGCTGCCGGTGTACGTATAACCTTCGCGTGCCAGAGCCATTCCCTGTTCTTCATAGCTTTCGATCTGCATGGGAAATTTAAAAGGCGTTTCACCCTCGAGCACTCGAGCGATTTGCGGCGCCAGGACCTTCTCGTCCCCAGGCCGGCCGTATTGCTCGATCAGAAAGCGAAGGTTCTGGAGTGTGAGTTTGGAGGGGGAGGCCATTTCGTCTCCCGGGCTGATGAGTTTCACCTGAAGCGGTCGTCCTGACAACGTTAAATTCCGGCTCACCTGGGCAAGCCCCAGGCTTTGCAGCGTCTCGAAGCTTCTCTTGAAAGATTGTATGCCGATGGCCGAACTCACTTTTTTGGAGAATTGATCATAGCGAAACGATCGTTTTTTGAATTGGCTGAAGGTCGTCAGCCATAGCTGTCCCAAGGTGATTTCTTGCGGGGCCGCAGGCGCCGGAGCGCTGCCGGCTCGCAATTCGGAGCGGGCCTCAGACGCGCGCAGGGTGCGAAGTTCTTGATCGCGCCAGAGGATACGCTCGATCAGGGCATCGACACCGGCATAGATTTCAGGTGTTTGCGAGTCCGTCAGGGAAAGGCCTCTGTTGAGCGTCAGTTTCCATTGACCGCCCTCCAGTTCCTCGACGATGAGACCGCTTTCACGGCGAACCTCATCGCTCAGGCCCTCGGGTGAAACAGCCGTCCGGACGGGAATGCCCAGAAGGTTGTGGGCGATGCGTGCCCGAACGGATTTAAGCGCATCCTTGCTCTCTGCCAGGATCGCGGCCGATCTAAAGCCCGCCGCAGCCTCGCCGCCTTCGATGAACAGCGCTTTTCTCTGATCCTCAGTGAGGAGGCTGAGGGGGTTGACATAGAGAACTGTTTTCTCGGGGCCCAGCTTGCGGTTAATGATTTCATAGTTGAGAGTTCGGTAGTTCGCGATTTCGCTTTCTTTGAAAAGCATGACGGCAAAATGAAGATGCGGAACGACAGGGGAAAAGGGGTACCGGCGGTGTTTCTCAATGCGGCCAATGACGCGCTTGTCGCCGGCGGCGAGTACGGCGCCGGGTCTAACCCAGTCCTCGAGCTCGAGATGCGTGTAGACG
>VFQY01000115.1 GCA_018883425.1 Candidatus Omnitrophota bacterium | reverse complement strand
GCTGGGAGAAGCACTGATCATACCGACAAGCATCGTCAAGGCTGCGCTGCCGCCGATGGAAAGAGAGGAAAATACGGATCCAATTTTGGAGAAAAAGCCGGTCATATTCCCGCTGATAAAAAGGTTACCCAAATTCCTGATCTGTGTCAGCAGGCCCGCCTGGGAAGCTGCGGCCGCCGCAGGGGCCGCCGGCGTCGAAGGCACCGAAGGAGGCGCTCTCTGCGGTTTGAAATCAAAATTAGAAGTAAGAATTCTTGCAAAATCAGCGCTGAGGATTTTGCCCGAAGAATATTGCGTCCTATCAAGGGTCACGCTCACCAAATCTGTAAATGCCTTCATATCCTTAACCTGCGTGGCCATCTGAGTTAATTTATCCATTTGTCCAGCGGCGATCGTGCTTTGAATATCGTTCAATTCCAAGGCATTACGAAGCTCGGCAAAAACCTCCTCGTTGCCCTCGACGGTGGCACTAATCACAGAAAGGATCTGCGCCGCCTGCTTCAAGTTTGCAAGCGCCTGAGGGTTCGATTTGTTTTGTGCGATAAAGGCTGCTAAATCCTCGCCATTAGCAAACAACTGCGCTAAAGCACCAATCTCATCAACTCCAAGGAGATCAACAAGACTGCGATACTCAGCCTCACCAAGTGAATCACGAAGCCCGACCAGATTAGAGTTTGCATGGACAATGCCGCCTTCTCCACCCATCGACAGAATTTCGGCGAAGATCTCTGCAATTTCTGATGCGGTTTTCTCATCTACTCCGAACGAAATAAGAATCTCCTTCGTGATGTCCCCGCCGATTCCCTCAACAAAAACTTCGTCAAGCGCCCCCTTAAGCCCTTGAGCAAAAAACTGACGCAGAGCATTATTTCTGACACCCTCAAGCGCTATACGCTGAGAAATATCCGGCACTGCATTGAGCGATGAAAGACCAAACTTACCGCCGAGATAAATCCCAAGAGGCCCGGCAACAAAAAGCAGCGGACCTAACGCCATCGTTTGCGTAAAAGCCTCAAAAGCAGTACCTGCTTCAAGATTGGCCAGCTGGCGAATCGTACCGGCAAAGCCGCCCAAAAGCTTAAGAAAGAATCCCAACACTCCGCCGACACGGGTTCCTGCACCTTGAAGCAGCTGCGACGTATACCATAGAGCATTGCGAATATTAAACTGAGCGAGAGCAGACGACCCCGTAAGAACGCCGGCAGCGACAACGGTAGCCTGAATCGAGCTCAGGAAAATATTCATCCAAAGCTGAAGCTGCACGCCAAAAGCTCCTGCCGTCAAAATCGTCGACAGCATGGCCCGATGAGCCAGGAGCAGGCGTTCAAGAGAAAATCCTCCGGGGCCAAATCCAATCAAACTGATAATGCGTCCAAAAAAAGCTTTCAGGATCCCGAAGAAAGTCAGGGTATTTTCAGGGAAAAGAGTTGTGAAAAGCTTAGAGACGTTATTCCCCCAGACTTTAAACCCGCCTGAAGCGATAAAAAGAATCAAGTCAGCAACAAGACCGACAAGACCGCTCATTTTCAAACCTGTAATTTGAAAGACTGACTTTCCAGCCGCCAGTGAAATCAAAATAGCAATCGCGGGAATATAAAAGGCAATTGCCATCCATCCGCCTGTACCAATCGCAAGACCGATGAAACCGGCAAAAAGAAGCTGGTTCATAATCGTCGCAAAGGTCTTGTTCGTTTCTTCCAGCTCATCAAGTTTTTGAATGGACTCAATGAACTTGCTGTTTGGAATACTCTTATAATCATGTTCGCTAATACCAACCAGACTGTTCACAAGCTTTGCAGCGGCGCCATAAGTGGCAAAAATCGTAGAAGCGTAGTCACCGCCGGTATAATATTGATAAAGAGCGTATCTGCCGCCAAAAAGCAGGATGACTCCGATAGCTCCGGCCGTCAGCACAGCGACCTTGACAAGGAAAACAGCAGCTGCAGCTAAAAGCGCCGACCCTAAGATCGTCGCCGCCATAGCAGGAATAATTGCCCACCAGAGGAAAACAGCTAGGGCGATAAGCACAATCCCAATAATGACAGCCGCGATCGTAGCGGCCAGCGGATTGTTATAAACCCAATTAAGCACCCACTCTGTTGCGGACATGATGCCGTTCTTTATCCATCCAGCAACCGTTTTGGCAGGCTGAACGATATACGGATCTATGATATTCACGTAGAGGGGTTTAAGAACGTGATCATAGAATGGCTTCAAAACATAATCGTATAGCGGCTTAAGGAGATAATCGTAAATGGGCTTAAGAAGATAATCGTAAATCGCTCCCATAGCCGCCTTCAAATATCCGTAAGCAATGACACCCATCTCCCAAAGGACTTGGCCGACAAATGAGATCGCCTTGCCAAGCCAGCTGTCGGCAACCCAATTCCAAATTGCATTAAGCTCATTTCCGACTTCGCGAAGAACGGAACCGGCGAATTTAATCGTTTCTTTTAAGGACATCCCAAACAGGAAATTCGTAATACCGCTTAATTTGCGTTCAATCCAATTCCAGACGCCTTTAAAGAAATCCCTGACAGCTCTGAAAGGACCGTCAATTAACTCGTAAAGCTGATTATTAATGTTAATCTCCGTCGGGTAGCGGAGGCCCGTGATACTGTTGTCCCAGTAATCACGCGCCATGACGTCTTTCGGAATACCGCCAATCAATTCCTGAAGACCGAGAACGACGCCTCCGTTTTCTCCTTCATCAATCAAACCGATCTTGAACACGCGTCCGGCATCGAGAAGCATATTGATGACCTGCGAACCCTCGGCCGTACGGGAATCGTAGTAGGCAAGCCCCTTCAGCGGATCCGCCATTGAAAGCAGGGTTTTGAAGATCTTGCCGTTTTCCTTGCGCGTGAAAACCACGCCCGCGTAACCGGCTTCGTTCGTCACGGTTTCCCAGTCAAGGATCTTGGCCGGTTCGCCGATCGTTTCGACCCAGCGGCCGGTGACAACGCGTTCCCCTGCCATATTCGCGGCGCTCGTTGTCACCTCATTGATGGTGACAATCACAGCGACACCGAACTGGTCGCGCTGAATTTCCTGGCGGGTCGTGCGCGTGTGCTCGTCAATCAATCCGTTTTCTCTGACGGTACGGGTGGTCTCGCTGACCATATGCTGACCTTCCTTGTCAGCAAAGGTCTGGCGGAGGATTTCAACCCCGCTCTTGAAGACGCTGCGGACAAGGCCATCGCGGTTGTCAATAAGGCTGAGGGCAATCTGCGACTGGCTGAGCAGGCTGAGGAGACGGGCTTCGTCTTCAGTCAGCGCCGTCAGACCTTCAAACTTCGAGATATCGGACGCCGTAATCGCGCCGACACGTTCCAGCTCGCGCAAGCGGGCTTTTTTGTCTTCGTTGATCCCCGCCGCGATTTCACTGGAGTGCAGACCTCCGCGGATCACGCGGCCGTCGGCGCTGACCGTCGCATGTTCCTTGATACGTTCTTCAAGCGCGTTGATTTCCGTCAGCGTTTCCGACAGGAAGATGCTGTTGGACAGATACGCCCGGGCGCGGGAAGCGAAACCGCCGTCACGGCCTTCCGAAAGAAGACCGATTTCCTTAAGGGCTTGATCCGCTTCCACGGCAAGGTAATCGTAAGACGAGCTGGACGTGAACTTCATCGGGTCGAATTCCGAGAATTCGAACACCATGTTATAAGACCAGTCGGAAAAGTTCTGGCGGCCGTTCAGAAGGAAATCGTCAAAAATCTTGCCGTCTTCAACCTTACCGGCCGAGGAACCGCCGCTGTAGAAGTCCTCAATCCGCTTCAGCGTGCTTTCGTAAGCGGCCTGGATCGTATTGGAAATATGCGTCGCGTCGCGCGCGAGCAGATCGTCCGCGCCGCCGCCGTTAGTGAAATCGCTGCGGATCTTCAGGCGGGTCGCGCGCAGCAGTTCTTCAAGGACGATTTCCTTGTTGTTGTTCAGCGTCATCAAGCCGCCGTGACCATCCGTGCCGTAGAGGAAGGTATTCAGAACCGACGGAGGCATCGTCGAACCGCTGCCGTTGTAGTTGCCGCTCATCAGGGCGTGCATGATGTCGAGGTACGCGTCTTTGCCTTTCAGTTCCGTGATCCCGTAGCGGCCGTTGGTCCCCTGCGCCGGATGGAAAGACACCCACTGGTTGGTCGCGTTGTCAAAATAGCTCTGGATGAGGCCGCCCTGACCGCCGGAATTGTCAGACAGGAAAAGCTGTTTAAAAGCACCGCTGTAATCATAGTGGCCGTTGTTCCAGGCCTGATTGGGATCATTGATACGGGCCAGCGCCTTGCAGTCATCGCCGTCCGCACCGACCGTATCCTTACAGAGCTGTTTACCGAGAACGTAAAGGCTCGACACAGCCGCCACCTGATCGTTAATAATCTGGGCTGACGTCTTGCCCGCGGTCGTCACGTTGCTCAGAAGCCCGCTGGCGACACCGCCGGCAACGGCCGCGAAATTTCCGCCTTCGTTGTAGATATTCACAAGCTGTCCGTCCCCGCGGATTTCCGTGCCGTTCTTGATACGCGGATCCGAGAGGATCGCATTGCGGCGGTTCTGTTCGGCCGCCGGGGCGACCCGGCCGCCTTGGCGCAAGCTACGAACCGCGTCGGCTATTTCCGCAAAGACACAATCACCGGCGGCCGGATGGGCGGCGAAGAGCTGACCGCGTTTGCCTCCGGGGTGTACGAGAACCTTTACGGCAAGGGCGCCGATATTTCCGACATGCACGGCTTCATGGCCGGGCAGACCGGGCAGCTGATGGAAGACATGTTCCAGCGCGCCGCCATGCTGGACGCCGTTCTCAAGCGCCTCCATGACGAGGCACCTTCGGTACCGACGTCCGCGGAATCGTTGACCAACCAATCCATACTTGACTGGTTCGCTTCCTATCGTCCGGTCAACGTGCTGGCAGCGCACGGGCGCGTCGCCTCGCTCGAGC
>VFQY01000031.1 GCA_018883425.1 Candidatus Omnitrophota bacterium | reverse complement strand
CCCCCCTCTTCGTGGTGCTGCTCGTGATCGAAACGACCGACATCATCTTCGCTGTCGATTCCATCCCTGCAATCCTCGCTGTCACCCAGGATCCCTTCATTGTTTATACCTCGAACGTGTTCGCGATCCTGGGATTGCGTGCCTTATATTTCGCTCTGGCCGGGATCATACGGCTCTTCCACTATCTGCATTACGGTCTTTCGGCCATTCTTGTTTTTGTCGGAATCAAAATGCTGATAACCGATCTTTACAAAGTTCCGGTAGGGATATCGCTCACGATTGTCTCTGCGCTTCTCCTCGCATCCGTAGCAGCTTCCCTGATCTGGCCGGCAAAAAAAGAAAAAGGTCTTGCAGACTTGCCCCAATCCGCGGATAAATAGTGCTGTTTCTTAAAACGTTCCATCCGCGGGACAGGGGAATGCATGACTTTAGGCTTTGAACTGCTGATCATCGGCTTGATGCTTGCCGTTAATGCCGTGTTTGCCTCCTACGAAATGGCTCTGGCCTCGACCTCGCGCGCGCGCCTTGCCGCGCTCCGCCACGACGGCAAGAAAGGCGCCGACCAGGCCCTCTACATGAAGGACCGCATGGAGGCGAGTCTGGCGGTCGTCCAGCTCGGCATCACTTTTGCCGGCGCTGTCGCCGCGGCAACGGGGGGTGCAGGCGTCCAGGAAGTTTTCGCGCCCTACCTGATGAGCCGTCTCGGACTCCCTGACTTTCTGGCAGAAATCCTTTCGCTCATCTGTCTCATCATCCCGTTGAGCGCATTCACGATTGTCTTTGCGGAGCTGGTCCCCAAAATGTTCGCCCTGACCCATAAGGAGAGCGTTTGCCTCGCGCTCTCACCCGCCATGAAAACCATCGCCCTCGTTGCCAACCCGGTGGTTTCATTTTTCGAAACCAGCGTCAAAAAAATCATGGCGCTGATTTTCATGAAGCCGTCAGCAGGCGATTCAGCCGCCGAAAGCATGCAGGGACTGCATGAACTGACGGCGGCAGTCGCTTTGGCACGAGCCTCGCGCCTGATCGGAGCCCATGAGGAAAAAATCGTGCTCTCGGCAGCCGGTCTTTCGCTGCGCCCGATCCGCGACATTATGCTGCCGGCGTCAGATATCTCCATGATCCCCATCCGCCTGAATCTCAGCGAAGCGCTGGTGAAGGCGCACATGGACATGCACACCCGCTTCCCGCTTTGCGCACAGGAAGGCAATCCCCAGACCATCGAAGGGTATGTCAATTTCAAAGACATTCTGCTCGCGCTTAAAATGAACGCATCCGACCCGACCCTGCATGGAATCATGCGCTCCATCATGAAGATCGAGGCCCGTACGCCCATCTCGCAGGCTTTAACCCAGATGATCCAGAGCAGGGCTCACATCGCGCTGGTCTCCGACAGTGAGCAGAAGGTCCTTGGGATGATCACTCTCGAGGACATCCTGGAAGAACTCGTGGGCGAAATCGAAGATGAATTTGACCGCCTTCCCTCTCATATTCAACCCTACGGCAGTGTCTGGCTGATGGGCGGCGGCGTTTCGATGAAGAACGTTTTTACGACACTAGGAATGCCGGCGCAGGAGGCTCCTCCCGGGCAGAGGGGCCCTACGCTTTCGGAGTGGTGTCTGAGCAGCCTCGGGGGAACTGTTCTTGGCGGCGAAGTGATTACAAGCGGCGGTTTAAACGTCGTCATCCGCAAACTCCGCAGAAAAAAAATCGCGGAGGCAGTCGTCTCAAAACTTCCTGAGCTCAGCTAGCTTTTTGCAGAATCTTTTTCAGCGCGTTGAGATACCGCTTTCAGCATGCCGCCGAAAATAAAGTGATGCAGCGGAGCGACAGCAAACCAGTAGAGAATTCCCCAGAGTCCCTTGGGCCAGAACCGAGCCGTTTGTTCCAGCCGGCACCCCCGCCCGTCTTCCGGAGAAATTTTAAATTCCAGAGTCGCTTTACCCGGAAGCTTCATTTCCGCCGTTAACAAGAGGCGCCCCCAAGGCTCGACAGCAGAAGCTCTCCAAAAATCAACAGCGTCGCCCGGAAGAATCTCATGCGCGGATCTTCGCCCGCGTCTCAGACCCACGCCGCCTGCCAGACGGTCCATCGCCCCGCGGATCTTCCAGAGCCAATTGGCATAATACCAGCCCGTCTCACCGCCAATGCGCGACAGAACATTCCAAACCGACTCGGCAGAAGCGGAAACTGAAACAGTGCGGCAGTCTTCGAACAGCGTACCCCCGGCCCATCCCGGGTCTCCCTCATAAAGAGTCTCGACGGGCGTCACTTTTCCGGCGTCGGTCCAATGGGACGGCAGGTCGTCATGCTTGAGGCGCTCCAGGGCAAGGCGGATCGCCTCACGGCACGTCAGCAGTTTCTGCGGGATAATTTCCCGGATCCGGTTTTCGCGGCATACCACGGGATTGCGCAGCCCCTCAGCGAGAGGACGAGCGATCGACGAAGGAACCGGCGTGACAAGGTGAATCCAGTAGGAGCTCAAACGCGGCGTTAATACGGGGACGGGTATCACGAGCCTCGGCCTCAGTCCGGCCTCCTCGGCATAAATTTTCATCAGCTCATGATAAGTAAGAACATCCGGCCCGCCGATATCGTAGGTTTTTCCTGCGGTTTCCGGCCTCTCGAGACATCCGGCCAAATACTCCAGGACATTGCGCACCGCGATCGGCTGGCTCGGCGTCGCAAGCCACCGCGGCGTTACCATGACCGGCAAACGCTCAACGAGGTAGCGCAAAATCTCAAAGGACGCACTGCCCGACCCGATAATCATGGCCGCCCTGAGGAGGGTCACGGGCACAGCGCCGGAACGGAGAATTTCCCCGACCTCAGCCCGGGACTTGAGATGCTTGCTCAGCGAAGGCCCTTCCTCCCCGAGACCTCCGAGATAAATCATTCTCTGAAGACCTTTTTTTTCCGCAGCCGATTTCATGTTCAGCGCAGCCCGGCGGTCGGCATCCCGGAAATCTTTCTGTCCCGGGAGCATCGAGTGAACCAGATAAAAAGCAGCAAAGCAGCCCTCGCAAGCCCGCTCAAGACTTTCAGGATTCAGAACATCCGTCTCGGCTAATTCAATGCGGGGATGATGGGCCCAGGGGCGCCCCTTGAGTTTCTGGATCGAGCGCGACGCGGCCCGCACTTGCAGCCCCCGTTCGAGAAGCAAGGGAATCAGACGGCCTCCGATATAGCCCGTGGCCCCGGTGACCAAAACCTTCCCGCCATCATTCCCCATAATTTCTCCTCGCGCTTTTTCCCCTGCCCGCGTCATCCCGGGCCTGGGGCGGATCCACGTCTCACAGGCATTTTTCTAACTCAGAAACTCCGCAACGATTTCCGACTGCCACCGCATCAGACCGCTCGTCTGCATAATAGCTTCGATGCCCAGCGGGTTCTGCTGAGCCACTGCCGTCAGCGCGGCTCTCGGCGCCAGGAAAGAAGGCTGTATCTCGAGCTGGCCCGCCCTCTCGCGGCAGGCATTCATGAGCTTCTCCAGCTGACCCTGGTAGGGCTTCTCGTCCTTCCAGGGAGTTCGGGGAGCCTGAGCGGGCCATTGTGAGGGGTCAATATCCGCGGCGCTCAGGATAACGTTCTTCAAAGATTCGAAGCGTTCAGGTTTCATTTTTTTTAGAAAGTCGGGAAGCTCGGACAGCAGCGCCTCGGGACTGTCGGCACACCCTTGTGCGAGAGCGAGTAAATCCTCATTTTTGAGGATCATGAAAGACGGCCGATCGCGCCGCCGGGCCTCTTCATCACGCCAGTTCCAGAGGGAGCGGAGAAAAGCCAGGGCGCGCGGCTGCATCTTAAAAGACCCCTTAATTCTCCAGGGCTCCCGATCCTCCTCGGCATCCGTGTAATCGGCGGTCCTGACGGCCCGTTCACAGCATTGGCGTATCCAATGCTGGCGTCCCAATTCTTCAATCCTGACAGACATACGCAACGCAATCGCTTCCAGATAGCGGGTATCGTCCGAGGCATAGCTCAGGAGATTTTCCGTCAGAGGTCTTCTCGACCAGTCTGCCTTCTGCGCAGTTTTTGACAGAATGACCCCGAAATACTTTTCCACAATGGCGGCCAAACCGATCTTTTCAAAACCCAGCACCTGGGCGGCAAGCATCGTGTCAAACACGGGCGCTTTCGGCCTGAAACCAAATGACTTTTTCAAAATTCTCAAATCAAAATCGGCGCCCTGAAATATTAATTCTTTTTCTGAGAGAACCTCGAAAAATTCGCGCAGCTGGATTCCGGACAAAGGATCGATCACCACATTGCGCCCGTTGAAACTCAGCTGAATCAAACACACTTTTTCGAAATAATGATGGAGGCTGTCTGCTTCCGTGTCCATGCCCGCGCAGGCAGCATGACGGAGCTCATCCACGGTGCGGTCCATGTCGGATTGCGCCGCGATCAGAATGTAGCCTGGAGGAACGGGATGTTCTGTTTTTTTGTGCACGGCCGGATTATACCCGAAAGAGGCGCCCAGTCCTTGAGTTTCTTGGGGCCCGGTTTAGAGAATGCTGGATAAGAGCCTCGCCATGGAATTACGGAGTTTAACAGGCATCCCGATTTTCTCAGCGTCTTCGAGATGAACCTGCCGTGAATCCTCGAGATCGCGGGCAATCTGTCGCTCGAGGGCCCGCGCGGTCGCCTCGTCATAAAAAACAGCGTTCACCTCGTAATTCAATTTCAAACTGCGGTTATCGAAATTGGTGGTTCCGATCGAACAGACCGTTCCGTCGATTGAAATCATCTTGGCGTGCATGAAACCCTTTTGATATTGGTAAATTTGAACGCCCGCTCTCAGCAGTTCTTCGAAATACGAATAAGCCGCCCAAAAAGGCAGCGGGTTGTCGGGCCGTCCCGTCATGAGAACCGTGACCTCGAGACCCCGCATGGCCGCTGTTTTGAGGGCTGTGAGCAGGCTCGCTTCGGGCACGAAATACGGCGATACAATCGAGATCTTTTTCTGCGCCATCGTAATCATCGCAAAGTACAGATGCAGAAGCGCCGGCCACGCCGTATCGTATCCCGAAGTCGGAAATTGAACGGCCAGCCCGCGCTCAGGGGCTGAGCGGCATTCTTGGAGATGCGCGTAATACCTCGGTTCAAAGCACACACTCTCATGAGTCGTATTGAACCAATCGATCGCATAGACAGCCTGAAGCTGACGGACAGCCTCGCCTTCAAAACGGATGTGCGTATCTCTCCAAAACGGGTAGCGGTCTCCTCCGTCGATGTATTCCTGGCCGATATTCATCCCTCCGACGTAGGCTGCGCGGCCGTCAATGATACTGATCTTGCGATGGTTGCGGTGATTGACTGTGTGAAAGCGAAGGCTCGAAAGATAATTAAAAAACGGGTAAATGCGCACGCCCGCCTCCTGAAGTTTCTTCCGGTAGGCGCGGCTCATTTTGAAAAAGCAGCCGTAGAAATCGTAAAGAATCCGGACCTCAACGCCTTCCCGGGCTTTCCTGACAAGGATTTCCTGGATCTTGAGCGCCAGCGGGTCAGGGCCGGAATGCCAGATAAAATACTCCATATGAATGAAATGACGGGCTGATTCCAGATCCGCGATGAGCGCCTCAAATTGAGAGCGCCCGTCGTGGAAAATTTCAGCCCGATTATTCAGCGTAATCAGGGCGCGCGAATTCCGGTAAAGAAGCATCATCAGGTCGTCACGGTAGGTCTGATGGGGGTCTTCGACAGAGGCGATGATGCGCTCCTGATCGCTCTGGAGATCGGCAAAAAGAGGTTCGAGATTTTTTGCCAGGACCTGCGGAAGTTTATCCCGGCGGTTGTAGCGGCGCCGTCCGTTATGTCCTGCGATAAAATAAATCAGGACGCCGACGCCCGGCATCAGAATGAAAATAAAAATCCAGGCGAACGTTTCGGCGGGCTCGCGGTTGTCCAGCAGCAGATAAACAACCGTCAGAAAGAGGTAAATCTGGAAGAAAATGACGACCAGCGACATGAAATTAAAATCCAGCATGCTGCCCGTACCTGCCTGGTTTCGCGATGCATTCAATCGGGATAACGCTTTGAGCGAAGCGCTTGCCTCGCACTCCGCGTCCGGCCTCGTCAGCCGCCGTGAGAACATCTTAGCGCACCGCAAGCCGGAAAAACAATCCATGAAAGCGCCGCGCGGGAAAACTTCGAAAAAGAGCCTGAAGCGGTTGCCCTCAGCCGTAGGGCCATGTGGCGCTAAAGAAAAGAACGCGAATCTCAGTTAGGCGTCTAGGAGGGAGACAGTCAGCTCGATCTGGGTGCCGCCTGCCGGAAGATCTTGCTGAGCTACAGCGCGGTAACTCACCACCAGCTGACCGCGGATGACAAGACCGCTTCCGGACTCGGGCTGCTTGTCGCAAAGACTCAAAGGCGAGGTTCCCAGAGCCGCAAACCCTGCCGCGGATTCCGTGAGAATGGCATTGCCGCCTTCTTGGGTGTAAGCCCCGACATCCGCTTCCACGCTGATGTCCTGACCCGGGGATTGCGCCAGACTGGCTTGAATAACCCCGCGGTCGCGCTGGATGTTATTCGCTCGAATCGTATACAAAACGGGTACCGTGTTCGAAACGCTGCCCTGCACGAAGTCCTCGAAGGTCAGCGTAAAACTTTGCCGATCCGCACTAAACGAGTTCATGGTCGGCACTGAGATCGTTACCGCATGATTCACCGGTTGTGAGGAACCCACGTGAGGCGTCGCAGTGACGAGCACACAAAGCGACACAACGGCCCAGAAAAATCTTGGAGATGATCGATTAGCAGTCACGTCTGAAGGTTAAGTCCTTTCCTGGAATCAATCAAGATCACCTTATCTTAATAATGATCTTTAAAAAAAATCTAATAACTTTTTTTAGTTCTGATTATCTTTAATATCGTGTTTTGAAACTTATGTCAGCTGAGGGAATTATGTGAGTTTCGTGCGAATTCTGAAGGAAACTCGGGACTAAACTTCCCAGAAGAACTTCTTACGTTCTTTCGGCTGCGTCTGCGGCGCCGTCCCGATCAGAGGAAAATTTTCTTGGTTCATCGTAATCGGCTCTTCGGAGAGCTGATACCCCTTGAAGTCATGGGGAGACTTGAGGCGGGCCGGAATCGTTTCCGCTTCGAGCCTCACCTTGACCGGACCATGCGGCAGATTTCGGAGAATATACTCTCCCTTGTCATTGGTCAAGGCCCTTTCCTTGCCGGAAGTCACAGCGACTTGAGCCACCCCTTTTTCATCCTGACCACGGACGCCGTCTCGATTGATATCCTCGTAGACCGCGCCGCGGATGATGCGCTGGGCAATGAGCGGGAAATCATACACGAAGGTGCCCCCCGCTTCAGCCTCGAAGTCTCGGCGGATACCGACATCTGAGCGATAGCCGTCCGGCAAGCTCATGTAGCTGAGCATAATCCGGTTGGGGCCGGGAGGAATCCTCAGGATGGAGTACCATCCGTCAACGCCGGAGAAAGCGGACTGACCGCTCTGCAGCTGGACTTGAATGCCGGCGATCGCTTTGTCCGCAGTGGAATACGTGTTGTTCCCGTCCAAATCCAGGAAGATCCTCCCCTTGATTCCCGATTGCGTTGCCATTCCAAAATCCATGCGTTCTTCGCTTTTAGGTAAGATTTCGATTTCCCGCTGGTTGGCCGTGGTAAAAAAATATCCTTCGGGCAGTTTACCGTCAGCTTTGATTTTCGCGACAGACTCCCAAATATCCAGCTCGTAGTAGCCCGACCCGTCGGAATGCGCCTCGGGTCCTTTTTCGACCTTGATGCGGTATCCGGCCACTCCGGCCTCATGCTCGTCCTTCATGCCGTTGCCGTTTTTATCGATAAAAACGAACCCGCTCACTTTACCCCGGGAAGGCAAATAAAAGGGGCTGTCCCAGTGAACGCGTACACCGGCATCCAGCGTGACATCCGCATTTCGATTGTCCGGCAGTTCGATCGACCGGGCCATGAGCGATCGGTTTTCGACGAAAAAAACACCGATCGGTTTCACCTCATACTGCAGGCCGAGCACAAACTCCAAACGGTCCTGCCCGGCAAAGGGCTGATGCACTTTTCCAAACGTGTTCTTTTCGTCCACATAGCGCGTCCCCGCATTCAGGAAGAGCGGCAGTGCGCCCAGACGTTTTCTCCACCCCAGTTCGATGAGCATCTGCGCCGGATAAGTGACGGCCTCCGAGTCGACCGGTTCGAATTCTTTGAGACGGTTCAAGTGGTATTCGGCGCCTCCGAAAAATCCGAACGGCAGGTTCAAATGAAAGCCTGGAGTAAACTCGAATCGGTCTGAATTGAATCCGGGCGAATCCACCGCTTTGCGGTAGGCGTCGGCTGCGGTGCGGATAAAAAGAACCACGCTCTTGATCCAGGGGCCGGAAAAATTGAAGTCACGGCTGAATTGACTTACCGCGGCACGGTGCCGGTAGGGAAAGGAAGCTGCCTCATAATTTTCCTGAGACAAATAAACATTCCAGAAAATTTGTGCGGGCAGCTCCCATTGAAACCCCGGATAAAACGTCTTGATAAACTTGGACGTTCCATCGGGTCCCAGGGACAACCGGTCTTTGTAAAGATAGTAATTCCAGACAACCCTGAACTGACGGTAATCCCAGAGGGGCACGAGAGGCGCGATGCCGCCGCTTCCGTAATAACCCCAAAAGCCTCGGCCCGGCGCCGATCCGGTGATGGTGCGGTAATCTTTTTCGACATTCTTCCAGCCTTGGCGGACTTCAACCCAGGAATTCTGGTAGCCGGTCTCCGCGTCCATGGCCGAGTGCATTTCTCCGTCTCCGCCCAGTTCACTTCGCGCAAAAAAAGGTTTGCCTCGCCAATAGTATTCCCCGACATAGTTATGATCGGCCTGCTGTTCCTTGGGGCCTGACCAGCGCTGAAAAAGACTGCCGGCCCAGGTGTGCTTGCCCAGGTGTAAAGCCATGCGCTCGGCCGCCATCCTGTCCTTGAGTTTCCTGTTGCGTATACCCGCGGGGCTGTCAATCAGACCGCCGTCGCGCTCGAGTCCTGTCATAAAATCCAGATCGACCTGCCTCGATTGAGGATCTAGGAGCCGGCTCTCGGTGCGCCTCATCTGAACACCTTCGATTCGGACACCCGGCAGACCGAACTGATTCATCCAGACGAAGTCCTCTCCCCCGATAAGGTCATAGCCCTGAACGGGACCGATCTTGGAATCATAAAGACCGCCCTTCAGATCGCGAAGCATGGTCACAGATTTTCCAAGAATTCTGTCTTTCCGGTACTCCGTCAGAGTCTGCCCCTCCAAATTCCCATAAGGCGTTTCGCCCTCAAAACGAAAGTCATGATCCTGGACCTTGGTGGCTTCGTCCACTCGGGCATAAACCTCGCCCGTCTTGAGAACAGAGGCTGAAGATTGATGATAAAATTTGAAATTCCTGCGTTTACGGGAGCGGTAGAGTTCCGAACTCTGCTGTTTAATTTCTTCGTGGAGTTTGATTTGAGCCTGGGGCACCTTGATCGACACGCGCAGCGTTCTCAGCCCTCCGGCGTCCCAGATGAGAACGCTCGTGCTGCCGACCATAACACCTTTCACAAAAAGGCCTTGATCGGTTCTCTCAAGGACTTCGAGAACTTTGGGATCTGTGATGACGAAGCGCTGAAGTGCCTGCGCCGGAATGAGCAGGGATTGCCCCTGGTCAACGCTGTAGGGCTCGAGAGCAAGCACCTGCTGGGACGTTTCTGCGTAAAGCTCAGAGACGCCCGCCGCGGCGAGAATCCATACGGCGGCGGGAAGCAGAAGTTTACGCGGGAAGCCGGACTTGATGGTGCGGGGTTTACTCGATAACCAGATCAATGGTCTTCACTATCACCTGAGCGGCATCCGGACCTAGTTCGAAAGTGACGATGAGCTCGTACTTGCCCGGCTCCAGAAGCCCCGGCCAGGCTGTCTCCGCAACCCCGTGATCTCCTGGGAAAGTCCGGATCGGATTGAGATCCCCTTTCGCGATAAGGGCCTGCTGGCTGTCCATGATCAAAAAGTTTCCCGTGAGCAGGATGTCGGCATTCCCCTGATTCTCGAAAGCGTAGCGGATGATGAGCGGCTTGTCCTGGGCGGGCGGCTCCCAGGTCAGGGTCTTCAGCTCGCCCTGACGGTTAACCGTCCCCTCAACATCGAAGAACACAAGCACGCCGAGACGCGGCTGAAGCTGAACGCTCGTTTTGGGCTTCCCATCGCTGTCATCAGCGGCCGGGTTCTCGGCCGGAACCCCCCTGAAAAAGAGAGCCGCTCCCCTTGAGCCCGTCTGATCGGCAGGCAGAGAAACCGTAAAATTCACATCCTTGAAGGAATTCGGTTCAAGATCAAATTCAGGAGCGTCCAAAATGATCCACTTGGCGCAGGAGAAATCCGTGGTGCCCGGCGGCAAAAACTGTCTCTCGAGTTTGCCGTCCTTATCCAGAATGTTTTGAATATCATTGAGCTCGCTTTGCACCCGGACCTTGATCGATCCCTGGTTCCAGATGCGGACCGTCGCATTGCGGGTTTCTCCCGTCTGACCTTTCAAACGGACATTCGTGGGTCCCACCGCGAGACTGAAAGCCCCGTCAGAAGACTGGGCGTAGGCGTTTTCGCCGAGCAGATTGAGGCTGAACAGAAAAAAGGCCGCTAGAAAAACTTTCATCAATCTGGTCATCGTCATTTTCCTAAGATTTCAACCGATATGAAAAGAGGGTTCGATACTTGCCCGCACTCTGACCCAGCGGAACTCGGAGTTCGTAGGTAATAAGAATTTCGGCAGCATCCCCCTGTATCCTTGAGATAAATATTTCTTTTTCTCCCTGTTCCACGGGGGCCCGGTTGGGCACGCGGACTGTCCCCTCACCGCGCAGAATCGTCACATAATAGGTCATGGCGTCAACCGGGCAGGGCATCCCCAATTCATTTTTGGGATTTTCGGGAATCAGCTGGGAGATCGTGTAGGGGCGGCCCGTGGGGTTGGTGACAATCAGCCGCACCTGTCTCATGGTGGAATTGCGGGCCGAAGAAGACTCGGAACCGCTCTCGAGAATACCGAAATCCATGTCGGAATAACCGTCCGCCGTCACGACTTCGAGGTCCAGGGCCCGCACAGGCTGAGGCGCCGAGATCAGCAAACATAAAAGCAGCGCCGCGAATCGTTTTTTCATGATCTTAACCTTCGTTTTTGACGGAGATTAAAAAACTCCCGAAATAATCCCCGCTGCTCAGCAGGGTCTCATTCTTGAGCACATAGATGATTTCGAACATGTCGGAACTGCCCTGAGCATTCGAAGAAAAAATAAGCTCCCGGGTGCCGGACACCGGTTTGAATCCCGGGATCCCGGTCTGCCCGCCCTGGCGTCCGGGCGTCACCATGAACTCGATTTCATCCTTGGGAAAAGCCTCGCCTTCGGAATGAAGCAGCGGGTTTTTCAATTCCTGATAAATCGAGTAACGCTGATTTTTATTCGTGACAATCTCAACCCGGATACTTTGCTTGAGCTGCCCTTCCCTCGGAGAAAGCGGCGTAAAGCGGACGGCCGGGGCGGCCCCTGAGGACGTCATCACGACTTGGAAAGTCGGCTTGATTTCAAAAGAGACATGAAGAGTCTCGGTCACGGATTCAGCCGCCGCTGACATCGGACCCAGAACCAGACCCAGAAAGAAAACAGCAGAAAATCGCCTCAGCAAGACTAGTCCCCCAAAAAGCTCAGCGTGAGAATGGCCGCCTGACTCCCGCCTTCAAGATCTTCACGGGCGACGGCCTTGTAGACAATGGTGAAATCACCCCAGACAATCCGCCCCGTGCCCGAAAGCACCTGCTTATCGGCAACCGGCTGGGCTGAAGGGCTGAGAAGCACCGGCTCAGCCCGGCTTTTCACCAAAACGGCGGTCCCCCCCAAATCGCTGAAGGATTCCAGACTGGCGAACAGATCGACCCCGTCCAGAAGATCACTTTGCTGAATCATCAGAACGTTGCGGGTCCCCCGAATGTCGTTAGCCTGAATCTGATAGGCCACCTGAACCGTATCCGATTCGCTCCTGCGCGTGAAATTATCGAAATTGAATTCCAGGGAACTTGCGGGCGTGTTAAAGAAAAAAACGGGGGCCGCGGAAACTTCTACAGGAAGAGGGAGTTGATTGTCTTCCTGCGCCTGCGCCGGCAGTGCGCTCACCGAGGCCAGCAGCAGCAAAACAAACATCAGCCCAGATGACGATTGGTCATTCTTCGATCGTTTAAGGTCCATGAGACGGGCATTATAGCGAATCCGCCCGGCCCCGTGAATGTCTTTCAACCCAACCCTTTAAAAAAACAGAATCGCCCACCCTCGCGGGTGAGCGACTCGGACCGGCTTTTTGGACTTCCTCCCTTATGCGTCGATAAGTGAGATGGTCAGAACCCCCGTCAATGTCTGAGCGGACAAGTCTTCCTTGGCTGTCGCCTTGTAGGTGATCGGAAGAGTTCCGCGCACCGTTTTACCGTTACCGGAGTCCGTCTGACGATCCGCAAGGTTGACAGCGGATGCCGCTGTAATTGTTGTGAAGCCGGCCGCTGTCTCTTTCAAGCTGCCGTTCCCGCTTGTCTTGGTGTAGCTACCCACATCTGCTTTGAAATCAATGTTGTCATAAAGGGCATCCAGCTTGGCTGTTACGACACCTGCGGTCTTAGTCATGTTGTTAGCTTTGACCGTGTAGGTAACGCTCTTGGTGTCCGTCTCTGAGGTCGCGATGTAATCGGCGAACGTCAAAGTGAAATTAGTCTCGTTCGCGGAGAAGGCCAGCGTTGTCGGGACGGCCAAGCTCACCGAATGACTCACCGACACTGCATCTGCGAACGCTTTCGGCACGAAGGCCACCATGAGGGCGATTGCGATGACTGAGAAGATTTTCTTTTGGTTGATTTTCGAGTTCATGATCAGCTCCTTTTAGCTTTGGTTTGAGTGCAACGGCACCCAGAATTGCAAAGCTAATGCCAACCCGTGAACCCGATCCTTTTTTTGCCGTTCTCCTAGGGGAAATACCGCAAACCTTCGAAATTTGCCGATGCGCCCCGAAAAACTCTTTTTCTTATCTTCTGACTGTCTCCAATGTCCTGGATAACCCTGAGCTTCATTATATAACCCGCATCTTCATAGGTCTTTTGTCGTATTTTGCGCGTTTGTCTTAATTTCATACAAGTTTTCTACTTCAAACAACCCGCTGAATCATGTATCGATAAAGGAGATGGTCAGCGTCTGGGTAAAAGTTCCGGTTTCAAGGTCGTTGAGTGCGACAGCCTTGTACGTGATGGGCAGATTGCCATTGACCATCTTGCCGGTGCCGCTATCCACCTGTTTATTGGCCAAGCCCAGCGGTGCAGCAGCGCCGATAGTCCTGAAACCCGCCCCCGCCTCCACAATCGTTGCATTGCCCGACACCTTGGTGAAAGCGCCGACATCGGCCTGAAAATCGATATTGGGGAAAAGTGCAGCAAGCTGACCCGTAAGAACCGAGGTCAAACGCGTGACGTTATTGCCCTTGAGTCCATACACGACGGTTTTTGAATCTGTTTCGGAACTTTTCGCAAAGTCAGCAAAGGTCAGCGTGAAATTGGCCGCATCTGCCGTCAACTCGAGTTTCGTCGGAACGCTCAGCGTCACGCCATGCTGAACAGTTTTGGTATCTGCCAGAACCGAGCGAGGCGCAAGCATCAGGGTGATTGCCGTCAACCCGGCAACCGCGGCCCCTTTCAATCTTTCCTTAGATTCAGTTCTCATATGCAATCTCCTTTTAGTATCAGATGCTAATTTTGATCATTTATTAACAAGTTGCGTGCCAGACTTATTTTCAAAATTAAAAAATCCTAAAGTGTTTTAATTAAACAACTTAGGATTTTTTTAAAAAGGATAAAGAAGTTGACTTGAAAGGGCTGTCTTAATTTCAGAATAGACGCGGCGGGACTTTATTACTTAAGTTATTTAAATTGAAGGGGTTAAGTCTTTTTTTGAAAATCAAAATAAGTCTGATTTTCAGACACTTGTATAAGACTGCAGAGAGTAGCTCTTGAGTTTCCGGTAGGCTGTATCGCGAGAAATACCCAGCAGCCCGGCCGCTTTGGCCACGTGGCCGCCGGATTGCTTGAGGGCTTCAATGAAAAATTTCTTCTCCATGGCTTCAAGATTGAGATCGCTGAGGGGCTCGGCGGCGGTCTGCATCGAGATCACATCCTCTTTCTGAAGGGATCTTTCTCCTCGTTTCAGAAGGAGAGTCCTCTCAACAAAATTCTCCAGTTCGCGCACGTTTCCGGGCCAAGGGTAGCGAAAGAGAATTTCGGCGGCTGCCGGATCAATCTCGAGAGGGCCTGCCGGCTTGCCCGCTGCGTTCTTGGAGGCTATAAATTGAATCAGGGGGAGAATATCTTCGGACCGCTGGCGAAGAGGCGGGATTTCAATGGGTAAACCGTTGATTCTAAAAAACAAATCTTCCCGGAATTTCTTTTCGACAATCTGCTTTTTTAAATCCTGATTGGTCGCAAAGACAAAGCGGGCGGTCACTTTCACCGTTTCGTTGCTTCCCAGTCTGTCGAATTCTCTCTCCTGGAGAACTCGCAGGAGCTTAGACTGCAGTTCCATGGGCATCTCACCGATCTCGTCCAGGAAGAGCGTTCCGCCCTGAGCCGCTTCAAATTTGCCGATACGCTTGGCGACGGCGCCGGTAAACGAGCCCTTTTCGTGACCGAAGAGTTCGCTTTCCAGCAGCTGTGCCGGCAGAGCACTGCAGTTAATCGCCACGAACGGGCCCGAGGCGCGGGGTCCGTTAAAATGAATCGCCCGGGAAACAAGCTCTTTGCCCGTTCCGCTTTCACCGGTCACAAGCACGTTGATATCGCTTTGCGCGGCAATCTCGATTCTCTCGAATACCCGGGCCATAACAGGGCTTTTGCCCACCAAACTTTTGAACTGATGCTTCTCCCCAAGCTGAAATTCCAGCGCTTCGATTCTTTTCTCGAGATGGTCTTTTTCGAACAAATGCGCCACTCGCATTTGAAGCTCGTCCACATGAAAGGGTTTTTCGACGAAATCATAAGCGCCGAGCTGAATGCATTCCATCGCCAGAGCAATGGATCCGTGAGCGCTGATCATCATGACAGGCTGCTGGGGATTCTTCTGCTTGAGCGTCTTTAGAAAATCACGCCCGTTGCCGTCGGGAAGGTTAACATCCAAAAGAATAAGCGAAGGAACGTGTGTGTCCAGATAGGCCAGAGCCTCTGCGCAGGTCGTGACCTGATGACAGTGATGTCCGGAGTCCCGGAGAGTCAGCGTGATGAGATCCCCGATATCCAGATTGTCGTCGACGATGAGGATATTCTTGCCTGCGCTCAAGCGTCCCTCCGGCGGCGGTCCCGAGGCAGAAAGACCCTGAATTCCGATCCGCATTGGGGGGCGCTGTTAAACTCGATGGATCCTTTGCAGGCTTCGACAATTCGCTTCACGAGACTCAAACCAAGCCCGGTGCTTTCCGCCGTCTGTCCCTGCATCTGCGTTTTCCTGACCCCTTGAAAAGGTTCGAAAATTTTATTTTGATCCGAGGGCTCGATTCCAATCCCCGTATCGGAAACGGAAATGAGCACGCCGCCCTTTTGATATTCAACCATCAGTTTGACGCCCCCGCCATGAGGCGTGTATTTAACGGCATTGCTCAGAAGATTGTTCAGAATCGTTTTGATGTGCTTGGGATTGCACCAGATGTTGAGAACCTCGCCTTTCGTCTCGAGTTCGGTTGAGATACTCTTCATCCTCGCGGCGCCCTCGAACATCATGAAAGACTCGCGTACATAATCCGAAATATCGATACAGCCGATCGGCGCGGTTTCCTTATTTTTTTCCAGTTCGGACCACTGGATCAATTCCAGGGAACGCTGGCGCAGATTCTCCAGGGCATTTTGAATGCGGGCCAGCAGATCCGCCTGGCGGTCGGTAAGCCCCTCTTTGAGCTCGCGCCCTAAAAGCTGAAAGTAACCGTCGATGGCGGCAATCGGGGTCTTGATCTCATGAGCAACCATTGCAAGAAACTCTGCTTTTAATTGGTCGACATAGCCCAGCTTGCGGTCAATATCGATCACTTCATAGGCCTGGCGCTTGAGCGCCATGGGAACGTCGCTCGATTTGCCGCTCTCGGAAACCGGGGTCTCGGCAGAGGCCTCGGGATCCAGAACCAAAAGATAGTGAGACCCGTCGACATCCGAATCCTCATAGTCCACGACACGGAGGGTGAACGGCGAAGGTTGGCCAGCTTCCTGAAAATTGACCTGTTGCCCATTTAAGAGCGTATGCCAGGCGCCGTCATGACCGGCCGGTCTTAGCTCAAAGGCAAACAAATCGGTGACTTTCTTACCGCGCATCTCGCGGGAAGAAACGCCCAGCGCTTTTTCCGCCCGCACATTGGCTTCGCGGACGATTCCGCGGGCATCGACAACCGTCATCGCCAAAGCAGCCTTTTCGAACATCCAGCGGTAACTGGCGCTTATCTTTTTTCGTTTCTTCATAAGCCGTCTCCGCCACACCGAATACATCAGGACCCGCGAAACAATGCCGGAATTGATTTTGTTTTTGACGAGATAATCGTGAGCGCCCGACCTCATCAGGGAATCCGCCAATTGCTGATCCTCAACATCGCCCAGGAGAACAATCGGCGTATCTTTAGATTCAGCCTGATACATTTCCAGAGACCGCGTCAGGTCAAGCTCGTTGCCCAGCTCCAGCAGAATTACGTCAAAGTTCTCTCGGCGGAGGACGTTCAGCCCCTCCTCGCCCTTGGCAACGAGTTTAATGTCGAAATGCTCGCGGCCGCTTTCCCACAGCTCTGTGGCCATTTGCCGGGAATACGGGGTATTGCTTTCTGCAAATAAAACTTTGATCTGATGCCCTGACTCAAAACTCATCAATAGTTTACCAATCCTTTTTCAAAAAATTTAAGTTCGAAGTGTAGCAGGGAAAACTTCTTTTTGACAGGGTCAAAGCTTAAAAATAAATTGGATTCTGCCAATTTATAGCCCTTTTTAACAGTCTTTATCAAAATGAAGGCCGTTTCGGGCGCGGAAGGAGAAAAAATTCAAATCCTGAAGGGATTTTTGTTATGGAAGCGGAATGCTCGCGGCGGCGTGCCCTGACTCAAGCCTGACCTGCACAAAGACCCCGCCTGTTTCTATTCCAAATTTTTTGCGGCGGAAAAATCATTCGCGGAGGGTTTAAAGGTCAGGAAATGCGCGGTGAACCAAAATGAATCGAGTCAGCCCCTTCGTCAGAAAGATGCTTCATGAACCGGAGCACTTCGGCCGTTGGGGCCGGGCTCGTCGAAAAAAAAATCTCTGGATCCGTGAAAGCGTCAGCTTCGCGCGGAGGAGTCCAGGCGGGGAACAACGGTGCCTAGACCGCCGTCAACACCGAACACCTGTCCGGTGACCCAGCTGTTTTCACGATCTAAGAGCCACGCAATCAAGGAGGCTGCATCCGCCGGTTTTCCGATCCTTTTGAGAGCATGCATACCCTCGCTCATTTTACGGGCGGAAGCGCTTCTGAGAATCGTTTCAGTCAGCGGAGTCTCAATCATTCCGGGAGCCACAACGTTCACGCGGATATTCTTGGCGGCGTAGGTCGCGGCGGCCGCAAGCGCGAGCCCTTGAACGCCCGCCTTTGCCACAGAAATGGCTTCATGGTTCGCGATCCCGATCCGGGCCGCTGCTGACGATAAAAGCACGAGACTGCCGCCGGCCTCGCTCATAGCTCGGACGGCCTCTCGAAGAACATAAAAAGCACCGAAAAGATTCACCCGCAAAGTCTGCTCAAACTCCCGATCCTGAGTCAGGTGCGCGGGTTTCAGAAGCAAACTT
Organism: Candidatus Omnitrophota bacterium; assembly: GCA_018883425.1. Lineage (GTDB taxonomy): Bacteria > Omnitrophota > Omnitrophia > Omnitrophales > Aquincolibacteriaceae > ZLKRG04. The sequence goes on along the minus strand of VFQY01000031.1, from coordinate 3,296 downwards.
CCAACGCAGCAAGCGGCTCCTTCGACTTGTCCCAGTTTCTCCCGGGCAACGGCAAAAACACGCTCAACTTGAGCACTGTCCGTAACGTCCGCCGATTCGAAAAAAGCGCCGCAAGAGTCCGCGAGTTTTTCGAGCTTCACTGAATCTCGAGCGGCCAAAAAAACCTTTTCGCCCCGCTCAGTAAGCCGGCGGGTCAGTTCAGAGCCCACACCGCCTGTTGCGCCGAAAATCAAATAACCCATACACCCCTCCAAATTCGTTTGATACTGAACAAATCGATTTTCTCAAATCCCCGCTGACGGTTTCTGAGGTAAAACGATACGGCACGAAGACTCGGACGAGCTTCCTCGTCATCACGGCTTCTTCTCGACGGGCTCAACTGCCTTTTTGCGAAGCACCCTGAAATCACGCGGTATCAAGGTTCAGAGGCGGGCGTTTGATGAAAGAGCCGCAGCTTCCCTCAGTTTCCCGCACGCAAGGCGCTCAAAAAAAATATCACCCCCGTGGGTGCGGGCATTCTCTCCAGGATATCAACACGACCGCCGTCGATCACGAAAGGCGTCCCATCAAAAGAAATCGCCGGGGGGAGAGGGAAAATGTCTATTCGATACCGGCGGAATCTTGAAGTCTGAACCCGGCGCAGTTTGTTTAGAGAACGGCCTGGTTCGTCGTGAGTGCTGCGGCAGCTTCGCCTTGTCGAATTCCTTCCAGCGTGCTTTTCTCAGAATCCGTGAGCGAGGCGCTTTCGGCGTCAATAATCCGCGGGGTGATGAAGATCAAAAGGTTTCTCTGATCCGAATTATCCTGACGCCTCGTGAAAGCCTTCCCGATGAGCGGGAGGCGGTCAAGAAAAGGAATCCGCCAGTACCGGTTTTGATCCTCGTCTTCCAGTAAACCGCCGATAACCAGGGTCTCGCCATTCTTCATCAGCACCCGGGTATCGGCTTCCCTTGTTGTGATCCGAGGCTGCGTCAGTCCGCTTGTCCCCGTAACAAAAGCGCCGACAGCGCTGACCGTCGGATGAATAATCAAAATGACCTCATCTTTCGGCGTCACCTGCGCAATCACCTGAAGACTGATGCCGATCGGCTGGTAATACGAAAGAGATTCTGTCACCGTTCCCTGATCCGAGACATTGGACTGGAAAATAGGAAACTGCTCGCCGACCAGGATCGCCGCCTCCTGATTTTCCACCGTGAGAATTTTCGGTGACGAAAGCGTCTTGGTCCTTTTATCCTGAAGCAGCGCGTGCACAATCACGGTCAGGTCCTCACCCTCGACCTTCGTGAAAACGGCATGGATCCCCGAATCGGTGTCAGCCGGAAAAACGTTGGAGAGTATGTCCGGGCTGATCGCGGTATTGGAACTTCCGGAATTCAAATCTCCCGCGAATGAGTTGTTCAAGGGTGAATTCTTGCCTCTGAAAAAAGAACTTTCCAGATCCAGACCAATATCTTCAAGCGTCGCCGAATTCACCTCAAGAATTTTGGCATCAATGAGAACCTGACGGGGCGGCACATCCAGTTTGCGCACAACCTCCTTGATTCTTTCCACCTGAGATCTTAAATCCGTCAAAAGAAGCGTTTTGGAACGGGCCGATTCCTCAGAGCTCCGCGACTTCAGGAGCCCTCCGCTGTCGCTGCCTTCACCGCCTCCCCCGCCGGCCGCTGCGCCTGCGGCTGCGCCGAGTGCACCGAACAGAGACGGGGTTGAGCCCGATCCCGACGAACTGGAGGAAGTCCCTTTGGCCGAGGAAGACGAGCCCCCGGCGCTTCCGAAAGCAAATCCTTTGTGCGGCCTTTGCTCAAGCACGCTGATCTTTCCGCGGGATGAAAGCATCGATTCAAGCGTCGGCTTCATATCGATGGCATCGAGATAATGCAAGGTGAGGACCTCTGTGATAAGCCCCTCCCGCTCCTGCCTGGAGTTTCTTTGCTTTCTTTCCTCAGCGATATCTTTGGCTGAAGCGACTCGAATGATATTATCGCGGATGTCGTAGTCCAGCCCCCGAGAAACGAGCAGGGCATCAAGCGTATTCACAAGCGACGCGTTTTTAAGCCGCAAAGTGACCGCCCCCGTCACTTCGTCGTTCATGACAATACTGAGATCATACTCTGTTGCGATCAGACGCAAAGCATCGCGGATTTCGGCTTGATGGAGACTGAGAATGCTCTGGGCTTCGCCGGCCTTGGGTGAATCCGGAAAATCTGCAGTTTCGGGGGCTGCGTGCAAAGGCCACGCCGTCAGCATGAGGGCTGTAAAAAAAGAAACGCTTTTTGAGAGTTTTTTCATAAGCCAAGCTTCAGGGTTTCTTCTTCTCCGTTGCGGTCCAGAACTATCCGGTCCTTTTCGATGCGGAGAACTTTGGAGCCTGAAAGAGTGTCCCCTTCATGTACAAATTGATGATTCACAAGAGCGACTCTACGGTCGCTGCGGATCATGATTCCCGTCAAGGCGAGCTGTCCCTGTTCAGAACCGCCCTCGGCAGATTTCTTTTCTTCATTGGCGGAAAAGGGGTCTCTTCCCCATCCTTCCGAGTCTTCCGTGCCTAAGGCTGAGTCCGCGTCCGTCGGCTCATCGGCATAAGCTTTATGAATGCCATTAGAGGCCGGAGAGAACGCGATAAGAAAAATAACGCCTGAAAGAAAAAAAACTTTAATCATCTGATTGGATCTCATGGTCGCACATCTTCCCCTTTAACTTCATGCTCCTTAAAAGCGGCAATAATGACTTCTGCTCTCAAAGTTCCTGTCTCACGATTCATACTGCGCAAGCGAAGCTCGTGAACGTGCAGCATCAGCTCAGCTGACCTCAAGCGGTCGATAAAGCGGCCGAGCTGTTTGTACCCGGATTCAGCCTCGACAAGGAAAAGGGACTCGCGCACGCCCTCTTCGCCCTCCGTCTGAGTTGCTTTAGGGGGGGGAAGAGGCTTCATGACAGCCAGGGTCAGTCCCTCGTCTTTGGCGGTTTTGGAAATGATCGAAATGACCCGGGCATGCTGACCCTGTCCTAACATCTTGGCCCGCAGCCGCTGAAGACTCTGCGTCTGTTCCTGAACGGCGGCATCAAGATCGCCCAGGGCGCTCATTTGCTTTTCTTTCTTATATGAATATTCAGCGCATTCCTTGCTACTACTGAAATAGGTTGCATCGTTATCATAGGTAAATTCCTTTACTTCGCTTTTACTCATTGCCTCTTTGGCACTACATTCGTTGTTTTTTCTTAGTTTTGCCACATTTCTTTTTACCCCCAAATAGTTAAGCATTGTATCCGTCGATACTATACTTCCCAATCCA
>VFQY01000114.1 GCA_018883425.1 Candidatus Omnitrophota bacterium | reverse complement strand
AGGCGAGGCTGGCACTCAGGTTATCGTTCGGCTCTTCCGTGAAAAAGAGTTTGAAGTGAGTCTCAAGCGCGAGCTGATTGAGATTGATGCCATCCGCGATATTCGGAAGGTCGGCCGGGCCATCGGCTACATGCAAATCATGGACTTTCAGGAGAAAACCGTTCAGCAGATGGATAAGGGGCTGCAGGACCTGGAGAAACAAGGCGTGAAAGCACTGATTCTCGATCTGCGCAACGATGCAGGCGGGTTGATGACGCAGGCGGTGGCCATGGCAGAGAGATTTCTGCCTGCCGGGGCCAAAATCGTGTCGGTCTCGAGCAAGATCGATGTCCAGAGCAAGGAGCATGTTGCAACAGGCTCTGTTCGGGTGTACGATTATCCTGTCGTCATTCTCGTCAATCAATTCTCCGCAAGTGCATCCGAGATTTTTTCGGCCGCGATGCAGGACAATAAAAGAGCGACGATCGTCGGCGTGAAAACTTTCGGAAAGGCATCGGTGCAGTCGGTAATTCCCCTGGATGAAAGTTCGGCAATGAAAATTACAACGGCCCGTTATGTCAGCCCCAAAGGCCGTCACATCGACGGTGTCGGTTTGGTTCCGGATGTCGTTGTCGAGGACGGGGCACCGGACAACCCGGCGGCGCAGAATCAGATCAAAGCCGCCATAGCTATTTTAAAGGATTTTTATTGAAAGGCCTATGGGCCAGGGAGCTTCTCGATGCAAAAGAAAACGCTTTATTTGATTTTAGGTATTCTATCAGCCGCCGCGATAGCGGTTTTCGCACAGTCCGGCAATCAGCGCAGCGCGGCTACCGCCGTTAAACCTGATTACGCTCAAGCTGGTTTGAAACAAGCAGGAGCCGCTCTTACCCGAAAATCTCCCGATCAATACAACGCTATGATGGCAGAACTCTCGACGAATATGAAGAGCTGGGGGAGTCTGCATCCCGATGACCAGCGGATTGCCCTAGCGGCCGTGATTCAGCTTCTCGCGCAGCAGGGTAACGGCAAGATTTCTCAGACGCCCGCCTATTATGCCGATTGGATCAATCAAACTCTCTTGACGAACAAGGAGGTTCTTGCCATGCCTCTTGACCGCGTTCTCGTTATTCATGCCGTCATGGACTACGATTTTGACAATGGCAAAGACAAAGATCTTCTCGCACAGGAAATTCTGGGGCCTTCGATGTATGAAGCCAACAAAGCCCGACGCCAGAAGCTCGGTCTCCCTGCCGAAGAGGTCAAGCCCTAAAGTCCAGAGGGCCTCAAGGTGACGCATTCTCATAGTTACGGCCGTGTTTGCGCGATGTGCCCGTCGATGCCCTTGACGGACAGTTCCGCGCAGGTCTATCTGTCCCCATCCGAGTTTGGATCCCGAGAATCTGTCGGAGATTCCGTTCATCCATGATACCGAAGCGTCCCGGTGTTTTTATGGATCGAGACGGAGTTCTCAGCCGGAATGTTGTGCGTGACGGCGAGCCGCGCTCGCCGCGTCTTGCCAAAGACTTCGAGATTTTTCCGGATCTCGAAAAACAGTTGGCCGAACTCAGCGGAGCTGGGTATTACCTCTTTGCGGTGACTAACCAGCCTGATATCAGCAGGGGGGGCATGGCATCCTCCGAACTCGAGGCTATGCATATCAAGCTCATGGCCTCGCTTGGGCCGCACGGACTTCGAAAAATCTATGTCTGTCCCCATGATGATCGGGATCAATGCCGGTGCCGAAAACCCAAGCCGGGCATGATCCTGGAAGCGGCGGCGGAGTGGAACATCGATTTAGTCCAATCCTTCATGATAGGCGACAGACTCACCGATATAAGCGCAGGAAGACAGGCGGGATGCAGAACGATTCTTATCCAGGCTAATCCTGGAGATGCTCCTCAATCCGACTACACTGCGCGGGATCTGCCAGACGCTTGCCGCATGATTCTAGCCCTAACAAAGAGTAAACCTGAAAAGCCTTGAGTTAGGGGCCTTCTCTGACGATAAAACAACGTCGGGTCCAACTGTCCAAAACGCTGTTCTGCCGGGCTCAACGCCGAACCTAAGTATCTTTGAGAAACGCGTTCCACTTCAGATCGATGGAATGCTTTCCTCGGTCGTTGTAAGTTTTTTTTGGAGGGGACCCCGTGAACGGACCTTCTGATTTTTTTATATTTGTGCTCGCGGCCCAACACTCCGTGAGAGCGACATGGGGGAACCGCTCGGACAATACTTCTCTCTTGAGACATACAGGCGACCTGGCCCCAATCCGTCAGTGTGACATGTCATGAAAATGCGGCAAGCAAAGGGTGCAAGATGAAGAGAGCTGTGGTTATCGGCGGCGCGGGTTTCATAGGCAGTCAGCTCGCCGACCGTCTCCTGCGGAGCGGTTATAAGGTGACGGTATTCGATAACCTCACGATGGGAAAGAAAAGTCATTTACGAGGTGCTTTGACATCTTCCCAGTTCAGGTTTGTGAAGGGAGATGTTCTCGATGAGCGCGCTCTGGGCCCGATTCTTAAAGGCGATCCGACCGTTTTTCATTTGGCGGCCAACTCCGACATCATGAAGGCTATGGGAAATCCAGGATTGGATTTTCATCAGGGGATTCGTGCGACTTTTTATGTACTTGAAGCCATGAGACGCTCCGGAACCCGCAAAATAGTCTACTTTTCCGGCAGCGGGGTTTATGGGGACTGCGGCCGGAAGTACATGCGGGAAAATCAAGGGGCGCTATGCCCGCAGTCGATGTACGGGGCCGCCAAACTTTCCAGCGAAGCGATGATCAGCGCTTACAGCTTTCTCTATGGTATGCAGGCTTGGGTGCTGCGCCTGGCCAACATTATCGGCCCAAGACCTACGCACGGAGTTGTTTTTGATCTCATCAAGAAACTTAAAACGGATTCTTGCAGGTTAAGAGTGCTGGGCAACGGGCGTCAGTCAAAATCGTATCTGCATGTGGAAGACCTTTTAAGCGCGCTTTTCCTCGTGATGAAAAGAGCCCGGGAGCCGCTCAATGTTTTCAATATTTCCAGCGGCAGCTATCTCAGTGTGAGAGATATCACGCTGATGGTGATTAAGTCTATGGGACTTGAGGGAAAAACCAAGGTGGTCTACAGCCGCAGCGAGAGAGGATGGAAGGGCGACGTTCCTCATTACCGATTAGACATCACGAAGATTCAGAAGCTTGGATGGCGACCTCAGATGACGTCAAAGCAAGCAGTCCTGAGGACGATCCGCGAGGTTTTGGAGGACAGTGAGATAAGACCCCGCTAATATTTTTCGGGCGAGGGGGACTCTCAGAGGAAGGTCTCGGTTGCCTCTGATCGAACGGATGGTGTTTTAGTCCAGTCCATGGAGCGGGTTCGGAACCCGTGGGCTGCCCCGGCCTCGATTTCTCAAACTGTGGGATGAGCTCTCAAATTTCGAAGCGATGCTTCGGCAGTCTTCACGTAAACGCAATCGAGCAGGAGTTCGGCGTTCATGCAAATGGTTATCCTTGCGGGAGGGCTGGCCACCAGGCTCGGAGATTTAGCCCTGAACATCCCGAAATCGATGATTCGGTTTCGAGACAAGCCCTTTCTTCAGTATCAGCTGGAGCTTCTGGCTGCCGCCGGCGTGAGGGACATCGTGCTCTGCACAGGACATCTTGGGGATCAAATCGAGAATTATTTCGGCGACGGACGACAATTCGGAGTTCGGATTCAAACGAGCAGAGAGACTCAGCCTATGGGAACCGGCGGGGCATTAAAAAAAGCTGAGCCGTTTTTGAAAGAACGATTCATGGTGATGTACGGAGACTCCTATTTGCATATGAATTATCAGGCTGTGTGGGCGCAGCACGGAGAGCACCCGACGGACGGCCTCATGACGGTCTACCGCAACGAAGACCTCTATGACCCAAGTAATCTCGAGGTTGAGAACGGATATGTCAGCGAGTACAGTTATGACAAAGCCAAGCCGCGGCCTTATATCGATTATGGTTTGACCGTTTTACCCAAGACGGTTCTCCGTTCTTTTCCGGAGGGTAAGGCTTTTGGTTTGCGGGAGATATTTCAACGACTGATCGGTGCGCGCCGATTGAGAGCCTATGAGGTTCGAAATCGCTTTTATGAAATAGGCTCACGCAAGGGAATTGAAAGTTTTCAGCGTAGGGTAGACGAGGAGAAAGTATGATCATCAGCAGGGCACCCGTGAGAATATCCCTGGGCGGCGGGGGCACCGACATTGCCTCCTATTACTCCCGCTTCGGTGGGTTTCTCATTGCCGGTGCAATTAACAAATACATCTACCTGTGTGTGAACAAGCGTTTCGACGACAGCATCCGCCTCAGCTATTCCAAGACCGAAATCGTTACAGACGCGGACGCTATCCAGCACCGTATTTTCCGAGAGGCGTTTAAGCTCCTCGGTATCCGCCGGGGCATCGAAGCCGTTTCTATCGCGGACGTGCCTGCCAATTGCGGGCTTGGATCCTCAAGTGTTTTCACCGTTTCCCTTCTCAATGCCCTGCATCATTACAAGAGAGAATACGTCGGGCTGGATCAGCTGGCCGAGGAGGCCTGCAAGATCGAAATTGAGCTTCTGGGTGAGCCGATTGGAAAGCAGGACCAATATGCGGCGGCTTTCGGAGGATTGACCTGTTTGACGTTTGATACGGCAGGTCACGTGCGGGTTGAACCGCTCCGTATTCAGCCTGAGGTCATCAACCAGCTTGAAAGCAATCTTCTGCTCTTCTATACGCGGATAGAACGAAGAGCTTCTGAGATTCTCTCGGAACAGACCCGCAGTGTCGAGAAAAACGAGCCTCAATCCGTTGAGGCGATGCATCGTATTAAGGAGCTCGGATTAAGGACGCGCGACGCCTTCGAGAAGGGCGATCTGGATTCTTTCGGGAGAATCCTCAATGAGCATTGGCAAGCTAAAAAGCTGCTGACGGCAAGGATTACCGATCCTTTCATCGATGAGTGCTATTCAGAGGCTTTGCAAAACGGCGCTCTCGGCGGGAAAATCATAGGAGCGGGAGGAGGGGGATTCTTTCTCTTTTATTGCCCGACGGACCACGCTCGGCTTATGGAGTCGATGAAACGCAAGGGGCTCCCCTGGATGCC
>VFQY01000030.1 GCA_018883425.1 Candidatus Omnitrophota bacterium | reverse complement strand
GTCGGGATGGGTATCAAGAAAATTCGGGGAGCGAACGCCGTCGCCACCGGACACGCCATCAAGCAGAGGGTCTCGGAAATAAAATCTTCCCTGCCCGAGGGTTACTCGATCGGCATCAACTTCGACAGCACCCACTTTATCGAGGAAGCAGTCGGCGAGCTTGTTTTTCATATGACCATGGCTGCGATTCTGACTTCGCTGATCTGCTGGCTTTTCCTGGGTTCCCTCAGCTCAACTTTCAACATCATCATCGGCATCCCTTTTTCTCTCCTGGGCACCTTCATCTTCATGAACGCTCTTAATTACACGATGAACACTTTTACGCTGCTGGGGCTGACGCTGGCCATCGGCATCATTGTCGATGATGCCATCATGGTGCTCGAAAATATCGTCCGCCACCGGGAGATGGGAAAATCCAGGCTTCAGGCGGCTCTCGACGGAGCCCGTGAAATCTCGCTCGCCGCCGTCGTCGCCACCACGGCGGTTGTCGCCATCTTCCTGCCTGTGGTTTTTATGGAAGGCATCATGGGCAAATTCCTGCTTCAATTCGGGGTCATCATCTCGGTCGCCGTTGTCCTTTCGCTTTTCGAGGCCGTCTCTTTCGCCCCCATGCGCTGCGCGGAATTTCTTGAAATCGGTGAACGCAAGACCTGGATCGGTAAAACTTTTGAAAAAGCGATGCAGCGCTTGACCGAAGCCTACACCCGCGCCCTCCACTTTTGCCTGGCGCGGCGATGGCAGGTTCTAGGGGCCTCGCTTGTTTTCTTTGTGCTCAGCATGATGCTGGTTGGCGCGATACGCAAAGAGTTTGTTCCGGCTCAGGATCAAAGTATGTTTATGGCCCGCATCAAGACCCCCATCGGGTCATCCATGGAATTCACCGACGGAAAGTTCAAAGAAGTCGAAGCCCTTATTATGAAAAATCCTGACGTCACGCGCTACATGGCCGCTGTCGGCGGATTCAGCGGCGGTGAGTCCAATGCCGGCATGATTTTCTTCACTCTGAAACCCAAGGATGATCGCTCGAAAAATCCCAAGACCGGTTCGAAGACAACGCAGGCCGATATCATGGGCTATTTCCGTAATGAAGTCGGTAAAATTCCGGACGTTCAGATTTATGTGCAGGATCTTTCGACTCGGGGACTCACCTCCCGCCGGGGTTTTCCTGTGGAATTCACGATCCGCGGGCCCGACTGGGATAAACTTGTCGGTTATTCGAAACAAATCATGGCGGACATGAAAAAAGACCCTCTCTTCCGAGACGTTGATACAGATTACCTCGAGGGCATGCCGGAGGTTCAGATCGTGCCCAACCGTGCGAAGGCTTTTGCCCGGGGAGTTTCGGTCAGCACAATCGCCCGAACAATCAATGCCCTGGTGGCGGGCGAGCGCGTGGGTAAATACACGAGCGCCGGCCGCCGTTACGACGTCCGCGTCAGCCTGATCAAGGATGAGCGCCAGAGACGCGCCGATATTGAGATGATGCGTGTCAGGAATAACCGCGGCGAGCTGGTTCGTCTGATGGACGTCGTGGATTTTGTAGAACGCCCGAGTCTCATGACCATCACCCGGCGTGACCGTGAAAGAGCCATCTCTGTTTTTTCAAATGTCGGCGAAGGACAATCTCAGGCTGCCGCCATGGCCAAGGCCGCCGTGATCGGTTCCAAAATACTGCCGCAAGGCTACCGTCAAGTCCTGAGCGGGACCAGCCAAACTTTCAAAGAGTCATCCTCGAGTATTTTGGCAGCCTTCTGGCTGGGCGTCCTCATTGCCTACATGGTTTTGGCTTCTCAATTCAACCATGTCATTCATCCCTTCACCGTCCTTCTGGCCCTTCCCTTCAGCCTCTCGGGAGCCTTTATTGCTCTTTGGATGGGCGGATTTTCGCTGAACATGTTCAGCGTCATTGGTCTTCTGCTGCTCATGGGCATCGTCAAGAAAAACTCTATTATGCTTGTGGAGTTCACCAATCAGCTCCGCGAGCGCGGGCAAAGCCCGCAGGATGCGCTGAGGCAGGCCTGCCCCATCCGCTTCCGCCCGATCCTCATGACCTCGGTATCGACGATTACGGCGGCGATTCCCCCCGCTCTGGCTCTGGGCCCCGGCTCTGAAACCAGTGTTCCCATGTCCGTGGCGATCATCGGGGGTGTCTTTGTTTCAACTATCCTGACGCTCTTCGTCGTGCCCTGCGCGTACGAGGTTCTTCTGCCGCTGGAACGCAGGGAGACCTTCCGAAAACTTCTCCTGCGCCTCAAAGCTCTCAAGAAATAATTACCCTGACGCGCGAGTGCGCAAGATGACCGAGGCCTGATCTCAACCCTGCACTTTCCGCAAGACACACCCGCTTATTTGAAACTCAAAGAATCATCTATCCTTCTTGACTCTCAGGACCCTCTTTTATTCTTTTTTATCCTGCGGCGATTTTGGGAAAGATACACGCTAAATTGAGATGCTGAGAGGGATTACACGTCAAGCTTGTCTGCGGGAAGAAAGAAGAGACTCGCACCGGGCTGACATCTCATTCGTCATGCTTTGATAGACTGCGCGCCCAATAAAATCAATGCGCGGTGTCATTTTGCACGAGGAGCAGAGGGGCGAGGCCATGGACTGCGGATGAGAATGCGTGGACCCTTGAGATCTTCGGTGGGGGGGGGGAATTGCTATAAACTCTGTTTTAAAGACGAGCCTCGGCTGAGACGGCTTTGTGAACTTTCGTGCCTGCCCGATCAAGGCAGTGCCCAAGCCCTTAAGCGGAGCTTCCAACCAGCATGGAGGTTTTCATCTCTGCGGCAAGATCACCAAGTTTCCCGGCATTCAGGCTCAGCCCCTGACCCGTCACTTCAAAGAAGCTCTCGGCTGCAAGGCCCTCAAGATGCATCGCCTTCAAAAGGGCCGCCTTGATCTCTATGGCCGTCAGTTTCGTAGTCGGGTCTTTCAAAAGATTCGCAAGATGAATCTGACTGCGCGCCGTGATCTCTCCCAGAAGCCTAGCCTTCTCAGGGTCGTCTTGAATCGCCGCAAGCGCCGCGTCACCGCCAAGCATCAGCGGAAAATATGCCGCCTTAAATCCCTCAGCACTCGTACCGAGCGTTGCCACCGGCACTGTCGCCTGTTCATTCCCAAGCAGCGTCATCGCCCTCTGCGCCTTTGCGCCAAGACCCGCTCTCACCTTCACGTCAGCCTGTAATCTCTGAAGTGCCTGCCTTAAAGATTCCGGAAGCGCACCGCCGAAAAGCACCTCCCCTGCTCCTGCGGACAAACCCTGCGCATAGCCTTGGAAAAAAGCCCTCTGCGTCACAGCATCCATATTAAGCCCCTCAGGCATGACGAAACCCACCGCAAAACGCTGTGCGTAGGTTTCACCCTGAGCTAGCCTGCTTCTTAGGCTTGCAACGGCTTCGGCATTGCGCACATAAACACGCGCAAGAACATTCCGCTCCAGTGCTTCGGCATCTTCCCGATAAAGGGCAATCACAAGCTCAAACAGCTCTCCATTCCCCTGAATATCAATCTGGACTCCAATGCCCCCCGAGCGAGCCAGATAATTCACCAAAAGATCCAACTGATCCTCAGACAGAGCCGTTGCATCGCCGGAATTCTTCCCCTGTGCGGACAACCCCACTTCTGCTTGACGGCGAAGCTCCGAGCGGGGGGGTGCACCGGAATCTTGATCTTCGGGAGCTTGAAGATCAAGCCGGGCAAAAATTTTCTGGCGGCGATCTTCAGGATAATCACCTGAAAGCAGTATGAATTTAACGAGCTGGAGCCGCTCATCATTTTCCCCGATAAAAGATTTCAAATTAAGAAACTCCTCTTCTTCCCCTTTAACAGCACTTGCGGTGATCATTTCGGCTCGATTCATCAGCTCAAGCGACTCTGCGATGACCCCATGAAGCTCTTCTTCCATCGCCTCTAAATCCTTAAAAACCGGTACAAGATAAGGCGGCAACTCTTGCCCTCCAAAAGCGGTCCGGATCCGCGTCAGCGACGATGCTGTGATCAACGGGTCACGAATAGCCGCTATCGGAATCCTCGTTTGCATAATTGCTATTTTCAAAAAAAGCAGATCAATCTCTTTGAGATCAATCGCTTTCCCTAAAACGCCCTTGTGACGGGCGTGATATCGAGCAGCCTTTTCAAGGACTGTCCTCGCATTCGCGAGAGTGTCTTCAGATTGATCGCTCTGCACAAACCTTGCTGCCAAGCTCAGCATGGTAGAAAGTTGAAAATAGCGGAAATCCCAGCGGTCTCTGGACTGCGGCGCAATCTCATCCTCCCGGGCTTGCGACTTCACAAGCTGGGCTAACAAATCATGCAGGCGGGAGAGGCTCCCGAGTCGATCCTCGATAAACCGGCTGTCTTCAATGAAGCCCGACAAGTCAATCCCTCGTGCCTTCAGCATGCTGGTGCGCTCCTCGGGGGAAGAGAAACGAAACACGTTGATCTTCCCCGTCACACGGCCATCGGTTGTCGTGTCAAACCCAAATCCCTCAAACTGACTGTCGACCAAGCTGACATAGAACCGCGGGCCATTCTCTGGGCTGACAATTTCCGTCCAGAGGTGGCGCGCAGCTGTCCCTCGTTCGCGCATCCGAGGGTCAGCCCCCACGACGGCTTCGACTGTGCTGACTTTAGCCTCTTCTCCGAGATCGGTTTGGATAAAATCACTTACCACTCGATTCACGATGCTCGTCGAATGGGGGCACACTTTGCAGGCATCCCGGCGGACACTCTCCGAGAGAGCTTCTAATCCCAGAGAGATCATCAGAAGGTCGTAGACAATCCCTTTAATACCCTCAGAGTAAATCCTGAGGTTGCTCTCAAAAAGATCCCAGTTAGTGGTTTCAGCGGGCGGTTTTTGGCGAGAAAGTGGATCTGCGGGCACAGCAGACTCAAGAACAGAAAAAAGCACTTTATCATGATCGCTCAGGTTGCTCTCGCGCTGCTTCAGGTGGTTGTAAATTGACTGAAGGCCCGCATGCGGCTTGCCGTCACGGCGCTCTTCCTCGAGCAGATCCACCAAACGATTCCGGATGGATTGCGTTTCTCGACTGAGACGATCTTCTCTGCCCGACGCCCCAGCTTTGGAAGCACTCGCGGAAGCCTCCCTCTCGAGAGATGCCTCATCGATCCGATTCATGACGATTTCCGCCGTTCTTCGTCCGAGCTTACCTCCGAGCAATCGGGCTAGCTTTTCAACATCCGCAGGTTCAGAGGGCTCGATTATCACGGTATCTTGGACTGCAGACCTCAACTCGGATTTGACTGTCTGCGGCCCAAGCATCCTGAGAATTTCAGCGGCGGCCTCGTCCGGCGTTGACGGCACCACGGAGTCGAGCCTATCGAGAAAGTAATGCTCAAACAGCTTTTTTCGGGTGACAACCATCGGCACTCTCATCCAATCCCCTAGATGAGCAAGTCCTGAATTTTCAGCCAACAGGACAACATTCTCCGTAAGCGTCATCAATGCGGCGACGCGATGAAGATCATTGGTTCCGCTTGCGCTCGTGCCAAGCTTGAGCACTCGACCCGCATGTTCTTCGGGAATGGCTCCATAGAACTGCTCAATTTTCTGACGGGGCGTCTCAGCGAACTCAGACATCGATTCGAACTCTGATACCATGCCCCACGCCCAGGAAGGCGGCCCCTCATTGATCACGACATAAACACTGGGGTCATCCTTCAGAATTTTTTTTACCGCTCTTAAAAAGAATTCTTTTCCGTTTTCTCTGTAAGCTCCAGCGCCAAAGAGAGGGTTCACGACCACAACCCGGCTCTTCGCTCCAAATTCCGGTGATTGCCTCTGTGCGAGGGCGGTCAGTCTTTCTCTTTCTCGGATGACCTCGGGGGAAAGATCCTGAGGGCGCAGATGGTTCGGTTCTCCCGGCATAACCTCGGAGGGGATGCCCAGCAGACGAAGATCATGCGCTTGATCTAGGAAAGCTTTACCGGCGCTGTACTTTCTTGGCGTAATTATGTCCACGGCTTTATCGAGAACTTTGATGAAGGTCGGACGAACCATGAGCTTAGGATATCGGCTCCCTGTGATGAACCAGTCCCCTTGAAGGACAATGACGAGAACTTTTTCATCCTGACGAATATCGTCGGGGAAAGAACGAATGAATTCAAACTTTTCTCCGGGATTGACGATCGTCAGCAACTGGGACTTAACCTGAATTTTGGTTTTTGGGTTTGGAAATATATCCCGGATTCCGTTCGGAAAAAAAAACCACGCCTTGAGCAACGGGTGACTTAACTCCCCTTCCGAGGTATCCACCACGATGACTCGGTCATAGCCTCTAAGTTTCTCCGGCGTGAAGTAGGGCTTCCAAGAGGAATTGCGAAGCTCCGAGCGCGGGGATTCCAAAAAAGCGAATGTTTCTGCCTGACGACGGAAGTGCTGAACGATTGATGCTGCAGTCCTTTTCTTCTGCTCAGAGCCTCGGGTTTTTCTGAGCGCCGCTTCAAGAATTTTCATGAACTCCGCATACTGTTCTCGCGTTAGCTTGGTTTTATGAAGATTATCTTCGATCTGCTTCTGCCCCGATAGCCCCCATAAAATTTGACCCCGCATCCAGTTCAGAAAATCCCAGGCATCAATCGACGCGGCTTGAGCAGGGGCGAGAGCGGCGTTTTTACCGTCTTGTTTACTCCGGCCGCCGTAGCGTAAACGATCAAGCGTCGACTTGCCCTTGGAAGCCTCCAGGAGGAGCCCGCCCAAAAAGGCCGCATCGTCCGGAAGAAATTCCAGAAAACCGGCAATTTCGGGGCTCAGATTGACAAGACGGAGATCGACGGGTTGTTGGCCGCTCCGCATGAGTAGAAGGTTGATCAACTGACGCCCCGTTCTTCCATTACCATCCTTGAACGGGTGAATTTCGATGAAACGAATGTAGGCTTCGGCCGCGAATGAAAACACGTTCTCGGGCGTTATCGTAGACTCGGTTTGATTAAGCCATTCTAGAAACCGATCCATTTGAGCTGGCACTTCATGGGCGGGTGCAACGGGAATGTCAACCTCATCTGTCCGGTAAACCCCGCGATCTCCGGTGTTAAGACCTGCTCTTCCTTTGTGAATAGACTCGGTAAAATCGCTTTCCGTAACCCACGTCTGAAGCTCTCTGAAATCCTCATGGAGAAGCGGCTTTCCAGATTCCAGTATCCCGCTCGCGAAAGCCCTGCGGTAGATCTCTTTCTCCGGTTCCGCCAAACCCTCAACGGATAAATAGATCGGCCTTGAGAGGGCGCTCGGCAATCCCCGCTGTGCTTGAATTGACTGGCGAAGAATTCTACGCTGGTTAAACAATTCACTCTCGAGTTTCAGGAGACTGTCCTGTGCTGACTTTATTTTGCTCGTCAATTGGGCCTGCTGGGATTGATTCCTTCGGAGCGCTGCACCTGAGAACCAGGAGAACCAAGATTGTTTCAAGCTCGTTTCATCTTGCCGGAACTGCCTCAGCGTCTGAACGAGGACATCCATCGTTCCTCGAAGGGCCTCTTGTTTCCCCAGTATTTCAGTGATCTTTCCCTGAGCCAACTTCCTTTTTTGACTTGGATCCGCTCCGCTCCCGATCGCGAACGTCCAGGCGTTTGCTTCCGTCCGAAGCTCAGAGCGCCTGCCCTCGGCTGTGGCGCTTGGTTCCTCGCCCCGGGAGTCTTGCGTAGAGCTCGCAACGGTTGTGGGTGTTGCTGGAGTTGTTGGGGCTTCACCTGGATCGTCAGTGAGTGGTACATGGGTTGATAAAGGCGTAGCACCCGCCGCAACGGCATTTGCCGGCGCAGCTGGGGGGATCATCGAGGTGCTGAGCAATCCGGCCGCAGTCTGGGGGGTGAGGCGTCCGGATTGGTCGAGGGTTTTGAGGCCCTCCATAAATTTTTTGACTTTCCCAATCAGTTCAAGCGTCGCATCATCCTCATCGCCGGCACGCATCGCCTCGTCCAGGAATCGCGTGTAGCGAGCCGCCTCGTCAAGACGCCCTTCCCTGGAAAGGGTACGCAGAATCTGATCGCGCCAGGTCTTCAGCGTGCGCCCGCGGAACTGCCCGAATCCCTCGGACTCCTGCAGCCCAAGGAGCCGATCCCGCGTCCCGCGCACAAACGCTCCGTAAAGGTCGATGCGTCCGTTTTCTACCTTGAAATAATCCTTCCAACTCACGCCGCCTTTCATCTGAGACTCGTAGCGAATCTCCTCCGGCAGTCTCGTCACCTCAGGCATCAGCACCGCGTAGGAGATGCCCGCCTGGCGGAATAACTCCGTCAGACCTTCCGTGTGAAAACCGCCGCTCACCATCACCGCTGACTTCACCGCTTCACCGCGGCTCGTGCGCGCACGCACAAGACGCTCAAACAAAATACGGTCCCGCTTCTTGGCATTCAGGTAAAAAGCATAGTGGAAACTCCATCGATCCCGGCCCATCACGCCGCTGTCCGCACCCGAATCCTCCATCCACACCTTCACGCGCTTCCAGTCCTCCTGGTCAAGCTCAAGGCGGCTGAAGCGCCCCAATAGATCAAGCTCCTCACTCTGCCTGTCCAACCTCCTCTGAGCGTCGTTGTCCAGAAGACGGTCCTTGACGGCCCGCGCGTAACTGCGGAATTCCCGGAAAAACCAAGCCCCTTCCAGACTCTTCAGCTCCTGCGTGATCTTCATCGAGCCCGTCAGCGCCTGCGAAACGCTCACGGGAATCTTCAGCGCATCGGCCAGCTTCCTCAGGTAGAGCGCGTATTCTGACGCACTTATCTGAGACGTCTGAAACCCCTGGCGCTTGCTCTGAAATTCCATCAGCAAAGCACGCGGCATGCGCTCCCTAATCTGCGGCCTTTCGAAAATCTCTGACAGCAGACGCACTTCCTGCACGATCGACGCCTCGCGGGCCTCCCCGCTCTGCGCTTCCTCCAGCACTCGCCTCAGCTGACTGCCCGGCTCAGGCATCAGCGTCCGCCCCAGCACTTTCAGCACGCTCACCAGGTCTTCACGGTTCTTCGAAAAATCTTTCAGCGCTCGGTCTGCCTCCAGCAGACGCTCTGTGTACAACACCTTCTTCTGCTCCTCAAGACGCAGCTCCTCCTCGTCCAGGCTGCGCGTCAGCTCGACCCGCTGATTCTGGGCCAGAAGATAGTAGCGAAGGCCCTCTTGATACTGATCCCAGTCCTCCAGGCCCGCATACTCCGAGGCCTTCTCGTTGAATACCGCAGACGCTGTCCCGGCCGTCAGCTCGCCCTCCTCCAAATAACTTCTCATGACGGCTCGCAATTTCTCCTGATCCGGAAAACTCTTGAAAATCGTCGCATCCAGATCGCTGGAGGCTCCCTCAAGCCCCACATACCTTACGCCGTGCTCCTTTTGAAAATAATCAATCAG
This sequence comes from Candidatus Omnitrophota bacterium, assembly GCA_018883425.1. Lineage (GTDB taxonomy): Bacteria > Omnitrophota > Omnitrophia > Omnitrophales > Aquincolibacteriaceae > ZLKRG04. The sequence goes on along the minus strand of VFQY01000030.1, from coordinate 12,411 downwards.
TCTCTGGATACTCTTCTGCGCATCGGGAACCGCGTGCGCATCCTGGATCAGGATCACGCTCATGTCCCCGCTGCCTCGATAGATTTCCTCCACTTTCCCAAGCCGCCTCTCCACGCGCAAATCCTCAAGCGCCAAGGCCGGCTCTCCCGCCGAAATCCCTGCCCCTTGCACGCCCCCCTCGCTTGCCTCCAAAAGCCTGGCCTCCCCGGGCACAGCAAGGCTCACGAGCACAACGATGGCCGCTAATCTTTTTAGATCGTTTTTTAGCATAGATTTCCAGATTTTTTGGGGTCTTTGACCCGCTTAGAAAATAACCTTTAAAAATAAGCAATGAAAGTCCTGTGGAATCTAACTATAAACATAAATAGCAAATTATAGCGATTTATAATTTTAATTTCTTTCGGGAATGCTGAAAATCGGGGAGCGACAGCCTGAGGGTTCAATGAGCGGAATTAAGCCTTGGGCATCTTTCCGAGGGAATCCACGTCTCCTATGACGATCAGGATGTCGTCAGGACGAATTTTCTGGTCCGCTTGAGGGACAATCGTCAACGCTCCGTCCAAAGCGTTTTTGATTCCGATGACATGGATCCCGTATTTTTTTCTGAGATCCAACCCTTTGAGGGTTTTGTTATAAAATTCTTTGGGGGAAGCAATTTCCACAATATCGAAAGCATCGGACAAACGAATAACATCCAGCACGTTGGCATTGACGAGGTTGTCAGCATGACGGACAGCTTCGTCTTTCTCGGGAAACGTGACGTCCGTGGCGCCGACAAGGCGCAGAACTTTCGCATGATCCTCTGTGGTAGCTTTCGCCAGGATTCTTTTTAATCCTTCCTCCTTGAGAAAGGACGTGAGCAGAATACTCGCGGCAACCTCGGTACCCAGGCAGACACACGCCACATCAAAGTTTTTGACTCCGAGCTCGAGCAGCACATCCTTGTCGCCCACGTTGCCGACGACGGCATGTGAGACCAGGTCCTTGATGTCCTGAACTTTGTCTTTGTCCTTATCGATCGCCACAACCTCGCATTTCTTGCGCGCAAGTTCGGCGGCGAGTGTAAAACCAAATTTACCCAATCCCAGAACGAGAATTCTCTGCATGGCTTTTCTCCTTAGCCGATAATCACTTCTTCTTCGGCGTACTCGTAGCTTAATGGTTTCCTTTTCTGAGTCAAGATCGCAATCCCTACCGTGAGCGGCCCGACACGGCCGAGAAACATCAGAAGGATGATGAGTCCTTTTCCGGCTCCGGAAAGCATCTCAGTAATCCCGGTGGAAAGCCCCACAGTTCCATAGGCGGATGACACCTCGAAAAGAAGGCTCAGAAAATCCGCCCCCCGCCCGTGCGGAGCTCCTTGACATTCGGTAACCGCAAGCAGAAGTGCCGAGATCTGAATGAGCAGGAATGAAGCTCCGAAAATCGCAAGAGCCTGACTGATGACCGTCAACGGTATCTTGCGGTGCATCATAATGACCGATCCGGTTCCCTTGATCTGATGCCAAACCAAGGCGGCCAACACTGAAAATGTGCCGACCTTGATGCCTCCGGCCGTCGATCCCGAGGCGCCTCCGATAATCATGAGAAAAATCAGAAAGAACAGGGTTGCTTCGGTCAAACTGCCGGTGGAAAGGGTGTTGAAGCCTGCCGTCCTTGACGTCACGGACAGAAACAGAGAGTTCATAACCTGTGTGACGGCATCGTGACCGGCCAGAAGGTTCCTTTGCTCAAAAACGAAGATAAAAACAGCTCCGCCGAGGATCAGACTGATCGTCGTCAGGAGCGTTATCTTGGAGTGCAGGGACCAGTGAAAACGCTCACGCTTGAAGCGGGAGATCACAAAAGCTCTCATCTCTTCGATGACGCAAAATCCCAGCCCCCCCGCCACAATCAAACTCATGATCACGGCCATCACCGCGGGACTTCTTTGGAAGCCCTCGAGGTTATCCGCGTAAAGACTCAGGCCTGCATTGCAGAAAGCGGCTACTGCGTGAAACAGCGCCGAAAAAAACGCATAATCCGCGGGATGAATTTTCTTGAACTCCAAGAAAAGCAAAAGCGTTCCGAGAGCTTCGAACGTAACGGTCATCAAAAAAACGAAACCCAAACTATGCAGAAGCGAGTAAGCGTCATGCTGGCGTGAGATGGTGCCCAGCGAAAGCCTGCTTGAAAGCGTGGTCTTTCGGCCGAGAAGAAGCATAAAAAAAAGCGAGAATGTCATGATCCCAAGACCGCCGATCTGCATCAGGAAAAGAAGAATACCCTGTCCCAAGGGCGTAAAATCAAGCCCCACATTCACGGTGGTGAGTCCCGTCACGCAGACAGCCGAAGTCGACATAAAGAAAGCATCTATCCAGGAGAGTTCGTAGAGCGGGTCGACGGCCCCCGGAGTCCCCTTCAAAAGCAAGGCTCCCAAAACGATAAGACCCAGGAAACTCAAAGCAATCACTTTCGCGGGATTAGTTTTCATGAATCTGTCATCTCAGGAGTTTCCAGCAAATTGCTTTTTTTTAAGCGGAAACGGACTCCGGAAAAAGTCCAGCATGGCCGGTACAATTTGTTTGCGGTTTTCCTCAAAAACACCGTGAGCGGCCCCAGGAATCACAAGGCACCTCGCTTCAGGAATCCTGGATGCCATTTCGCGGAATAACGATTCCGGAAAAAACTCGTCTTGAGTTCCTCCAACGATGAGGACAGGTACCGGAATGCGCGGCAAAACACCGGAAGAATCATGAAGCATTCCCGCCTGACCGGCGATGATAAAATCGGCCGGATCATGAATCCGCGGCATGAGAAACTTCTTCAGAAAAGACTTCATGACCCGATAACGGATCCCGCGATGGCCACGCGTGTAGGTGAGACTCATCGTCTCTTCGTAGATGTCTTTCCATCGGCCGGCTCTCGCCCAGGGTATCCACCGGCGGGCAATCTGTAGTCCAAGGGGGCCCATTTTATGAGCTGCCGCAACGACGGCCAGCCTCCGCACATAGGCGGGATACTCCGCGGCCAAATGCTGAGAGATCAGACCGCCCAGGGATACCCCAAGAATATGGGAAGGTCCCGTCTCTCGGCGCAAGACATGTGCGTAATCCTCGGCCATATCCTGGGTCGTAAACCCCACCGGGAGTTTCCTTCGTCGGCTGATAAGGGTCAGCGTAAAATCCCGGGAGAATTCGTGAAAAAGAAGCTGGAAGAACCAGGGAAATTCGGTGACAGGGAAAAGTGCGTCGTGCATCGGCGGAAAAATGACGAGCTGATCGGCTCCCTTGCCGAACCGCACAAACGGAAACCCTCCCGAGAACTCCCCTTTTTGAATTTTTAAACTCAACATTCCCTTATTTTCCTTCGATTTTTTTCTAGTCTATCAAGACTTCGGAGATGCTGATAGCGCCTTTTTCAACCGGGCTGTCTGCGTTTATTTTTCTGGTGCGTAATAGGCTCTTTGGGGGTAGGGGCGAATACCGGTTAGAGAAGCCCGCAGACGGGCCTCCTGATCGGGGGCAAAAACACTGAAACTCCAGCTTCTCAGCTTTTCTATGTTAGGCCGGATCTTATCGGGTTCAGTATAGACATGATAAAGGTGTGCCTCCGCCGGATGATCAAGATATTCTGCTACGTCCTGATGAACCCCGCGTTGAAGCTCGACGATACCGGGGAAGGACCTCACAGACGCCGCAGCTGCGCCAGCTAAGACAAAAAGGAACAGTCCCTCCAGAAAAAGAGACAAAAAACAGACATCGCGTATTTTCTGCCTGAATTGGGGCCTAGCTCCCAGCAGCAGCCCCGAGAGTCCAATCCAAAAAAGAGCCGAGAATGCCGCATAACGTGAGGCCGTGGCTTGCACCTCGCCGAAACCCGCCCGCCCCGCAGCCGTCAGCAATCCGTTGAAAAGCGCAAAAAGACAAAGACCCGAAAATCCGGCGAAAAGACTCGAGGAGTTTTTCCTAGACCGGAAGAAATGAACCGTTAGTCCGGCAAAAGCGAGCACACCTGCGGCTCCGAACATCAGCCCCGTGTGGGGATTTAAGCTGAAAAAGGATCCCAAGTAAACCATCACATAACGCAACAGCTTCAGCGGATCAAAAACCAAAGGAGGGTGATGCGACGGTTTGACGTAACCGATCATCCAGACGCAGAGAACAAGAGCCGCGATTATGCTCCAAAGGCCGGCCAGTTTCCATCGAGATCGCCATCCCGGAAGCACCAGAACGATGAATCCTGCCGGCCAAATCACCAGTCCGGAGGAAAAAGAAAAGCTTCCAATCACAGCTAGGCTGACTGCTGCCGCGAACCGGCCGAAAGTCAAAGGATTCTCCGACAAAAGAACGGACGAACCCAGCGCGCTGGATGCCGCAAGGAAGCAAACGAGCTCACTGGCCCAGATCCAGTTTTCATATTGCCGGAAAGTGAACAAACTGATTCCGCCCGCCAACAGGAGCATCCATCGGCCCCCTCGTCCTAAACTGTCTTTTTCCCGATGAATCAGACGGATTAAAAAAAACCATCCGGCGAGCGCCGTGAGAAAATTCATGGCTATCATCGGTCTCATATCCCACCGCGTCAGCCATGCCAGGGGAACATGAATCAATTTCGCCGCGATAATTCTGTGTTCGTTATGCTGACGCCAAAGATCCATCCATGAAAATGTACCCAAGCGCCAGGACTCGAGCAGTGGGAACAAACTCCAGTCATCCCAGTAGGGAAAAAGAATCGTGTATTTCGCCGCGGCCCATCCGGTTATAAACGCGGGTACGGAAGCCGCTAAAATTTCAAAGGACGTTTTCCAAGAATGCGGGCGCACTCGGCCCGAGGGGCTCCTGCCGGAGCTGTTTATGGAATTTGGGGAACCCGATTGAGCTGCTGGAGAGGACACGCTTCTACCTCATCAAAAAAATGACAAGGCACTGCGCGGCAATCACTCGGAGGATCATCACCACAGGATAGACGGCGGCATAGGAAACAACCTGAGCGCCGGAAGGAGCCATCTGATTGGCAAATGCAAGTGCAGGAGGATCCGTCATGCTGCCCGCCAGGAATCCGCAAAGGGTCAGATAATTCATTTTGAAAACAAGCCTGGCCCAAAGGGCCGCAAAAAAAATCGGGAGGACCGTGATGGCTGCCCCTGCCGCCATCCAGACCGCACCCTGACCAGCCATAAGAGTTTCGGCGAACCGCCCTCCTGACATCAGCCCCACACATGCCAGAAAAAGAGCAATTCCCATTTCGCGGAGCATCGTGTTGGCGGCCGGCGGCATATACCACAGAAGCGGGCCCCAGCGTCCGACGCGGCTGAGGAGGATGGCAACCACAAGAGGTCCGCCGGCAAGCCCCAGCTTTACCGGTGAAGGAATACCGGGGAGACTCAGCGGTATCATGCCGACGACAATTCCGGCAACGATTCCGGCAAAAATGGAGATGAGCTGGGGATGATGAAGCTCTTTGACCGAGTCACCCATATCCGACGCAAATTTCTTCAGCTGTTCTTCTTTGCCGACCGCCGTCATTTCATCCGCATAATGAATCACAAGCTCAGGCGTGACGGGCAGCTCGACGTCGCTCCTCAAGATGCGCGTGATCGAGACCCCGTAACGCTGCCTTGCAGCCAGCTCGGCAATCGTCCGGCCCGCAGCCGCAGCCCGGCTCACGATAACACGGCGCGCCACAAGATGGCCCTGCGTGCCGCGAAAATCCATACGCGTTTCCGAGCCGATAGAAACTTTGAAACTGCCTAGAAGTTCCGCGGGTCCCACAGCACGAAGGGTGTCGCCCAGGTGAAGGACCGTGTTCGGCAGAGCCGCACAGGCAGCGCCCTCATGAATGACACGCGAAATAACCACTCCCGGCTGATTGAGCGCAGACACTTTTCTGAGCGCTAAGCCGTGGATTTCAGGATTTTCGATTTTAAAATCCATGACAGCCAGTTTGGGATTATTCTTTTCATGAATCCGGCTGTAACTTTCGGCTTCACGTAAAGGTTCAATCCGGAAAAGGAAGCGGAGCAGAATCATGCTAAGGATCATACCGATGATCCCGAACGGATAAGAAACGGCGTAGCCCAAAGCAGGCATCAGAATCGACTCCTGAGACATTCCCGGAAACTCTTTCAGAGCTTGCTGGGCAGCGGCGAGACTCGGCGTGTTGGTGGTCGCTCCGGAAAAGATCCCGGCAGCGGCAGGCAGCGGCAGGCCTCCCCAGAGATGAAATGCTGCGGTCAGAAGCGCGCCCGCTGTCACGACGCATGCCGCCAGGATATTCAAACGCAAACCTTCCCGGCGGATCGAGGCAAAGAAACCAGGTCCCACCTGAAGACCGATCGTGTACACGAAAAGAATGAGACCCAATTCCCGGCCGAATTCAAGGATCGCGGCGTTCATAGGAACCTTCAAGTGCCCGAGCAGGAGTCCCGAGAAAAGAACGCCCGCAACGCCCAGGGAAATCCCGCGAAAACGCAGACTTCCCAGGATGAGCCCAAGCACAATCACCAGACCGAGAATAAAAAGGGTGTGAGCCGCTGAATCACGGGTGAACAGGTCGAAAATAAAAGTCATCATCTTGGGTGAGTTACCGCAGAAAAGATTTAAACGCGCTGTTCGATAGGAACGTAGGTCCGCAGATTAGGTCCCGTGTAGATTTGCCGAGGTCTGTTAATTTTCAGCCCGGGCGAAGACAGCATTTCCCGCCACTGTGCGATCCAGCCGGGTAAACGGCCAATGGCAAACATCACGGTAAACATGTTCAAAGGTATGCCGAGCGCTCTGAGGATGATGCCGCTGTAGAAATCGACGTTGGGATAAAGCTTACGTTCGATAAAATAATCATCTTTCAGAGCGGCGTCCTCAAGCTGTTTGGCAATTTCCAGCTGCCGGCTGCGGATCCCCAGCTGACCCAGCAAATCGTCGCACGCTTGTTTGAGAATTTTCGCGCGCGGATCAAAATTTTTGTAAACCCGGTGCCCAAAACCCATCAGGCGTGTGTTCGAGTCCTTATCCTTGACCCGGGCGACAAATTTCGCGACATCAATTCCTTCCCTCTCAATGTCTGCCAGCATCTCGATCACCGCCTGATTGGCACCGCCGTGCAGCGGGCCCCAAAGGGCGCAAATACCGGCAGAGACGCAGGCATAAAGATTGGCGAGACTCGAGCCGACGATGCGGACGGTGGACGTGCTGCAATTCTGCTCGTGATCAGCATGCAGGACCAGAATCATCTCGAGGGCCCGCGAGGCCTTAGGGTTAATCTCGTAACTTTCCGCAGGAACCGCGAACATCATGTTGAGAAAATTATCCACGTAACCCAGCCGGTTCAGGGGCCCCACAAAAGGCTGGCCGATCGATTTTTTGTAGGAGAACGCCGCAATGGTGCTGATTTTGGAGAGAATGCGGTAGATGTTCAGTTCCCTGTTTTCGGGGGAATTGTGCATGCAGTCCGGATAATAGCTCGAAAGCGAGCAGACCATCGAAGACAAGATGGACATGGGATGCGCCGTCGCGGGATAGCCGTTGAAAAAACGCTTCATGTCCTCGTGAATCATGGAGTGACGGGTAATTTGATCGACGAAAACTTCCAATTCCCTGCGGGCCGGAAGTTTTCCGTAGATCAAAAGGTAAGATGTCTCGAGAAAAGAGGATTTTTCGGCAAGCTCATCGATCGCGTAGCCGCGGTAGCGGAGAATCCCACGCTCCCCATCGATGTAAGTCACACTGCTTGAGCAGGAGCCTGTGTTCACATAACCGGGATCCAGGGTAATGGCTCCGGTTTCAGAACGCAGACGGGCAATGTCGAGACCCAATTCGCCTTCGGAACCTTCGACCAAAGGCAATCGAACGGTCTTACCCTGAATTTTAAGCTCCGCATCGCCCTTGGGCTGTAGAGTGCTCATGTGTCTGCCTTATAAACGGGGATCCGCGCCGAACGCGAAACCAGGTGAAGGAGACCCTCATGTTAACGCCTGAGGCTCGAGCGATCAACCCCAAAGTTCAACGAACTGCGAACTCGTCAAAGAGCCGGAGCAGGCGCAAAAGAGTCTCCGTCAAAGAGAAGTTCAACCTCACGCAGCGCGCCCGCGGCATCAAGACCGGCGCTTCGGTCATCCTCCTGCGTCCAAACGCCGAGCGCCTCCAGCAGTTCGACCTCTGAAAAGACATCCTCAAATTCCGGGAGCTCCCCGGAGACCGCGGGCAGACTCACGTGAGATGCCCGCTGAGCCGGATCGAACGCCTGTGCTGAGTCTGCTTGCGGAACCCTGACGACGGCCGGCCGAATTGTTTCCGGGTGAGACCGCTTCGAATAAAAGAAAAGTCCGTAAGCAGCTGCCAGCACAAGCCCCGCAGAAAGCGCAAAAACCGCCTGCGGAGGAAAACCCATGCGCAGGGGTTGGACTGCTCCGCTTTTAATTTTCTTCTCAACTCCCTCCCGAAACCCGCGCAAAACGGGCTCGGGCACTTCCTTGGGGCGCATCGCTTTCAGATTTTCCCTGATGAACGCATCCTGCTTTTCGAAGTCTTCTCCGTTCATCGCCGGACCTCCTTGATTTCCAGATAACGCTTTAAATTTTTCTTGATCTTTCCGCCCGCATGCCAAAGATGCGCCTTGACCGCCCCCTCGCTTAGAGAAAGCGCGGAGGCAATCTCATGCAGAGTCAGCCCCTCAAAATAACGGAGCGTAAAAACCATCTTCTGCCGCTCAGGAAGCTCCGCGAGATCCGCCCGGATGCGCTCTTCAAGTTCGGCCCGCAGAGATTCTTCCGCGGGGCTCTCCCGGGAGGATGCCGTTGTCAACGCGTCAGCGCCGCTCTCAGCTTCCTCCCGGGTTGAGCCGCCTTCTGCGGCAAGATGGCGCCGGACCTGACTGCGGCGGCGCCAATCATGACAGTGATTGATGAGAATCCGGTAGAACCACGTTGAGAACAGGCTCTCCTCACGGAAGGAACCCATCGACTGGTAAGCTTTCACGAAGGCTTCCTGAGCAGCGTCCCGGGCATCTTCCCAACTGCCCAGAAGAGAGAACGCTAAACGAACAGCCCTCTCTTGGTAAAGCGTCACGAGCGCGCCGAAGGCTTCAAGATCCCCTCGGCGAGCTCGGCTTACCAGGCCGTGTTCATCTCCGCAATTTCTATCGGGGTCCATCATGCCTTCCGCCCCCGTTGGATTGCCCATGCCTTGCCCCGCCAGGGCCCCCTTCTTGTCTGTTCATGCGCCGTCCCTCGCCGTAACCTTGGCGAGCCCGGCCGTTCCCCGGACCGCCCCAGGATGACTCCCCCCGGTTCGGCCGTCCGAACCTCTCTGCTCTGCGCTCTCCCTCAGGGCCGCGGCGGCCAAAACCTTCGCGAGGGCCTCCGTCTTCCATCCTGTCACGGCGCTCCTCCCTGCGATCGTCTCTTTCCTCGATGGGCCTGCGGAAATCGCCGCGTTCTCCCCGCTTTTCCCCTCCGAAACCGGATTCATCACCGCTGCGCTCCTGCCTGCGCTCTTCGCGCTTTTCCCGCTTCAGCCGGCGGAACTCTTCGGGATCCTCCTCGCGCAGCCGCCTCATCTCAGTTCTCTCCTTCAGGCGTTCCTCTCGACGTTCCCAATTCTGCGCGACGCGGGGATGTTCGTTCATGAATTCCTGAAATTTCTCGGGGTTATTTTCCTTCATTTCTTCAAGCCTGCGGACCCGGTCTTTCATTCGGGTCTCGAACTCTTCAGGAGACTTTTCCCTGAGCTCCTTCGTCCTTTCGAACCTTTTTTCTTCAAACCTGTCCCGCAGCTCTTCGTACTTCGATGGATCTTTCTCCTTGAGTTTGTTGAGCCGTTCCTTCGCCCGGGACTTTTTCTGAGCAATGACCCGCTGGAATTCTTCCGGATTTTCCTGCCTCAGCTTCCCGAGCGCTTCCGCGCGTCCCTCGCCGCCTGACTGAGTCGCATCTTCACCCTGAAAGGCTTCCTCGCCGGCGGATCCGGATTCCTGCGCATAAAGCCGCTCCGAAGACATCACGAAAAGCAGTGATGTCAAAACTGACAGAAAGATCTTCAGGGTCCTGCCCGATCCTTGTTTTCTCGTGTCCATAAATTTTATCCTCTCTAGGAATTTTGACAGCTTACACAGAGTTAGACGCGAAGCCCGCGAAAAGGTTTAAAACTATTTTTTGAGGACTTCCGGGATGAAGGACCCGTCAGATCTTTGCCAATAGACCGGCAAGATGATGCCGCGCCCTGACGGCCCGTTCGTCTCTCTCTCCCGCAAGGACCTTCAGCCAGGCACGGGCGCGCTTGAAGAGCTGCTCTCTTGGGGTGCTGTGGGCAGCTGACGAATCCCGCAGGTTGTCATAGAAATCAGCGGTTTTGATGAGCTTGACCACCAGAGGGGCTGACTTGAGCTGAATCAGGTAAGAGGATTCCCGCAGAGGTTCTGGAAGGCGGTTGTCCTTGGAAAGCATGGCCGCATAGGAAGCAGCCCGCTCACCGAAGCGGGCCGCGAGATCGTCATAATCCTGACGCGTATCTTCGAGCACATCGTGAAGAACGGCCGCGGCCAAAACGGTTTCATCTTTGACCCCGAAAAGATGACGGAGAATCATCGCGACGCGCATCGGGTGGCTGATATAGGGCGTTTGGCCGTCTCGGCGCTTCTGCCCCTCATGGGCACGCGCAGCGAAGGATACGGCCTCAAGAAAAATTGCCAGGCCGGCAGTTTCTTTTCGCCGCGGCGTTCTTCTTTTTTCTGACTTCTTCATCCTGCCAACCCGCTTCAGATTAAGAGGTCCTATTGGACCTGCGGCTTGAACACTTCGTCTAAGATGGACTGCCCCGCCGGAGGCGTAGGTTTTTTGCCCTCGGACAGCAGCCTGACTTCCTGAAGCATCTCTTCTTCCAGGTCCAGGCCCAATTCGCCGGCCTTTTCCAAATCTTTCAGAGCTTTTTTGTAATCCTGCGAATGATAATAAAGGATGCCGCGGTTATAGTAATTGAGGGCTTCGCCGGGTGTTTTTTCGATCGCCAAAGTCAGCTTCTCGAGACTGGCTTTGATATCGCGGAATACGGAAACTTCTCCGTAGATATCCGGCTCGACTTCCTCACCCAAAGAGCGGGCCATGTCAAAGTCAAACAGGGCTTTCCTGAAATCTCCCTGGTAGTAATGCGCCATACCCCGGTTGTAGAACGCCGTCCCCATGGCTGGATTGATTTCTATCGCTTTGTTCAGCTGCGTCAGCGTTCCTTCGAGATTGCCCTCCGCGAAAAGGATCATCGACTTTCCTACGTACGCCTCCGCCAGCTTTGAATCCAGGCTGATCGCTCTTTCATAATCCGCCAGAGCGGCTTTGTTATTGCCCTCGCTGCTGAAAAGCATGCCCCGATGAAGAAAAGCCGGCGCAAACTTGGGGTCAATCGTGGTGAGCAGATTCAGCTTTTCGGCGGCCTTGACCCGATCGCCTTTTTCCAGAAGCTGAAGCACGTTCTGCAGCTGTTCCTCTGAACTTTCGGCCGCCGCATCGGAGACCGCGAAAAAAGAAAGCGTAAGCAAAAAGATTGAAAATGCGGCAATTGATTTTTTCATAGGGAGATTCCGCTGGTTTTCGTCACACCGGCATTTCTGAGCCTGATTTTCCGCCGTGACGCATGAGATTAAGGGCCTCCCGCCCAGGTTCTGCAGTATAGCAATTCTTTAAGCTTTGTTTTCTGTTTTTTTCTGAAGGGCTTCGCGGAACCGCTCGATCTCGCGGTTGAGATTGCTTAAGAGTTCATCCGTCGCTTCCTCAAGATCACGTCCGGTTTTAGCCGCTTGCTCATTCAAAACCACCAGGGCCTCGCCTGCCATTTTGTGAAGCTCCGCCGAGGTCTTGAGCGCCTGCTCATTCAGCGCCTCATAAGATTCCAGGGATTGAGCCTGCAGTTTGCCTACGGCAAATCCCGCCGATTCCGCGAAAGACTGAGCAGGGGCAAGACAATCCCGAAGATTCTTTTCCAAGGCGGATGAACGGCCTGCCAGCTCGCGGTTTTTTTCTCTTTCACCGAGATAAGCGCTCAGCGTCAGAACATTGGTCAAGGCGAGAAGAGCGGCCGCGGCCGCCGTGAGGGCAGTAACGTTTTTTTGCATGATGTCACCTTTCTTTTGAGGCCGCTGTGCGGCCTGTTAACTCGCCCGCGCGGCAGAAACATAAGCAGGCTGCCATCTGGACGATGTGATCAAGATCATTCGGATCAGCGTTTATTTCTCCGCTCTCGGAGGCAGAACTTTCGCGAGACGGTTCATTTGGCGGATCACGATAAAAATACTGAACGCGACGATTAAAAAATTAACGACCGTATTCACAAAGAGGCCGTAATTGAGCGTAGGCGCTCCGGCAGCCTGAGCCTCAGCCAGGGTGGCGTAAGCGCGTCCGTTCAAACTGATAAAAAGATTCGAAAAATCCGCGCGGCCCAGGAGAAG
>VFQY01000113.1 GCA_018883425.1 Candidatus Omnitrophota bacterium | reverse complement strand
CCCTCCATCAGCCCGCCTCTGAAAAGGTCTTTCTTTCCGTCCAGACCGACCATCCCGCACTGTGTGTGGCCGATGAGCGCAATGAACCGAACACCCCCGACCGCGATCGCATAGGAAACCTTAAACTCGCTTGAACGAAGGTTCCCCCCTCCCGCCCTCAAAATAAAGGCAAAGTTCTCAGGGATCCTGAGCTGCTTTCGGCTATCCATGCACATCCCCACGAGAAGCTTGGCGTTGACCGAACATTCCTCATGGGATTTGCCGAGGTTGTGATACTCGAGCAATTTACCAATCGGAGTTTCAAGATAACAATCCGGGATGTCCTGCACTTTGGAGACGGCTCTGAGGCGATGCATGACGCATTATAAACCCTGCGCAACTTCCTTCAAAGGGTTTATCCGCGCGGGTTCAATGAGCGTCGGTCGCAGAAACGCGGGCTGACGCAGGGGGATCCTCAAAGTCCATGCAAAAACTATTCTGTCAAAGTTCAGCTTGGTCAGAGGTAGAATCAGGCCGCGGGGGGGGGTGCGAAGAAGAGGCGAGGCGAGCTGAAGAAGACAAGGAGTGTGATCAAAAATAGTGTGAAGCCGGTTTCCCAGACGCCCCAGCCCGAATAGACGACGGATTTGGAAACTGCGAGCGCCGTGAGGTAGACCGCGCAGAAAAGAACGCTGAAGCGCGAACACTTCAAGACGTTAGAAGCGGAAAAAATAGTCTGCGGGGCCGCTAGAAAAAACAGGGCAGCACCGAGCACTCCCAGGGCCCCCGCCCCTAATACCGCCGCGCCTATCGGGCTTTCAAGGGGCGGCATCGACCGGTACCACTTCTCGTAAACGTTCCAGGTATTTAGGAGACAAACGCCGGGGATCAGAATCCCGAAATTGAACCGCTGAAGATTCTCCGGTCCCTGATGCGCGGGCTCAAGACCTTGTCGGTGAGCGCTGATCGCGGCCCAAAGCAGCCCTGCTCCGCCCAGGCCGCCCCAGATCTGGTCGCGGAGCGTCCACCAGCCGTGAGGTCCGGCAAGCATACCCAGTTTACCCGCGTGAAGGATCAGAACGGCCGCAAGAAAACCCGCCCCGAAGAAAATAAATCCGGCGGCCGCAAAACGCTGAAGGATGACGGAACGGAGTCCAAAAAAATTCACTGCCAAGATCCCGGCGAAAAGCAGCGCTTGGAGGCTTGCCGTGACCGCCGCCGAATCGCCGGCATGCATCAAGATCAGCGCGAGCAGACCCGCACTCAAAAAAAAGAACTGCGTCCGGGCTGACACTTTCTTTTCTGAGAGCCCGAGACCCAGGTAAGCTCCCCCGGTTCCGCCCCAGAGAGCGCCGATAAAAAAAAGGTTGAGTAAGTCTGTGAAGCTGCCGCTCCAATCAGGCCGGCTGAGGATACGGTTGATTAACGCTCCGTAAGGCAGATTTTCACTGCCGATGACAAAACCGAAAATACCGAAGAAAACACTGCGTCCGAAAGATGCGGCATATGAAATCCGGGGGACCAGACTCACCGCCGCCGCGGCAAAAAGACCTGTCAAGGAGGCTCCCCACTCATGCCCGAACTGCCCGCGAAGGGGCCACGCGAAAGCCATGAGAAGCATCCCGAGCGCCGCCGCTTTTGCCTCGTGCCGCGCGAGTCCCGAAATCGTCATGAAGAGATTTTTTCCTGAAAAAATTCCAGCAGGATACGGTTCACCAGATCGGGCTTTTCCTTCAGAACGCTGTGGGTGGATCCCGGGATGACGGCAAGCTGTCCTCGCCTCAGAGCGCGCAGCATGGCGGCGGAGTGTTCGGTGCGGATCACATCGCGGTCCCCTGCCAGAATGAGAACCGGCGCGCGGATCGCAGAGAGCAGGGCCGGCTTCCATTGCGGCTGGGTCAGCCAGAGACGCCGGCATTTTTCAAAAACAGCTGCGTAATGTCCCGCTCCGTCGGGTGAAGCGGCCGAGTAGCGAGGATCGGGGTCGGGAATAGCCTGACGGCGAAGCGCCCTCTGAAAGACAGGCTCGCAGCCCGAGGGATGAAGGTTCCCGCCCACGGCCGCGAACCGCTCGACGAGTCTGGGTTTTTTTGCCGCCAAATAAAAAAGAATGTTCGCGCCGTCGCTCGTTCCCATCATGCGCGCCTTACGCAGTCCCAAGGTCTCCATCCATGCCGCTGTCTGCGAGGCGAAGGTCTCGTAACGATAAGCTCCGGGAGTGTCAGGCGTATGGCCGTGACCGGGTCTTTCCGGAACAAAAACTTTGAAGTAGCGGGAAAAAAAGGCGATCTGAAAACGCAGACCCGCGATGCAGGAAAGTCCGCCGTGGAGAAGAACCAAGGGCTGTCCCCTTCCGTAAGTCTCGTAGTAAAGGCTGACCCGGCCGGCCCGCGCGAAATGTCCTTTCCGCGGCTGAGAAAGATTCTCAAAAAAAGAAGGCGTGAGCTTCATCGCAAGAACTCCTGTTTTGAAATGTGACGTCAGTATAGAAAAGTGCTCCTTCGCCGGCAAGCCCCATGTGCCCGCGGGGTGCGCGCGCGGGCCTGAACCACTTTCCTGCTGATCACGCCTCAGCACTTTATCCGGGCTGAACCCAGCATTGACGGCTCTGCCTGAAGGCCCCATAATCCTTTCTTTCGTCAGCATACTCGGCCCTTTTCAAGGAGGAGAACGCCGTGAGAATTTCTTTACACCGATGGACGCTTTGTGCTGTCCTGAGCGCCGCTCTCGCCGGCGGATGCGCTTCGTCAACGCTCAAGGGAACCTCGCCGGACGGACGCAAGACCTACCTTGGACCGGTTCCGATCGAAAACACGGAAGCGTTCCGGCAATTCATGAAGAGTCCGCAAAACGATGTCAGCATTCAAACGTATTTATTTGCGCGTCTTAAAGCCGCTCAGGATCTTCAGTATTACCGGGACGGGCAATGGTATAGCTGGCTTGAGGCCTACCGGGGAGGAATGTGGCTGATGCGGAACCGTTATCAGAAAGGTCAGGATGCTCGCACCTTTATCAAAAATCACGTTTGGCGTTCAGAGGCGACAGGGCAAGCACATCTCGTAAAATTCCCGGACGGCAGCATTCACGAGGCTTACTACGTTCTCCTCAATGAACTCGACCTGCTGGAGCAAACACTCAGAAGCGATTCGCCGGGAAAAAGCGCGGCCGCATAGGCCTTAGAACTTTTTGGCATGCCCGAACAGGTTCCATCGTTTCAGCGCGATGAACTCCATCAGCGCCGGAACGAAAACAACCGACGTCAGCAGGCATGCTCCGAATCCCAAGAAGCCGATCGCCCCCATCGAAGACATGCCGCGGTGATGCGCTAGAAAGAGACTGGCAAAAGCGGCCATCGTGGTGGCCGAGGACAGGATCACAGCCTTGCCCGTCTTATCAAGGATCTGCGCCATCGTCGATTTGTTTTCTTTCTTGTACCGGTGAAAGATGTAAACACCGCTGTCGATACCCACTCCGAGAACGGTCGGCAGAATCGCCATATTCATGTAATTAAATTTCACACCGAGAAATCCTGCAGCGCCCAGCATCCACACCATACCGGTCAAAACCGGCGCCAGAACCCAGAGAACGTCGGCGGGGCTTCGGAAGTGAAAGAAAAGCAGAAGAATGATCACAGCGAGACTGATGCCGAGCGCGATCGGAGTATCCCGCTCGAGCATGTTCAGGATGTCGACGTAAATCATGGGTTCTCCGGCCAACTCCGCGTCGTCAGGCAAGTTCAGCGACCTCAGCTCTTTGACGAAAGCTTTGCCGACGCGGCCGTCCATAATGCTCGCATTCGGATAAACAAAAACAACGGAAAATTCGCGGGTCTTGCCCTCGTATTGCTCATGAAGAGATTGCGGCAGATCCCGCACGCCGAAAGGCTCGGCGGAAAGCTGCTGACGGAGCTCTTCGATATTCCGCCGCACTTCGGGCGAAAGCGTCTGGATCAGCCTCTCGTAGCGGACAAAAAACTGTTCGATTCTTTTCAGCACCTCGATTTTCTCAGCTTGCCGCAGAGGAACCTGCGTCATCAAGGAGGCCGCGAAATCGATCTTTGTGCCGGGAGTCTGCTCCGCATGCCGATTAATTTGCTCGGCAATCTCGGCTGCACGCTGCCTGTTCGGCGTCAAAACGGCTACGGGGTTCAGCACTACACCGAAATGATCACCGATGCGCATCGCCAATTCAACGCCTTGAGAATCGCGGC
This sequence comes from Candidatus Omnitrophota bacterium, assembly GCA_018883425.1. Classification (GTDB taxonomy): domain Bacteria; phylum Omnitrophota; class Omnitrophia; order Omnitrophales; family Aquincolibacteriaceae; genus ZLKRG04. Next base: position 1,199 of record VFQY01000113.1, on the reverse strand, counting down.
TCTGCAGTTCCGCGAAGCTGTACTCAAACTTGACTCGGGGCACATAAAAAAGAGCGGCGAGCGTCAGCAGAACACCCGCGGCAACCATAATTCTGACCGGCCCGGCTTGAGGTTCAGCTACGTGAAAGCGAGGCTCTGAAGGCTTCCAGCGGAAGATCCCAAGGCGTTCGCCTGCGACGATCATGCTCGGGAGACCGTAAAAAATAACAGCCAGGTAGAGCAGAAGTCCGACGCCCGCGATGAGTCCGAAGTGACGGTACCCCTCGAAGTTGCTGATGCAAAGCGAAAAGAAGGCGATCACGGTCGTCAGCGAACTCGTCACAAGAGGCATTCCGATCGAACGGATCGTCCGTTCAACCGCTTCGGCCGAATCTCTTGAAACTTTTCTTTCCGCTTCCAAATCGACGAGCATGTGAAGACAGTAGTCGATGCCCATCCCGGTCATGATGCCGATGAGAAATGCCGAGATCAAATTGAGGTACCCGATCGACCAGGCGGCAAAAGCGCACATCCAAACCGTTCCGACCGTCAGGGGTACGAGCGACAGAACGATCGAGCGCGCGTTGCGGAAACCCGCGATGAGGATAACAACAATCAGCCCGACCGTCGCCATCGTCGTGAGTTTCAGATCGCTCTGGATCGTCGCGTATTCCTCGTGGCGGGTTTTGTAGGGGCCTGTGATACCGAACGTGATGGGCTGGGGCAGCTCCGGGGCTATCCGGGTCAGCCGCTCTTCGATGGCCGAAAAAAGCTCCTGCGATGGGTCGAAATCTCCGACTCTGAAAGAAGGTTTAATCAAGACGACCCGCATGAAGGATCCCGCCTCTTTGCGGGAAAAAGCGCCTATCCCGTAGACTTTCTGCTCGAGCTTAAGAGCCTCGAGATCAATTTTGGGGGGCGCCTCGTCAAGAAGTCCTAGCGAAAAAGGATTGTTCTGGCGGCGGTAGTGCGCCAAAACATCCTGGATGTTTTTCTCGAGCCGCTTGACGCTGTCCAAATCGAGAAACAAAAGGCGGTTCTTCATCGGATAGCGCTTGGCCCAGCGGTCCACGACTTCCGGACCCGCGTTGTAGGACGCGAGCGCGAGCTCGACGTCGCCGTTATAGCGCTCGACCAGCTTCTCGAAATACTGGATGCCGCTGCGGATGTTGGTCTCGGGATCATAGAGTTTCTTGCGCGTGACCTTGCGGTCCATCAGG
>VFQY01000029.1 GCA_018883425.1 Candidatus Omnitrophota bacterium | reverse complement strand
TCCCACGGTTGCGGCTGTCGCAGACTCGCGGACTTTCCAGATTTTTTCCTGGTCCTCGGCATTTTCAAACCAGATCATGCTTGGCAGAGGCGGATGGTCTGAGAGTTCACGGCGGAGAGCCCGGGCTTTTTCCTGCAGGCTTTCCGGCGTGGAAGCGCCGAGTTCCAGCCAGAGCCAGCCGCCGCCGCCCGGCAGCTTGTCGAGCACGCCGCGGTGAAGACCTTTCTTACGCATGTTGGCGACAAAACGATGATCGACACCCTCGAGTCCGCAGGGGCCGAAGGTAAGAAGGCGCGGCACGTCGTCCGCCGCGGCCGAGATGTCCGCATAACCCAGAAGCGCGAGCGCTTTGCAGCGAGGTTCTTCAAGCAGGCTCAAGACGGCCTCCAGGATGATGACGCAGGTGCCTTCGGTACCCGCCAGCGCGCGGCCGATGTTGAAACCGTTTTCCGGTAGTAGGGCATCGAGGTTGTAGCCGGAAACCCGCCGCGGCAGGATGGGAAATCCAGAACGGATAGCGGCTTGGTACCGGTCCCGCAAATTTTCCAGGCCCGTGATGATCTCCGCGGATCTCCCTCCGGAGGCCTCCGGCCGGCCCCGGCCCACACGCATGCGTGTGCCGTCATAGGTGAGAATTTCCAGTTCCATGACATGGTCAGCGGTTTTGCCCCCAATAAGGGAGTGAATTCCGCAGGCATTATTGCCGATCATGCCTCCAAGTGTGCATTGCCCCTGGGTCGCGGGATCGGGCCCCAGAAATAAACCGTGGAGTCGGGCTTGACGGTTCAGGTCAGCAAGAACAGCCCCAGGCTGGACGCGCGCACTCTTCGCCCCGGGATCAATCTCGAGGACTCGGTTCATGTAGCGGGAAAAATCGAGGATGACGGCATGAGCGCAGGACTGACCTGCTAGGCTGGTGCCGGCACCCCGGGACAGAACAGGCGCATCATGGCGGCGGCAGACGGCAACGGCCCGGACAGCTTCCTCGGCATCCCGGGGAAAAACAACCGCGATCGGGACATGGCGGTAATTGGAGGCGTCTGTTGAATACACAGCGAGAGTGCCGGCGTCGCGGGCAACACCGCCTGTGACGGCGGCGCGCAAGTCACTTTCGAGTAAGTCATAGTTTGAGGAATTTTTCATGGCTGTTTCCGGAAAGGTAAGCTGAACAGAGTATCGGCAAAGTTTAAGGTTTCCGAAGGTAAAGGGATCCGATAAACTGAAACAAGCAAACCCGTCTAACTCAAGGATAAACGATGATCGAAAAATTGACAGTCCTGGCCGAAATGCGCGCCCGCACGGGAAAAGAGAGCCAACTGCGTTCAGCTTTGCTCGACTTGGTCGGCCCGACGCATGCCGAAGAGGGATGTTTGGACTATGACCTGCATGAGTCGCTCGATGAAAAAGGACTTTTTTGGTTCTATGAGAATTGGACGAGCGCCGAGGCTCTGGAAAAACACCTGGGTTCAGCGCACCTGCAGGCTTTGCCGGCAAAGCTCGAGGGGCTTCTCGACGGGCCTGTCAGAATCATCCGCTGCCGCCGGCTCCATGCGCCCAAATCTTCGGGCGGATCGGCCGGGAGATAAGGTTCATGGCCGATCCCAGCAAATTGCCTTTCCTGCTTAAACTTCTGGAAGACGACTCCCCGGTTGTTCGCGCCGCACTCGCCGAGGAGCTTTCCTCTCTTGGACCGCTTCTGCCTCAGGCTCTTGCGGGGCTGCCTTTCGGGCTGGATCCCGGTCAAAAGCAGATTCTTTTCGATCTGCTTGCTGAGCGCCAGAGAGCGGTTCTCAGGGAAAATTGGCCCGCGTGGAAAACTCTGCAGGGCAACGCGGAAAAAATGGAGGCAGCGTACCGTCTGCTGACGGATTTTCAGAATGGGCCTTTTCACAAGACAGACTTGACGCGCCTGCTCGACGTTCTGGCGGATGAGTACCGGAGTCTTGAGGGATCGGGAGATCCCTATCGTCTCGCGCATTTTCTTTTTAAGACCAAGGGTTTGCGGGGCGCGGGTGAGGAGAGTTATTATGATCCGGCCAACAGCAATCTCGCCTACGTGATTGAATCGGGGCGCGGTTTGCCGATTAGTCTTTGCGCCGTTTATCTGCTCACGGGATACCGCCTTGGAATTCCGATCGAGGGGTGCGCTTACCCCGGACATTTTTTGGCGCGGGTTGACCTGGGTGGAACCCGCTATCTTGCCGACTGCTTTCACGGGGCGCAGTTTTTAGAGGAAGAGCTTTTTTGGAAAGATCACCCCACGGAGCATGAGCAGGAACTCAGGGGGCCGGTTTCAGCAGAGGCCTGGATGAGGCGTGTACTGAACAATCTCCTGGAAGCCTACAGGCGCTCGGCCTTCAGCCCGGACGCTGAAATCGTGCAGGAACTTTTGGATGACGGAAACCAAGGATAGCTCCCGCGGCGGACCCATGAAACGATTCCGAAGTTTGGCGCTTGACCGGGAGGGCCGCAAATACGGAGGAACGTTCGAGGCCGCTGATGAGGGCGAGGCCCGGAGAATGCTTCAGGACCAGGGCTTCCGCGTCCTCTCGCTGGAGGAGATTGCTTGCGAAGAAGCGGAGAGGGAAGAGCCCGCAGACCTTAGAAAAAAGGCAGGGACCCGATCTGGAGGGAAGGAAGCGGCGGAAAAAAAATCCGCGGCTAAGGTTGTTGTGGATTCGGGTTCACCGAAGACGGGAAACGCTTTGTGGAAGACTTTCGGCGCGGCGGCTTTGGTGCTGGGTGTGCTGCCGCCGCTGCTTTATCTGGCCGCTCCCAAACCTCCGGTGAACAGCCCCGAGGAGGCTGCCCGTGATTTTATCGAGCGGGAGATCGAGGGCGACTTTGAGAGTCAGTACGCTGTGCTTTCTCTCACCCATCCGGACTTCGGAGTTTCTGCAGCGGCCTACCGAAAAAAACGCACTGCCGAGCAGCGCTCAAAAAAAATGCTCGCTCTTTCCTCTGAAGCGCAACGTGAAGAAAACCCGGATGAGGCGGCCGCGCGTCAGGTTCAGATCGCCGGCACGCATGAGATTTTCAGGAAGAGAGATGAAGCCCAGGCCTCTGTTCTCACGGTCCGGGAAGGCGCCCAGGAGGAGTACAGGGTGACCTTGCGCTTGGAAGACCGGTACTGGAGAGTGAGCGGTGCGGAGCAGGCAAAGCCTCAAGCGACACAAAAGGATTCTGCCATCCTCGGGGCCGGCGCCCAAGACGCAAGCGCTGCAGACCTAGGCGCGGTGCTTCCATCCGGCGGTTTTCGAGGCAAGACAAGTTCTCCAGGCCGTGATGACCTGCCTGAAAAAAAACTGCTTTCTCCCGCGGAAAGTTTTAAAGTGATGGCGGCTAAACAGGACGCGCTGCGCCTTCTGGAAGAGGCTAAGGCCCAAGGGCTTATTCGCGAGGAAGATTATCTCATTCGAAAGAAACAGCTGGAGTGATCCCATGGAAGAAAAAAAAATACCCCAAGCGCCGCGGGCGTTCAAGAAACCTCATGAGGTCAAGGTTCATGGCGTGACCCTTCGGGATGATTATTTCTGGCTGAGGGATCGGGGTTCACCCGAGGTTCTGGATTATCTCAAAGCCGAAAATGCTTACCTTGAAGAGGCGCTGAAGCCGACGGAGGAGTTTCAGAAAAAACTCTACGGCGAAATGCTGAGCCGGATCAAAGAGACCGATCTTTCGGTACCGGTGCGCCGGGGAGAGTATTTCTACTACTCGCGGATTGAACAGGGGTGGCAGTACCCTCTTTACGCCAGAAAACGCGGCAGTCTCGAGTCTCCTGAGGAAATCCTTCTTGACCTCAATGTCCTTGCGCAAAATTCTGAATATTTCAGCCTTGGTTCGTTCAGTGTGAGCAGCGATCACCGCCTTCTGCTCTACTCCACGGACACCACCGGAGCTGAACAATTCACGCTGCGTATCCGCGACCTGACTGAGGCAAAGGATAGGCCCGAGAGCCTTGCGGATACGGGGGCCGGAGCCCTCTGGGCGGAGGACGGACGGACGATCTTTTACACGCTCCTGGATGAGATGAAGCGGCCTTACAAACTCATGCGGCATGTCTTGGGAACGCGTCCTGAGGAGGACGTTCTCGTTTTTCACGAAAAGGATGACGGATTCCTCATCTCTATCGAAAAAACGCGCGATCGAAAATTTTTGATTCTGAATCTTTCAAGCAAGACCTCTTCCGAGGTGCATGTCTTGGAAGCAGACCGTCCTGAGGGGGATTTCAGGCTGATTCATGGGCGTGAGAAAAACATGGAGTACACCCTTGAGCATGAGTCCGGGAGGTTTCTGATTTTGACGAACGATGAGGCTGAAAATTTCCGCCTGATGGAGGCGCCGGTCTCCTCGCCTGAGAAGGCATCCTGGAAGGAGCTGATCGCGCACCGGCCGCAAGTGCGTCTGGAAGGTTTGACGGTTTGCCGTGACTACCTGGTTGTGTTTGAACGCTTCGAGGGATTGATCCGCATCTGGGTTCAGCATCATCCCAGCGGAGAGGCTCACTATGTCGATTTCGACGAGCCGGTTTACACTGTCTGGGAAGGCAGTAACCCCGAGTTTGAAACCCGCCTTCTCCGCTTCGGGTATTCTTCGCTTGTGACGCCGGATTCTGTTTTCGATTACGACTTGAAGACGCGCAGCCGCGAACTAAAAAAACAGCAGGAGGTGCTGGGAGGTTATGACCCCTGTCTTTACCGCTCGGAGCGTCTGAAGGTTCCTTCCCACGACGGCACGCTGGTACCGGTTTCGATGGTTTACCGCAAGGACCTGAAAAAGACCAGCGCCCAGTCGCTGCTTCTTTACGGCTACGGCTCCTATGGAATTTCAATCGATCCGGTTTTTTCATCCAATCGGCTGAGCCTTTTAGACCGAGGTTTTATTTTTGCAATAGCGCATATCCGGGGCGGAGGCGACCTCGGGCGCCCCTGGTACCTGAACGGTAAATTTCTGAATAAAAAAAACACCTTCAAAGATTTTATTGCCTGCGCGGAATATCTCATCGCTCAAGGCGTGACGTCGCAGGATCAGCTCATCATCTCGGGCGGCAGTGCGGGCGGCCTCCTCATGGGAGCCGTGGTCAACGAGCGGCCCGAGCTTTTTCACGGGGCGATTCTGCATGTCCCCTTCGTGGATGTCATCAACACGATGCTGGACCCTTCACTTCCGCTGACGGTTCCGGAGTACGAAGAGTGGGGAAACCCCCAGGACAAAAATTATTTTGACCTCATGCTTTCTTATTCCCCCTATGACAATATCAAGGCCCAAAATTATCCTCACATGCTTGTGACGGGCGGCCTTAATGATCCGAGGGTGCAGTACTGGGAGCCGGCAAAATGGACGGCGAAGCTGAGGGAAATCAAAACGGATCAGCATCTGCTCCTCATGAAAATTCACATGGGAGCCGGTCATGCCGGGGCCTCGGGACGTTACGATTATCTCAAGGAAGTTGCGCTGGATTACGCGTTTATTTTTCACATTCTCAAGATCCTTTGAAAAAGAGGGGCCTCCTCCTGTGAAACTTTTTTTAATCGCGCTTGCCGGACTTTTTCTCTTCGTGCCGTCCCTTCGCGGGGAAGAAACGGCTCGGGCCGAGCTCGCTGAGCCCCTGCGGGCGCGGGACGCCGCGCAGGATCCTGAACCCGGCCGGATCGATTTCGAAAACTACCAGCGCAACATTGATGACATCTTTCATCTGGCGCTCATGGCCGGCGCCGATGGCGATTACAGCGTCAACAGCGTGATCGTCGAACTGAACCGCAAAATCGCCGGAAATCCCCGCGATCCCGATGCGCTTATGTCGCTTGGACATGTCTACCGAATCCTGGGACAGCTTACGGAGGCAAACCGCTTTTATCAAAAAGCCCTCGAACTGGATCCGGATAATTTTCACTCGAATCTCTTTTCCGCGCTCGTTCAGGCCGAAGACGATGCCTTCGAGGGGGCGCTGCGAAATCTCGAGGCGGCGATCCGTCTTCAGCCGGCGGAGCTTTACCCCTGGATGACACAAGGCAAAATTATGATGCTTCTCAAGCGCGATGAAGAAGCTGCTCAGAGTTTCCGCAGGGCGCTGGAAATTCAGCCTGAGAATAGGCAGGCTCTGTTTGCGCTGAGTCTGATCGAGCAGCGGCTGAAAAGGCCCGGTGAGGCGCGCAAGCTTTTAGAGAAACTGCATGCCGCTCAGCCGGGAGATCTGTTTGTGCGTTACCACCTGGGTGCTCTCGAGCTCGCGGACCGCAGGCCCGCTCAGGCGCTCGTTTATTGGGAGCCCGTTTTTAACGAGGGCGTCCGCGATCCCAATTTTCTTTTTAATCTCTCGGCGGCCTACAAGGAGGGCGGTCAGCCCGCAAAGGCCGAGGCGATCCTGAATCACTTGAAGTTCATGATGCCGCGCGGGCTTGATATCGAACTCCTCATGGCCGACGTCTACGGCCAGCTTGGCCGGCTGAAAGACGCGGAATCCGGCTATCGGGCGATTCTTGCGGAAGAGCCCGGGAACCTGGCGGCCGCCGTGGGGTTAGCGGATCTGCTCCGCCGGAGCGGCGCCCGGCCCGAAGAGAGCGAACGGCTTGTACGCCAAGCCGCAGAAACCGCGCGGCGGCATCAGGGGCTTTCCCCAAGCCTCGGCGAAACCTCTGACAGATCCCCTTCCTGACCGATCAGGACTTTTGGGCTCTCAGGCCCTGGCACGGCCTTTGCAATTCTCAAACCTGTTCGAAGTCTGCGGTCCTTTTGTGAGCAGAGAGAGTCCGCAAAGCCTCGACAAAATTGTCAAAACCTCCCAAAAATCGGTGAAACAAGGAGTTCACAAGTGAAAAAAATCGAGTGTATTATCCCGAACCACAGATTTATTCCGCTGGAACGAGCGCTGCGCGAGAAAGGGATACACGGCATGACCGTCAGCGATGTCAAAGGCTACGGTAATGAACAGACGCGTCCGGAGCCTTACCTTTTTTTGCCCAAAACAAAGATGGAGCTTTACTGCACAGATGATGACCTGGAATCCGTTCTGGGCATTATCGCCACGATTTGCAAGACGGGAAATCTGGGAGACGGCAAGGTTGCGGTGTTTGAGATTGAGGACGTGATGCGCATCCGGACGGGCGAGAGAGGGGAAGTGGCGGTTTAAAGCCCCGGGGTTCCAACTTTTTTCTTTGGAAGCTCATCGGCGGGCGGTATCATAGCACTCGATCCCGAAACCATCACCCGAGGCGCCTGCTATGAAAGACGATTCCCCGAAGCCGATTTATCTCAAGGATTATAAAAAACCCGACTTCATCATCCCTGAGATCGAGCTGAATTTCGATCTTCAAGATTCCTTCTGCCGCGTTCAATCTAAGCTGACAGTTCGGCGAAATCCGGAATCCGGCCTGCGCGCAGAGGCTCTTGTGCTCCACGGGGAGCGTCTGAAGCTTCTCAGTGTCCGCTTGGACGGAAAATTCCTCGGCGAGGAGGCCTACCAACTGACTCCCGAGAGTTTAACGCTTCCCGCGGTTCCCGATTCCTTTTGCCTCGAGATCGAAACCGAGATCTACCCGGATCAAAATAAAGCTCTGGAAGGACTCTACACCTCGGGAGACATCGTCTGCACTCAGAATGAACCCGAGGGATTCCGCAAGATCACCTATTTCATCGACCGGCCCGATATTATGGCCCGATACACGACGACTATTTCAGCCGACAAAGCCCGCTACCCGGTGCTGCTGTCCAACGGCAATCCCCGGGGCTCGGGGGATCTCGAGGGCGGCAGACATTACGTTCAGTGGCAGGATCCCTTTCCCAAGCCCTCTTACCTTTTCGCTCTTGTTGCGGGCGACTTGGCTGTCGTCGAAGACAAATTCTTGACCCGCTCCGGCCGCTCGATTGACCTGAAAATTTATGTAGAGAAGGGCAATGAGTCCAGGTGCGGGCACGCGATGACTTCGCTCAAGAAGGCGATGAAGTGGGATGAGGAGACTTTCGGTCTGGAATGCGATCTGGACATTTACATGATTGTGGCGGTGGACGCGTTCAACTTTGGAGCGATGGAAAACAAAGGTCTGAATATTTTTAACTCCCAGTATGTTCTGGCAGACCCTCAGAGTGCGACGGACCAGAATTTTGACGGGATTGAAAGTGTCGTTGCTCACGAATACTTTCACAATTGGACCGGCAACCGCGTCACGTGCCGCGACTGGTTTCAAATCACCCTGAAGGAGGGCTTGACCGTCTTTCGTGATCAGGAATTTTCTTCCGACATGGGTTCCCGGCCTTTGAAGAGGATTGCCGACGTCCGCCTTTTGAGGGACTTTCAATTTGCCGAAGACAGCGGGCCGAACGCCCATGCGATTAGGCCGGATTCTTACCTGCAGGTGAATAATTTTTACACGGCGACCGTTTACAACAAGGGCGCTGAAGTGATCCGTATGATCGAGACGCTCATCGGGCGTGAGGCCTTCGGCCGGGGCATCACCAAGTATTTCGAACTCTACGACGGCAAGGCCGTTACCACGGAAGAGTTTCTTTATGCCATGGAGCAGGCATCCGGGCTGGACCTCGAACCCATGAAAAGCTGGTACGATCAGGCCGGAACGCCGATCTGCCGGGTGACAGGCCGTTATGACGCCATGAAGCACGAGTACGAACTGACGGTCGAGCAGCTGGCTCCCGAGATTGTCAGAAAAAGTGAAACGCGCCCCTTTTATTTCCCGTTTCGAATCGGTCTTCTTGACCCGGGAACGGGCCGTGATTTTCCGCTGACAATCCAAGACTCTTCAGTGCGCCTGGATTCGGGAGGCGCCGTGCTGACGGTGTCGCGCCCGCGCCAGTCGTTTACTTTTAGAAACCTGTCCAGCCGTCCTGTGCCGTCGCTTTTGAGAAATTTTTCAGCGCCGGTGAAAGTAGATTTCGACTACGAGGAGGACGAGCTCGCCTTTCTCCTGGCGCATGACACGGACCCGTTTAACCGTTATGAGGCCGGGCAAAAGCTCGCAGACCGCTGCCTGCGCTCAATGATCTTATCGGTTCAGAAAAAAGAAAATCCGCAGCCCTCTGAGGCTTTCATAAGCGCCCTTGGGCGTATGCTGGCCGATGATCAGCTGGATCCCGCTTTCAAGGCGGAGGCTCTGATTCTTCCCAGTTTGACGGCTTTGACCGAACCGATGGAAGTTTGTGATTTTGAAGCGGCTTTTCAGGCCAGAGAAGCGCTCATCCGGCACCTTGCTGCACGGTGCGAAGATCGTTTCAGTTATTTTTTTAAACACCTGGCCGAGACGGGCGTCTACAGTCCGGATCCCGTTTCCGCGGGCCGCCGGAGTCTGAAGAATGTTTCGCTGCGGTACCTGGCCTCGCTGGGTCCGAGCCGGTTCGGGGAGAGCGTCAGACGTCAGTTCGAGACAGCCTCGAACATGACGGACCGCATGGCCGCTCTGGAACTGATGTGTCACTGGGAGGGCTCTGAAACGGAGCAGGCGCTCGAGCGTTTTCGCAGGGAGTGGAGCAAGGATCCGCTGGTGATGAACAAATGGTTTGCGGCTCAGGCCGGCTCCAAGGCGCCCGGAGTCCTGGAGAAAGTGAAGCGTCTCGAGATGGACTCCTTATTTGACGCCCGCAACCCGAACAAAATCCGCGCGCTTTTCGGGGTTTTCGGCGGCAATCTTACACAGTTTCACAGCGCCTCGGGCGAAGGGTACAGCTACCTGGCCTCCAAGATCCTGGAAATCGACGGATTCAATCCCAGCACGGCGGCCAAACTATCCGCCGTTTTTAAGAAATTTCCTCGATTGGACGGAGCCCGTCAGCAGCTTGTGAGAGCTCAGCTCAGCCGTATTCTGGCGGCCCCTCAACTCTCCAGGGATGTTTACGAAATTATTTCCAAAACCTTGGAATCGAACGATTCGAAGAATCCGAAATGACGGAACCTTCGAGGGTTTCCTCATCGGCGTGGATTTTGGGATGCTGTGCCGGGGCGGTGGCCGTGCTGGCGGGGGCTTTTGGGGCGCATGCCCTTAAAAGCGCTGTCACGCCCGAGAGGCTTGGCGTGTTTGAGACGGCGGTCCGCTACCAGATGTATCACGCGATTGCGCTTCTCGCTGCCGCTCTCCTGCCGCTCAGCTGTCAGAACCGTCTGCACGCATGGGGTGTTTTTTGCTGGAGTGCCGGCACTCTGGTTTTCTCGGGAAGTCTTTATCTTCTGGTTCTTTCCGGTGTGCGGGCTTGGGGAGCTGTCACGCCTCTGGGCGGAGTCCTGCTGGCGGCCGGATGGATTTTTATGGCGCTGGCCGTTTTGCGGGTAAGGCATCACTCTTGAAGGCTCGGTCGATGGTTTTTAGGAAAGCCCTCAAAATCACCCAGGTGTCGGCGGCTCTTCTGCTGGCCTTTTTTTTGACGGCGTTTCTCGTGCGCCGGATGACGGGACAGAGTTATTTTTATTTCCAAAAAGGTCAACCGCCCGCGGCAGCGGGAGAACCCAGGGGTGCTTCGATTCCCACGGGTCTGCAGGGTCTCAGCGCGGTTTTTTCGTTCCCGCATCAGAATCGGCCTCAGGAATCTTTCTGGCTTCATCTTACGCTGACCGGAGGCTCTGACTGGCCCGCTGAGCGCCAAACTCAGTTCCGGCTCTTGAGCCTTTCCCTAAAAGACAACCGCGGAGTTCCAGCGCTGCTCGAGGGACGCCGCTCTGCCAATCCCGACTTTGCGCGCTCCGTCCATTTCGAAGACGGGGCGCTCGTCGGACTTCGGACGATGCCTTTCCGCAATTTTTTTACGGCGGGCATCCCCTTTGATTTACCCCGGCCTCCCCGGGAACTGCGGCTAGATTACGCATTCACGATTGATTCCGAGGATGGGCTTGAAAAAAAACTGCAGGGCACGTTTGTTCTCGAGCGGGGAACGAAGCAAAAGCAATTCTTCAAACGCTGAAATCCTGCTCATTCGGGCGCTCGATCGAGGATCCGTGCGTCAGGATGCGGACCTTGGACCGCGTTCCCATCTTATGATAGGATGAGGGGCCGGAAAAAAACATCTGCGGTGCCGCGCGGCCCCGCAAGATCCCCTTCGTTATCTTAAAAAAGCATGAAGAAAAGGAACTGAAAAATGGAAGCAATCATCAAAACGAGTCTCGGGGACATCCGCGTCAAGCTTTTCGAAAAAGAGGCGCCGAGAACGGTGAAGAATTTTGCCGATCTCAGCCGCAAAGGTTTTTATAACGGTTTGATTTTTCACCGCGTGATTCCCCGTTTTATGATTCAGACCGGCGACCCCACGGGAAGCGGCCGAGGGGGACCCGGCTATCAGTTTGCCGATGAGTTTCATGCGGAACTTCGCCATGACCGTCCCGGAATTCTCTCGATGGCCAACGCGGGCCCTAACACTAACGGGAGTCAGTTTTTTATTACGGACGCTGCCGCGCCCTGGCTTGACGGCAAACACAGTGTTTTTGGATCCGTTATCGAAGGGCTGGATGTCGTTTCGAAAATTGCCGGGGTACCTCGGTCGCCGCAGGATAAACCCCTTGAAACGGTCACGATGATCTCTGTTTCAATCGAGGACGCGTCTTAAGAAGACACGTACGCAACGGGCTTGGAGGAGGCAAGAGGATGATGACCTATCCGGATTTTGTAAAAGAAGTCCTGGGCGTTAAACACGATCACGTGCGCGAGGATTCTCCCGCCTACACAGAGCTTGTCATTCCCCGCGGCTCTCTTGACGCCATGCTGGGCGTGATGGACAGATTTTTCGGCGGGCCGGCCAAAGCGGAAGGGCAGAAACCCTCCCCGGAGCAGAAGCACATGACCCTGCGCCACGGCGGTATTCGGCCGGATCAAATTCTTTATGTCCGAAATGACGCGGCTGACAGTGCGCTCGCGATGTTCTGGCCGTGGTCGAGCGGAGAACTGATTACAGTCAAAATTTTCCGTGATCCGCGGCCTGAAGCGCAGACGGAGCCGGCTGAAACCCAAGCGCCTGTGCGGCGTCCGTTCCTGCGGTTTCCGCGGCTGTTCGGAGGAAAATAGACGATGCTCAACGTCACGCTCGACAGTTTGAGGGCAACGGAAGCCGCCGCCATTGCGGCTTCGAAGTGGGTCGGTACCGGCGACAAGCTGAATGCCGACCGGGCTGCGACCGAGGCCATGCGTGACCGGCTCAACCGAATTGATTTCGCGGCCCGCATCGTGATCGGAGAGGGAAAAAAAGACGAGAGTTACGGGCTTTTCGCCGGCGAAACGGTCGGCCAGCGCGCGCGGGATCCCCAGGCTGTCTTTTGCGATCTCGCCGTGGATCCCATCGACGGAACCCGGCCGACTGTGAGTTCAGGACCGGAAGCTCTGAGTGTTCTGGCCGTGGGCGAACCGAAGGGGCTTTTCGCGACGGAAGCTTTTTACATGAATAAACTTGCCTACGGCCCCGAGATTGCGGGCCGCACGGCGCTCAGCCTCAGCGACCCGATAGAGAAAACGGTTGAACTCGTTTCAGCGGCCACAGGAAAAGATTTCTCACGAATCGTCGTCTGCATTCTGGATCGGCCCCGTCATCAAGCCGTCATCCAGAGGCTGCGGAAAATCGGAACTCGGATCAAATTAATTCAGGACTGCGATATTTCGGGTGCCATGGCCACCTGTCTACCCGAGAGCGGCATTGATCTTCTTTACGGGGTTGGGGGCGCGCCGGAGGCTGTGATCACAGCCTGCGCGATGAAATGTCTCAAGGGCGGATTCCAAGCGCAGATCGCCTCAGACGACGGAGCTCCTCTTGAGGGCGGACAGGTTTATTGCATTGACGATATGGTCCGCGGGGAATGCGCCTTTGCCGCGACGGGCATCACGAGCGGCAGTTTGTTAAAAGGCGTACGTTTCACGAGACGGGGGCCGGTGACGACCAGTGTCGTGATGCGCTCTGAAAGCGGAACTGTCCGGTGGGTCACCGCCCATCACGGCAACTGAGGAGGGAGCATGAAAGATTCTTTCGAGGATAAGGCGGCAAGCTTTGGAATTCTGTGTCTCCGTGTTCTTTTCGGAGCAGGACTTGCTTATCACGGCGCGCTTAAAATTTTCGGAGGCAAGATGGACGGCTTTGTCAAAGGCGTGGCCGCTCTGGGTTTTCCGATGCCCGAATTCTTCGCCTGGAGCGCCGTTCTCTCCGAGTTCGCGGGCGGTATCCTGATCGTGCTGGGTCTCTACACGAGGCAGGCGGCTTTTTTTGCGGCTGTGACGATGGGCGTTGCGGTTTTTGTGAGGCATGCTCAGGATCCTTTTGCCGTGAAGGAATTGGCGGCCGCTTATGGGACTGCGGCCATGGCTCTCGTTCTGACGGGGCCCGGCAGATTTAGTTTGGATCGGCGCGGGCATTAAATCGTTCATAACCAGGAGTAAATTGCGTGAGTAAAAAAACCGCTCTTGTTTGGTTCCGGCTTGATTTGCGCCTTGACGATAATCCCGCGCTTCATGCCGCGTTAAAAGGAGGCGGAGCGGTTCTGCCGGTTTTCATCTGGGCTCCCGAGGAAGAGGCGGGCTGGAAACCCGGGGGTGCCGTGCGCTATTGGCTGCATCAGGCCCTTTCGGGACTCGAGGCAAGTCTGGAAAAAGCCGGTTCGCGCTTGATCATCCGCTCGGGATCCAGTCTCGAGGTTCTTCAGCAGCTGATTCGCGAGACCCAGGCTGACGCGGTTTTTTGGAATCGCCGCTATGAGCCGGAGCTGATCCGCCGTGACAGCGCGATCAAGCAGGCGCTTAAAGAAAAGGGCGTGCAGACCGAGACGTTTAATTCGGCAGTTCTCTTCGAACCGTGGGAAGTCAAAACAGGTTCAGGAACGCCCTTCAAAGTTTTTACCCCATTCTGGAATAAATGCCTGACTCTGGACGCGCCGCCTGAACCGCTCCCGGCCCCGGCTGCCTTGCCGGTTCCCGAGACCTGGCCCAAATCGCAGAAGCTCAGGCAGCTCGGTCTTGAGCCTGCGATCGATTGGGCCAAGGGGTTCGGTTCTACGGAGGACATGACGGCCCGAGGGGCGGAAAAATTCTTGAAGGAATTTTCAGCTGAGGCCGTCGCAGCCTATCCTGAACAGCGCGACCTTCCCGCCGTTCGAGGAACCTCACGTCTTTCGGCCTATCTTCACTTTGGACAAATCAGTCCCAGGCGGGTCTGGCACTCGCTTCGCAAGCAGGGACGGACTTCTGCCGCGTACCTCCGGCAGCTGGGGTGGCGCGATTTCGCGCACCACCTTCTTTACCATTTCCCCAAAACGCCGGATCATCCCTTGAGGGAGGAGTACGCGGCTTTTCCTTGGAAGAATGACCGGGCAAGCCTGAAACTCTGGCAGCGTGGATTGACCGGATATCCTCTTGTGGATGCGGGCATGCGTGAGCTCTGGAAAACGGGATGGATGCATAACCGCGTGCGCATGGTGACGGCATCCTTCCTCGTGAAACACTTGCTGATTCCCTGGCAGAGGGGAGCGGAGTGGTTCTGGGATACCCTCGTGGACGCCGATCTTGCCAACAACACCTTGGGGTGGCAATGGACGGCAGGATGCGGAGCTGACGCCGCGCCTTACTTCCGCGTTTTTAACCCGGTCTCTCAGGGAGAAAAATTTGATCCTGACGCGGTTTACATCCGGCGATGGATTCCGGAGCTTGCCGCGATGCCGGCAAAATGGATCCACAGGCCCTGGGAAGCTCCGGACGAGATTCTTGACGCCGCGGGTGTGCGGCTGGGACGGACCTACCCTAAGCCGATGGTGGACCATGAATTCGCGCGGCGCAGAACGCTGGCTGCTTATGATGAATTTAAAAAACAAAAGCCCGGAGCGGCCTGATCCCGCTGAAGATCCGGAAGCGCGCTTCAGTCAGGCCGAACTTTCGAAAGTGGTTGAGGCCTGCCGCAGTCTTCCGCCCGCCCAGGGAGATTACCGGGCGGACGATTACGTTCTGAATCTCATCATTACGGTTCTGGATTTCCGCATGCACGCCGGGGTTCTCAATAAGGCTCTGGATCATTTTTGTTTAGGGCCGGGCCGGAGGATCGTGACGCATCGTCAATTAGCCGAGCATCTGGACGCTTTTCCGGAATCGAAGCAGGGCGGCGCTGATCTCGCTCTTTCCCTTTGGGGTTACAGGTACTGGACGCGAGCGGCGCTCTTGAGAAAACTCCTCGGCTATTTTGATCAGCGCTCGATTCGGGATCTCGAAGCTTTGCGCCGGTGGGCTCGCGGAGCGGATTTCGAAAGGGACTTCCGCGGACGAATCCCGGGGCTGGGGTATGCTGTTTTTCAATGGCTGATCATGCGTCTTGGCGTTGAGGCCGTAAAACCGGACACGCACCTGAAGCATTTTTTGATGCAGACAGCCGGCAGAAAGTTCGGTGACGGCGATGCTTCAGCTCTTCTGCTCGAGGCGGCGCGTCAGCTGGCAATGCCGGCTCTTGACTTCGATACACGGCTTTGGGAAAGTGTCCGCCGCCAAAAGGGCCGGCGGGGGGGCGGCGAGGTTAAATATCTGGGGAGAAACCGTGAAAGACACTGAATTCAAAGTTGCGGCCGGGGGACTCAAAATCGCCGTGCTAGGCGCGGGGGTAGCCGGGTTGACGGCGGCCTCGATCCTGTCCTCGAAGCATCAAGTCACTCTTTTTGAAAAGAACAGTTATGCCGGCGGGCACACTCATACCGTTACGATTCCCTCGGGTCCCGATGAAGGGACCCCCGTGGACACGGGTTTCATCGTCTTCAATGACCGCAATTATCCCCAGTTCATCAAGCTTTTAAAGCGTCTGGGAATTACGGGTCAGCCCAGCGACATGTCGTTCAGCTTTTCCAGCGAGCGTGATCGCCTGACGTATTCAAGCTACGTTCCCCGCGGACTTTTCGCCCAGAAGAGGAATTTGTTCCGTCCCGCCTTCCTTCGCATGACCGCGGACATCCTGCGCTTCAACCGCCAGAGTACCCGCGATCTTCACGAGGGCGTTTTGGGACGGCGGACGCTGGGTGCCTACATCGAGCAGGGCAGCTACTCGAAACCCTTCATGGATTTTTACTTGATGCCGATGGGAGCTGCCATCTGGTCGACGCCGGCGGCTTCGATGCTGGATTTTCCCGCGGAATCGTTCCTGAGATTTTTTGACAATCACGGTCTTTTAGCGCTGAAGGGCCGGCCGCACTGGATGACGGTGCCCGGCGGGAGCAGTGCCTATGTCAGAGCTTTGCTCAAGGATTTTCCCGGCAAGGTGGAGCTGACCAGCGAGGTCAAGTCAGTAAGCCGTAAGCCGGATCGCGTGACGGTCGTGCTTCAGGATGGACGCCGGCAGGATTTTGATTACGCTGTGATCGGAGCGCATGCCGACGAAGCGCTGCGCATGCTGGCGGATCCGACGGAAGCTGAGAAACGTCTGCTGGGTGCCTGGAAATATACAGTCAATCACACCGTGCTTCACACCGATGTCCGCGCAATGCCGTGGACGCAGAAATCCTGGGCGTCCTGGAATTATATCTTGGAGGACAGGCCTGAGGCCGCTTCGCCGGTCTCTCTGACCTACGACATGAACCGTCTTCAAAGCCTGCGGACCCGGGAACGCTACCTGGTCTCGCTGAACCGTCACGCGCCTTACGATGAAAGCCGCGTCATCCGCCGCCTGGACTATACGCATCCGATGTACACCTGGGATTCGTTCTCGACGCAGGAGCATCTGCCCTCTCTGAACGGAGTGCGTC
Organism: Candidatus Omnitrophota bacterium; assembly: GCA_018883425.1. Lineage (GTDB taxonomy): Bacteria > Omnitrophota > Omnitrophia > Omnitrophales > Aquincolibacteriaceae > ZLKRG04. Next base: position 5,937 of record VFQY01000029.1, on the reverse strand, counting down.
GGACCTTCTTCTGCGGCAGTTATTTCAGTTACGGTTTTCACGAGGACGCGGTCAAATCTGCCTTGGCTGTGACGCAGTTTTTCGGACTGGGGCTGGAAGCATGAACTCGAGAATTTACCGGGGCCGGATTGATCACGCGCGGCTTCTTCCCGTGAGACACGAATTTTCCTACCCCATCTATTTTTATCTGTTTGATCTCGGTGAGCTCGAGGAAATCAGCCGCAGAATTCCCTTTTTCGGGCTGAATCGGCCGAACCTTGTTTCTTTCTATGAAGCTGATTACCTGACGCCGGGAAGCGGAACTGTCAGAGAAAAACTGATCAAGCTTCTGCGGGAGCGCGGCGTCACCGCCGAGTTAGGACGCATCGAGCTCGTCACGACGGCCCGGTTTCTCGGACATGTCTTCAATCCGGCGAGTTTTTTTTACTGTTATGACCCGCACGGTCAGCTGGTCTGCACGGCCGCGCAGGTCAACAACACTTTCGGTGAAACACATTTTTATGTGACCCCTGCGGCCGCGGATACCCCGCAAGACTCGAAGTTCATGCGTTTTGAAGCGGAAAAAAATTTTCATGTTTCGCCGTTCTTTGACAGACAGGGGTCTTATGAGTTTAAATACTCTCCTTCGGGGGAAGACCTGCAGATTCAGGTGAACCTGATCAAGGACGGCCGTTATGCGCTGGTGTCCTCGATCCGGGGCAGAGGTGTTCCTCTGACGGCGGGCAATCTTTTGAAGACGCTCGCGCGCTATCCCTGCAGTGTCTTTTTGACGCTTCCCAGGATTCATTGGCAGGCGCTTAAACTTTATTTTTTTAAGAAACTTCGCGTGTATCCCAAACCCTTAGCTGACAGTCCGGACACCTTGCGATTGAAAACCCCGACCCTGCTCGAAAAGATGAGCCGAGCGCTCATTGAACGCTATCTCTCGAAACTGACCCAGGGCCGCCTCGAACTGACGGATCCCGAAGGGCGGAAGATTTTTTACGGAAGTCCGGAAGGTCCGGTGACCGCCCGGATGCGCGTCCGGAGACACCGTTTCTTTTGGCGCCTGCTCAAAGACAGCGGTATCGGCCTCGGAGAAGGCTACATGGCGAGGGACTGGGAAAGTGACGACCCGACGGCTGTGCTGAGGCTCTTTGTGGACAACAAACCGGCGGTATCCGCCAAGCCTTCCTTTTTGCGGGGATTCGCCGATATCCTCAACCGCTGGCGTCACCTCGGCCGAAAAAACACCCTTCAGGGCAGCCGGAAAAATATCGGCGACCACTACGACCTGAGCAACGATTTCTTCAGAACCTTTCTGGATGACCACATGCTTTATTCCAGCGCGGTTTATTGGGATCCCGCCGATTCCCTGCTCGCCGCTCAGCAGAACAAACTGCAGAAGATGATTGAGAAGGCCGGTATCCGCTCATCCCATCATGTGCTTGAAATCGGATGCGGGTGGGGAGGTTTCGCCATCAAGGCAGCGCGTGAGACAGGCTGCCGCGTCACCGGCATCACGCTTTCCCAGGAACAGCTCCGCGAGGCGTCGGCCCGAGTGAAATCTCTCGGGATGGAGGACCGGATTGAATTTCTGCTCTGCGATTACCGTCAGATGAAGGGGGCCTTTGACCGCATCATTTCCATCGAAATGCTGGAGGCCGTGGGACACGAGTACCTCGGAAGTTTTTTTGAAGCGTGCGACCGTCTTCTCAAACCCGACGGCGTGGCCGTCATCCAGACGATCACGATACCGGATCAGCGTTACGAGAGCTACCGCCGGGGCTGCGACTGGATTCAGAAGCACATTTTCCCCGGGGGACATTTGCCCTCCCTTGAGGTATTATGCAGAACCATGACGCGCTCCTCGCAATTCTTCATTGAGGATCTCGAGAATATCGGCCCTCACTACGCGCAGACGCTCCGTGAATGGCGGGAAAGATTCCTTGCGGCGGCGCCTAGGCTTGAAGAACTCGGTTTTGACGAAACTTTCAGAAGAAAGTGGGAATACTATCTCAGCTACTGCGAGGCGGGATTCGCGGGCCGTTATCTCAACAATATTCAAATTGTCCTGACCCGGGCGGGAAACCGCTCGCTGGATCAGATCGGGGGAAGGCAATATGCAGGAAAAAATTGAACAGCAATCCGTTTCCCGGCATCCGGAAGCGCCGCTTGACGAGAAGATCGAAATTCTGGGGAACCTGCCGTTTGTTTTTCTGCATGCCGGCTGTTTACTGGTGTTCCTCACCGGATGGAGCCCTGCCGCTCTGGCCGTTTTTTTTCTGACGCTGCTGCCGCGTATGTTCGGACTGACGGCAGGCTACCATCGTTATTTTTCACACCGCTCCTTCAAGACCTCACGGTTTTTCCAGTTCGTTCTCGCGTTTCTGGGCGCATGCTCACTTCAGAAAGATCCCTTGTGGTGGGCCGCGCATCACCGTCAGCATCACCGCTACGCGGACACGGAGCTTGACGCTCACCCTCCGGGAGTGAGGGGGTTTTTCTGGGCTCACATGGGATGGGTCATGTGCAAGAAGAACGCAAATCTAAAGCCCGATCAGCTTGTCCCGGATTTGATGGTTTACCCCGAACTTCGTTTCTTGAACAGGCATCAAAAGATTCCCGCGCTGTTTATGCTCGGGATGCTCACAGCCCTGGGATTTCTTTTTGAGCACGCCGCCCCGCAGTGGGGGACATCGCCCCTGCAGATCGTAGTCTGGGGTTTTTTTATCAGCACGATCGTGCTGCATCACGTTACCTTCATGGTCAATTCCGTGGCGCATCTGTGGGGCGCCCGGCGCTTTCAAACCAAGGACCTGAGCCGAAACAACGCTCTCGTTGCTTTCCTGACGATGGGCGAGGGATGGCATAACAACCACCACCGCTTTCCGTCCTCCGAAAGACAGGGGTTTTATTGGTGGGAGATTGACATGACGCATTATGTCCTGAAGCTGCTGTCCTGGCTGGGGATTGTCTGGGATCTCAGGACGCCGCCGAAAGAGGTTTATGAAGAGGCCCGGCGTTTGGATGCCGAGCGGCGGTCCGCGACGCTGAAGGTTTCATGAAAAAGAAGCGTTTCTTACTTCTCCTGACGATTTTTTTTCTGCCTTTTCCCGGCACAGCCCAGCCGTCAGGATCCATGACGGCATGCCCGCACGGAGCGTGTTTTGACGGCCAAAAGGAAGTTGAGGGGCAGAGGCTTCCCCTGCGCGGAACTGGATTGCTGCAGTATCTCAAGCTCGACATTTACTCCGGCGCTTTTTACGCGCCGGAGCACGTGGATACGCCCGAGGAAGCTCTTGCCGATGTGCCCAAATCCCTGATCCTTCAGTATCACCGGGGCATCAAGGTCAAGTGGATGCAGCAGGCTTCTGAGAGAATCCTCAAAAAAAATCCGGCCGTCGATCTCCAGGCTCTCAAGCCCCGCCTGGACTTGATTGCAGGCGCTTATCAGAAAGTTGAAAAAGGCGACCGCTACGAACTCCGTTACGCGCCCGGCAAGGGAACGACGCTGCTTCTCAATGACCGCGAGGTGATCCAGGTACCGGGAGAAGATTTTGCCCGCGCTTATCTGGGGATCTGGCTTTCTGAAAAGCCCGCAAATGCCCGTTTCCGCGACAGCCTGCTCGGAAGGAGAGCCGCGTGAACGGGGCGCTCAAGATTTTTTTTGCGGCCGTGATTGCGGTCATGACTTGGATTACGGTCACAGCGTCCCTCGACCGCAACGTTCTCTCGGCGGCTGCCGATCTCGGCAAGGATCCTTGGTTTTTGGCCACGCTCTTTGACGCGTACTTTGCTTTCCTGACGTTTTATCTTTGGGTCTTCTACAAGGAGAGCCGTCTTGCCGTAAGGATTCTGTGGTTTGTGCTCATCATGGTTCTCGGCAATTTCGCCATCGCGTCGTACATGCTGATCCAGCTGGCCGGCCTGAAAAAAGGCGAAAGCCCGTCAGCGATTCTTATGAGAAGGAAAGCGCAGGGATAAATTGATGCAGACGGCTGCTGTTTTTCTGTTCGGTGCGCTGGTCTTTTCTGCCGTTTTGATGTCGGCCCTATGGCTGGCGGCTAAGCGCATCAATAAAGCGAGCATTGTCGATCCCGCGTGGGCCTTCCTCATCGCGGGCTTGGCGCTTTTTTATGCAGTCGCGGCATCGGGGGATCCCGCAAGACGCTTCGCGGCCGCATTCATGGGTGCTGCATGGGGAACAAGGCTGGGTTTTTTTATTCTTTTCTTCCGCGTCGCGGGCAAACCCGAGGATCCCCGCTACCGGGAACTTCTCGCGAGCTGGGGCGAGAACAGGGACCTGAAGCTTTACCGCTTTTTCATGCTGCAGGCGCTCGCTGCAGCGGTGTTTTCGATACCCTTTCTGATTGTCTCCTCGAATCAAAGGCCGGGGCTGACGTGGCTGGAATGGACCTCCTTGGGCCTGTGGGCGGCGGCCTTTGTCGGAGAAACGCTGGCGGACCTCCAGCTCGAAGCGTTTAAAGCCGTCCCGGCCAACAAAGGTCTGACCTGCCGCGACGGACTCTGGAAGTATTCCAGGCATCCGAATTATTTTTTTGAATTCATGATCTGGTGCTCGGCAGCCCTTTTCTCGCTCAGTTCGCCGCTGGGCTTTGCGGCGCTTCTCTGCCCCGCTCTCATCTTCCACTTTCTCTTCAACGTCACCGGCATCCCCAAGGCGGAGGAACAAGCCCTTCGCTCACGCGGCGAAGATTACCGCGATTATCAGAGACGCACCTCGAAATTCTTCCCCTGGTTTCCCAAGGAAGGAGCCTTATGATCTGGTATGAAAAGATTCTTGCTTCCGGCTTGGTCCCGGATGCGCTGATACGGTCCGCCATTCGGGCGCAGCTGCGGGAAAAACTGGCGATTGAATCCCGGGGCGGTTTTGAAGAAGCCTCCGAAAAACTGGCTCGGTATGTTGACGGGCTCAAAGCGAGTCCGGTCGCGGTTGAAACCGCGGCGGCCAACGAGCAGCACTATGAAGTTCCTGCGCTCTTTTTTGAAAAAGTTCTGGGACGGCGTTTGAAGTACAGCTCGGGGTTATGGCCCGCGGGCGTTGACTGCTTGGATGACGCCGAAGAGGCCATGCTGGATTTGTATTGCCGGCGCTCCCGGCTTCAGGACGGGCAGGACATTCTGGATTTGGGATGCGGCTGGGGGTCCCTCTCGCTTTATCTTGCCGAGAAATTTCCTGCCAGCCGCATTTTGGGCGTTTCAAATTCCGCCTCTCAGCGGGAGTTTATTCTTGCCCGCGCCGCCCAAAAGGGACTTACCAATCTTCAGATTCAGACGCACGACATAAACCGTTTCGAGACGGATTGGCGTTTCGACAGGATTCTTTCCGTCGAAATGTTCGAGCATATGCGCAATTATGAAACTCTTTTCGAGCGCGCGGCCTCGTGGATGAAGCCTGACGGACTGCTGTTCGCACATATTTTTGTGAACCGCGAACACGCCTATTTTTTTGACGCGAAGGGAAGCGCGAGCTGGATGGCCCGGTATTTTTTTACAGGCGGCCAGATGCCTTCCGAGGAACTCTTTCTTTTTTTTCAAAAGGATCTGAGACTGCTCAAGCGCTGGCGGGTCGACGGCCGGCACTATCAGAAGACCTGCGAAGCCTGGCTCAAAAAAATGGATGCGGCCAGGAAAGAGCTCCAACCCATTTTTGAAAAAACCTACGGCCGCAGAGCCTCGCAATGGTGGGTTTACTGGAGAGTTTTCTTTATGGCTTGTGCGGAACTCTTTGGATTTCAGAAAGGTAGAGAGTGGTTTGTGACTCACTACCTTTTTAAAAAACGTTTGTAGTCTCTCTCTAGAAGGATTCTCGTCTGGTCCATCATTTCTGAGGATTCTGCGTGGTGAAGAGTCCTGAGTTGTCTTTTGAGTTCTCTTGTTTTCTCAAGAAGTGAAATTGTATCATCCAAATCTGATTGTAGGTGAGGGTAGAGA
>VFQY01000028.1 GCA_018883425.1 Candidatus Omnitrophota bacterium | reverse complement strand
GGCTGTGGATGTCGCCGAAACAGTCACGGGAAAGCTTTTTTTTCCCGAACATCCCCGGCTCGGCAGCCTGATTGACAGCTTGAGCAGAAAGCAGGAGTCTTTGGCTTTCCGTGCTTCTGATGTTGCAGGGAAGTGGAATGTTGAAAAGTCCCTGGTGCCTGTTCTTGAAAGGCTTCTGTCGGCGCTTTCTCTCCCTGACCCGGCGTTCGGCGCTCTTCCGGCGCAAGCAGGGGCTGTTTTTATTGATTCCAGGCTTGCGGACACGCAAAGCATCCGCCGGCTTTTAAAACTGAACCGCGCACTTGTGATTCTTTTTCCCGGAAGCGACCGTGGAAGGTACGAAAAACTCCGCAGGGAATCTGAAGAGAGCGGCCAACCGGGACGGCACTTCCTCTTTTTGACGGATGAACTGCCAAGCGGAACGGTCAACGAGGCCCTCAGGCCCGGTTCTTTGAGGCACGCTGAACTGAGAAGCTTTCTTTCGCGCCTGTCCGGCGGCAAGCCGGTGACTTCTGAGGATTTTGCCTTTGTCGGATTGGATTCCCGCGACGCTAACCGTGTCCAGTCCGGGTATGTCATGAACCGGTACTATGCGGGTTCGCCTGAAAAATTCGAAGCGGACTCCAGGCGCTTGACTGGAGATGAACTTCTTTTGTTTGTCCTGAGCGATGATATTTTCAAAAGGGGGGGCGGCCGTTTCGCCCGTGACGTGGGTGCGATTCTGGCCGAAGTTCTTTCCGGGCTGCTGAGATCTAAAATCACCCAGGATTTTGTGATGAAATCGGCCTAAGCGGATTGAATCCGGAAGCTCAGTGCGGCCGCGGATGCCAGGCTTCTTGGAGGAGAACCGTTGAAATCCGCTTTGCGGGAAAGAACAGGATAAAGCATTTTATGGCAGTATTTTAGAAACTTTTAAAAAGTTTACAGTAACTTTACTTTGAAAATACAAAAATTCAGAAGCGGGGGACTATTCTTAAGGAGTAAAAATATACTTCCTATAGAAAAAGGAGAGCCTCTCTCCCGTGAGACCCGTGCGTCGATCCGCTCTTTATTCGCGCATTACAGCAGCCATAACGGCTGTGCTTGTCTTTTCGCAGTCAGCCGAAGCCCGTCTGCTTGCTCCGGTTTCTTCCTCTCCTTCTTTGGGAATCGTTGCTGAACAGATTGAAAAAATTTCCAGTCCGTGGGGAACTTTGTCGCGTTTTCATTCCGGACGCGGCGAGGAAATGATTCTTTTGATCCAGGATGCCCATGCCAATGAGGAAGCTCAGAGGAACATCGCGAACCTGCTCGCTGCCTCCGCTCAGAATTTCGGTATTCGCGATGTGGGTGTTGAAGGCGCTTCCGGAGATTTGAACACTGCGGCTTTTGCGTTTATGCCGGATAAAGACGCCCGCGCGGAAGCTGCGGATTATTTTCTCAAGGAAGGACGCCTCACGGGGCCTGAGTACACGGCTGTCGTGATGCGGAGTGATCTTCGCCTGACCGGACTGGAAAGCCGGGAGGCCTACGAGGATAACCGCAAAGCGTTCCTTGAAGTCCTTGAAGTTCAGGACCGTACACGGGAACCCTTAAAACAGCTGGACCGTGTTCTGGGGGACTTGTCGCGCTTCATCCTTCCTGCTGAAGCCCGTGAACTTTTCCGTCTACGGAGTCTTTTTGAGCAGGATCCCGCTGAGGTTCTCACCTGGGCCGAAAAAACCGCAGCGCTGGCCGTTCGTCACGGATTGTCTCTTGAAAGATACTCTGAACTTCGTAAACTTCTGGGCCTTCGCACCTATGCCATGGATGCCTCGCGCTCTGAAGAAACGCTCTCCCGCTTTGAAAATCAGATGGCCCGCAGTCTTCAGGGGCCGGCTCTTCGGCAATTTCTGAGGCAGCAGAAAGATTACCGGAATCATGCTCTCTCGGCCGCGGAATACGCTTTTTATCTTGAATCCATTCTTGATACCGCCTCCCCCGGCAAAACGCCTGATGCGGGAGAAGCCGGAGACGCTGCCGCCGCGCTGGAATATCTCAAAGCGATCGCTTCTTTCAGCACGCTGCACCCGGGAGTGCTGGATGAACTCCGGATGCTTGATGAAGAAGTGATGGCTGTGATTGTTGAAAGCGCAGAAGAAAAAAAACTGGCCGCGTATCTGAAGCTCTTCGGCGTTTTAAGAAAACTTTTCACTCTCCGCTGGACCCGGGCAGACGCGGAGTATTTTTACGCCCAGGCTGATTTGCTCAGCGAAGGCGCGCTCCGGTCATTTTGTGAACCTCTCATGAAACAGCACCGGTTCTCGTATTCGTGGCCGGAAGGCCTTGAGACTTTGATTGACGATGTGAAAACTGCGGAGGATTTTTACGCCGCAGCCCTTAAACGGGATCCTCTTCTTGTCGAACACGCGGTCCGAAAACTCCGTTCGCTGTCCTCAAAACGCATGGCCGTTGTTGCGGGCGGTTTTCACACCGCGGCGTTCGAAAGAAAGCTCAAGGAACAGGGCATCGCTTATGCCGTGCTGTCGCCCCGTATCAACGGGCGGGCTGATGGCGAGCGGGAAGAAAGACTTTACGAAAGCGCGCTGCTGGGGACACGTCTGCCTATTCAGGCTGCTGCGGAAACACTTTCGACAGAAGGTTTGCCGGATATCGCGGATTCCCGGCTGCAGCTGAATATTCCGCTGATGATTCCTGCCAGAGATGCGAAGCTTGGAGATCTCTTTTCTGGACGCAGGGAAACCTCTCTTGCCGCTTCTTTCTGGCTGACTCTCTTTTTCTGGACGGTGATCAGGAGCGCTGGAGATCCAGCCGTCAGAGAAAAATTCACGGACTCCCTTCAGCAGGTTCCCGAAGCGGATCTTTCCGCCCCAGATCGTCTTTTCCTAAAAAAAATCATCCATTTCCTCGGAACGGGCGTGTTTGAAAAAGAAGAAAGCCCTTATGCCGTGCGCCGCTATTTTACCGCCTTTCAGGCCGGCCGGGTAGTTATGGCGGAAAGCAGTGAGCGTCCTCAGAAATCAAATACGAAACCCATGATGATGCTTGGCGGCTCAAGTTTTTCGCTTATGTGGAGAAATGCTTCCGAGCTTTCCGGCACGGCTTTGGACGCGCTTAAAGCGAGCCGCTCAGAGCTTCGCATCCGTGATGATGGAGACTTTGAAAACGACTTGGTCATTGAAGGCGAGAATGTGCTGTCTGCCTTTGAAACTCTCCGCAGGCTTGAGCAAGTGCGGTCTCAACAGAGACAGCATCAGGCCCTTTATCAGAGAATCAGAAAATCACAAATGGAGCAGGCCGACGAAGTCCTTTCAGCTGCGACTGGAGTTGACCGCGAAATTGTGAGGGAAGGCAGAAGGCTCCGGATTTTTGAATGGACTGCTGCTGCCGGACAGCCATTCGAAGAAGCTGCCGCTGACAAGTCGAGAGCCGCAATCGTCGGGCTTTTGGATGGGAAAGTGGAATATATGGACAGCAGCGAAAAGCTCCGGGAAAGTGTCGAAGAAATGAAAAAAAAAATGGAGCAAATGCAAAGCAAACTTGGCCTTGAAGAAAGGACGCTTCTTGGTCATGCCCGAGAAGCAGGTTATTCCGGAGACATTTCGATTGTCAGCGCGTTTACTGGAAAAAAATTTGACTACACCGAGGCTGCGCGGGAGTTTAAACAGGCTGTGGACCAGGCGCTGTTCGCGGGTCTCGAAGCATGGCGGGAGATGGATAAACTGGCCGCGTTCAGAAATCTTTTTTTTACTGCCCCGAATGCCGGCGGCGATGAGGTCCAGGAAGCCTGGGCCAGGTTTTTTTTGGCTGCGGTTCAGCGTCTGAAAAACAATCTGGCCTACGAGTTGTCTGAAGAGCGGAAAAAAATTCTTCGCGGAGAGATTCCTGAAAGGCGTCTTTTGACAGCCAGGTTTGAAGTCCTCAGGGCGGAGATGGAAGACTTTTGGGAAGCGGCAGACTCTGTAAAAGGTCTTGATCCCGAGATGAAGCGGGATGCCGAAAGTTTCTGGACTCAGGAGACTGAAGCGATCGGGCAGCTTTTTGAAGAGACTCAAAACCGCAGGGCTGATCTTCTCAGATATCTCAAAGATCCCGCATCCGCGGATGCCGATGTAACCGTGCTGTCCGCACGGATTCAAAACTACACGGAAGAGTCCCTGGCGTTCTCTTCTGACCCGGAAGTTTCCGCTGCGTGGGATACCATGAGTGCTTTATTACGTCAGGCGGGCCAGGAGAGATTGAGAAAGTCTCTCTTGGGAATCCGCGCAGGCATCCGTTCCGGCGAAGTGAAGAGCCAAACTGAACTTGATCAAAGACTGCAAATCCTCTGGCGGGAAAATGTGCAGAGGCTCCTGATTCTGATTGATCCGCAATTTTCTAATGACTTTTTTGAAGCTGCTGGAAAAGAGGTTTTGTCCTCCTGGCAGACAGCTGTTCAGGGTAAAGACGGAGCGTTTTCGCTGCGTGCAGAGTTAAATGCTTTTTTACAAGCCCGCTCAGGGCAGCCTGTTTCTGTTGCGGGGGAAGTACCTGAAGGCATTATCGCTGCGGACTGGCAGAGATTGCGTTTGAACGCTGAACGCGGCGCTGCTAATCCCGAGGCGGCCTGGAAATCTTTCGAAAAAGCATTCGCTTTTTACCGTGCCCTTTATATCAAGACACAAGAAAATCTTCGAAAACCTCTAGAGGGGCCTGGCCGTGCTTTTATCGATGCCGCGGCTGAAGGCTACCGCAGAGAGCTTCAGAGTGCTGTGGAGGAACTAAAGAACGATATCAATGAGGGAAACATAATCGAAGAATCCGCGCTCGAAGTCCGCATCCGGGCAATTTTCACTTTGGGCACTGAAGGTCTGCGGCGTATGGAGCGGGCGGGGATGAGTCTGGCCATGATTCACGAAATCCGTGATGATAACGCGGGAACGGTTATGGATCAGATGAACGAAATCCGGGCCGCTTTTTCATCAGCTTCCAAGAAAAAAGAGGAAGTGCCGGCGCAGAAAAGAGAATTTGACGGGTTTATCCAGAGGGCACAGCTGGAAGATGCTCTTCAAGCCTGGGCGAATCTGAGCGAAGCCGGAAGTTTATACAAAAAAATCCAGCAGAACACTGAGGGAGAGGAACTCAAAAAGCTGAACCGGCAGTGGAGCTCTTATCTGACGAAAGCGTTTGCGGGATTGAAAGCGTATGTGAATGCGCGCTTTGACACTCTCATGACCGACATTCAGCAGAGAAATATCCTTACGGCACTTGAAAAAGACGAGGAAATCCGGGCGATCCGTCAGGCCGGACAGGAAGGACTTGAATCGTTTAAAGCCTTTGGAGCCGCGCAAAAATCCCGGGAGAAAATTGGCCTGGAAATCAGTGAAATGATCAAGAGGCGCTCTCAGGAAGCTGAAAGGCTTTTTCAGACGACATTTTTCTCCGGAGATGTGGAAAAAGAGACTAAACAACCCGCGGCTGAAGTTATCAGAGGACCCTGGAGCGGAGCGGTGATAGAAGTGCCTGAAGAATGGCACATTGCAGAGAAACGCAGACGCAAAATGACTCCCGGAACTTCCCAGGTCTCCGCTGATGATGAAGAGGATGGGGGATCTGCGGCCGGGAAGAAACAGTTCCGATTTTTCGGATTTTCCGGAATCGCGGCCGTATTTTTATACGCGCTTGTCTATGCCGGAGTCCCGATGGCTCTGGCGGGCGCCGTATTCGTTGCTGTTAAACGTCCCGCGGCTTTACCGAAAGCTGAGGAGAAGCGCCCGGTTGAAGAGCCGAAAGTTCCGATTCTGCCGGCGCCGCGGCTGAAACCCGCGGAACTGCCTCCTGCCTTGCCGCCTGCTCAGGTTGTCCCCAAAGGGCCGGAAGCGGTTCTCGCCAGAACGGAACTTGAAATCGGTTTTCACATCGAGGATGTTCAGGCCCGAATTGCCCGCCTTACGGAAACCATTGCGGAAATTCCGGTGGAAGCGGAAGTCCAAAAAGAAGTGGCCCGCAGAATGGCCGCTAAAGAGCCGTATCTGGATCCCTCTGTTTTCATGATCGAGCGCTACCTTGAACAAAACCAGGTCTCTCTTGAATTTAAAATCCGTGAGCTCAAGGCCAAAATCCGTGATGCTGACGGACGCGCTGCTGACTTGAAGACCCGGGTTGCCGCTGCGGGTCCAGAGCCCGAGGTACAAAGACCGTTTCTTCTTGAGATTCGAAAACTTGATGATTTCCGCACAAAGGCACAGAAGGAGCTTTCCGAAGCTGAGGACCGGCTTGCCAAGGCGATTGAACACAGGCGTGCCAGAGCGGATGCTGCGGAGGCCCGGAAAGCCGCTGCGCGCGCGCCGGAAGTCGAAGCCCTGAAGGGTGTCGCTCTTGAACGTAAACGGCGTGAGCAGACGGGAAATAGTCTGGACACCATGTTCTGGGACCGGATGCAGCGCGAAGCGGATCTAAGGCCCGGCAGCCCCGAGACTCTGGCCGTGAGAAGCCTGCTCGAGGCGAACATCAAGCTTCTCGCGGAACGTAAAGAGGGGGCGGGTGCCGCCGCTTATAAAGTCGCCCAGGATTTATTTTTCCGCGATTTCGCGGACGCGCTCGCGAAAAAAACGCACACTGAGAACGAGTTTTCCTACATCTATTTCCGCTGGAAACGCCTTTACGAACGCCATGAAATTGTGAAGTCTAAAACGATTCCTGAAGCGAGCAAGGATGAAATGCTTGATTACCTCCAGAATGAAATCGTTAAAAACCAGATTGCGTGGAACTGGTATGTGACCTGGCGGGACGTTGCCTCGGACATGCAGGTTTTCAACCGGGAAGGGGATAAAAACTACGAAGAGCTCACCCGCCGGAAGAAAGATTTTCTGGAAAAAAAACTGACCGCGGTGAGGGCTGCAAATCCACGGGATCCCTTTATTGGCGAGCTGGAAGAGCACCTCGCGCGTTTCACTCGAACTCTCGAAGAATGGGAAAGCCGGCGCATGTTCGAGCAGAGAAAAGCCGCGCTGAACCGCATTCTGAACTACAACGATTATCTGACCCTTCGCAAACAGGTTCTGCTGGAGCGCATCGCGATGCACAAGAAAAAAATCGAGGAGCTGGGGCGGGGAACATGGCTGAGCGAAACCCTATCTGATGATGTTATGAAAAAACGCGAAGACATCCGCAAAATAGATGAACAGCTCGCAGTCCGTGAAGTGGTCAAAGCGCGCGAAGTCGAGTATGAAAAGGCGCTGGCTGAGATCAATGACGAGTACAACGCAGCCAGAGAAAAAATCACTGCGGATTTTGCCGCAAAAAAAATGGATTCGGCGAAAAGGTTTTTTCTTCTGGACATGGCGAGCCGGCAAAAAAGCTGGAAATCAAACAAGGTTCACTTCGAACGCCAGCACAAAGTTGCGGTAGAGAAAACGGATGACGACGCCCGGCGCGCGGCATCCTCCGGAATCCAGATCGCGGAACTGCACCTCAAGTGGTACCGTGACCTGGAAGCAGCGTACGCGGAGTTTAACGACTATGAGAAGCATCCGGAGCGGAACCTTGAAGCTCTGCAGGAAGAACTGAACAGGGTTCTCGCCGATTTGGCAGCACCCGGACTCGGGTTTGCTCCCAAGGCGCGCGAGACCGAGCTGCGGGACAAGCGCGAAGAGCTGTCCCGCAAAATGCGGGAAACCCGGCTGCGCTGGCAGGCGGTTCAGGCGGCGTGGGAAGAACGCAAGGCCGAAGAGGTTCTGGACGCGCTTCACGCGGGACTTGTGACGTCCGAAGACGCCCGCCGGGCCGTAGGACTTCCCGCGGCGGAAACTCCTGTTCCCGAGATCTCGGTTCGGCCTGAAACCACCGAGGCGTTCCGCCGAGCGCGCGTGTATGAAGTCGTTGATGAAGCTGTTTATGATCCCGTGATCGCGCTGACGCTGGACTGGGAGCCTCGCGAAATCGAAAGGATACGCCTCATCATGGTGTCGCTGGGCATGATTTCCATGGAAAGGGGAAAAATGCCTGTTCTGGATCCGGACCGTCTTGCCGGCGCCCGGGATTTTGCTCTCTACTTTGCAAAAATCATGCGCGAGCGCGGGATCCAGGACAAACCCAATCTTCGTTTTGCTTATCTGAACGCCTATCACACGGCGCTTGTGGATGTCGTGAAAACCCTCAAATGGCGCGGCAATGCGGCCGCCATACCGGATGAAAACCGGCTCCCTCTTGATTTCTGGAAGGATGGGAATGGCCGTTTCACCGTCAGCCATCTGAATGCCTTGAATGAACACTGGAACGCGGCCCCCTCGGGAAAGGGCACGAAACTTCCGAGAATTCAGGACCGCTTCAGCCTGCCCTCCATTCTCGGTTTGACAGAAGCCAAGGTCGTTGCTTTTGAAAAGGGATCTGTCGAGTATTCGCTTTCGCAGCTGCGTTTAAAGGAAATTCAGCAGCTTGCGAACATGAATCCCTGGGAAACCGATGTGCCGCCGCTGATGACCCTGATGTACCTGCTTCGAAAAGGGGAGATTCACGCGGAACTTGCCGAGTACATCCGCTGGCAGCCCATCGATGTGCGCAACAGCCTCGCGTTCAGGCGGATTTTGAAAGCCTGGTATGACCAGAACATTGGGGCGATGGACCAGCGGTTTCAGTTTCTGACCAATCAATTTGCCGGGACCAAAAACGTTGTTTTTCTCAATCAGCTGGCGGCGGAGCTTGGTTACGGGAGCGTGGAACTCTTCATTCTTCAAATCAACCACGAAATCGACATGCTGCATGTTCCCGATCCGCTTTTCAGAACAGGAATGACGAACTTTGCCCTTCGCGGCCCGTCGACTTACAGCGCGGAATGGGTGATCCGCCAGCACCTGACCCATAACTTCCCTTTCAAGCAGCGCGATGTTAATTTCAGTCTGCTCAAATGGTACATGGTTCACAACGGGCTCAAGGGGCATGATCTGCAGGACCTCGCCCGCCGCGAAGCCGCGACCATCATTTTGAAAATGCGTGAATACGCGATGACACTGGATAATCTTTTCACCCTGAACCTCGAAGTTGTGGAAAAACCCTTGATTGAGTTTAAAGTCACGCGTGATGCCAAAGGCATGGTCACGGGAACCGAGACGACGTACAAGCAGCCTGACCCGAAACCCTTTCAGCCTGATAAGGGCTTCAACCTTCTGCTTGACCGGCTCAAGGCTCTTTCAAAAAGCGAGACGATCGGAACCGCGATTCCTGTCATGGTTCAGCAGGGCTATCAAAACATTATCAAGGCCGCGCAGCACGATATCGTGAATGATGAAATCTTTAAAACAGCCATTGAACGCCTGGCCGACCAGCTCAAGCGCGATCTGCCGGATTTCGCGACCGAAGAAACCCGCGGCGTCGTGGCGAGAATGTTTGCTGAGGAAATGGCCAGCAGCGGCATCGATTTCACAAAGGAAGAAAAACGAGCGGACTTCCTCAAGGAGTTTTCCCAGTTCTATGATGGCGGCGGCAAGGCGGCGGTGCTCGCGATTTTTCGTCCGGAGTTCGGCGATGTCCTCGACAGGGAATGGCTGGGTGAAATTCAGGATGAAAGTTACAAGCGCTGGGACATTCAAAAATGGCAGCGTTTCCGAAACAGGCTCAGGCTTGTTGTCGACAACCTTCCCGATATCGAAAATGTCCGGCTTAAAATCATTTTAAACCTTCTCGATGAAATCGATCCTCAGACCGGAGATAAAGGCGTGTCGCGCCGCGCCCATTTGAACCGTGTCGGACGGGATTTTATTTTGATGAAACTGGGTTATATGGGCTGGCTGCCGGACGTCGCATACGCTGAAAATTATCTTGAGACGCACTATTTTGAGAAAGAAATTGCGGGCGCCGGCGCGGGTGTATGGACGGGCCGCTGGCTGCTCCGCACAAACTGGGAACTCGATCTGGCCTTTGATCAGCGGGCGCGGGAACTTTACACTCTTCTGGCCAAAGAAACACGCCACACGCTGACGCAGATGGTTCTGGACGAAGCCTTTTTGACTTTGAAAACCTCGAAGGAGGAAAAACGGCCGGTGATCCAGGTTTTAAAAGGCCCCAGAATGAGCGCTGTTGAAATCGAGCAGCTGGAAAGCGAACTCTGGGTGCGCGTGAAACCGTTGACGACCCAGGTCGCGATTTTTACCGCCAAGCTCGGCCCTGCCCAGCGCAATCCCGGGCGGCTGTATATGCATCAAACCCGTCAGCTTGTTCACGATATGGCCCGTCAGATTGAAGCCCGTCAAATTTCCAAAGAAGCCTGGCTGGAAGCTCTTGCGGTAGCTTCAAACCCGCAGTTTCAGGAAAAGACGCTGCGCCTTTACCGCGTTCTTCACAGCCTCGCGCCCAAGGATCCGATCAACCGTCCTGATTTTTTTGAATTCCTTTTGAATGAATCAGAAAAATACATCACGGATACGCCCGCGGTGTATATCGCTGAACGCCAGCTGCTGATTGATTTTTTTGACAGAGACCTGAAGAAACCCCTGAACGACCGGGAAACGGCGCTGGCTGTCCGCGATGTCCGTGCGACGCTGAAAGCTACAGAGAAAGCGCTCGGTGTTGATTTTGGCACGACCCGCGGTTCGCGTATCGTGAACCGTCTTGAAAGAACGCTGGTTCGTTCGATCCTTGTGAGGGCCGCGCAGGGGGGCGACCTCAAGGCTGAGCTGAACCGTCTCTACGCGGTGCGAACGATCATGCAGAACCGCGATCTCGCGGCCCGTTCGCTGGATCAGTCCGGCGTGTTCTGGCAGACCGTGCTGGGGCCGGATATGTCGCCGGAGAAACTGGACGCGAAAGTGGTCGCGCGTTCCGGTCATGCCCTCATTCTTTACTGGAATTATCTTCTGATGGGTGTTGATGATGATGTGGACGGAGGTTCCCGCGCGGAAGTCGAAGCTTCTCTCGGCTTCTGGCTTGATGACGCGGTGAGGCTTATCGAACATCTGAAAAAGAAACCCGAAGACAGGGAGAAGCTTCTGCAGATTCTCTACGAACGTCTCCGTGTTCAGCTCGGCGCCGTGCCGGACATCGGTTTCGCGCTCGCGGAGCCAGGCGAAGCCGAGATCAAGGCGCTGCGTGAAAAACTTTCTTATTTTGTCTATCTGCAGGAATACGCCCGCGTTGTCAGACAGTTTGCCCGTGATCTGCGCGTTCAGGCGGCCGCGGCCCCCGATCCGGCCGCTGTTCCGGCAGCACCGGCTCCTGACCCTGTTGTTTTCTGGGACCGCTTCTGGCCGGGACTTGGTCCCGCGGACCAGGCCCGTTTTGATTTTGTCCGCCAGTATTCCAAGAGGTCAACCAACGGAGCCGCGGTCCGCTTTAACGCGACACCGCAGCTGGATCCCAGGGATTTAAATCTTGAACGCATCCGTATTCCGATCGATGACACGAATTCGCTTTTGCCCCTTCCTCCCGTGGATGTGCCCTACCGCACGCAGGTCGAATCTTTTTATCTTTTTGAAAAGGGCCGCTGGACACAGAAGAAAATGAAAGGCCAGGAACTTTTCAGAACCGGTCCCAAGGGCCGGCAGGTCCTCGGAACCATGGGCTCGATTGACCGTTTTAATATTTTATCTAAACTCGCGACGTTCAATCCTGCCGGCTTCCGCTGGGAAAGAGGTCCGATTGATCCCAAAACGGGAACTCGCGATTTCGTCCTCGGTGTCCGCGCGCAGGACGCCGCCCTTTTTCTTCCCAATGGACACGAAATACATCTCGCTCTTTCTGCCGAAGACCGTCAGCCCTGGACGATTACGACGATGCACACGCGGGTTTCCGAAGATGCCGCCGCCAAGCGCGGCGAAATGATTCTGTTCCTCTCTCTGCGCAACGGAAAGCATAATGCCTTTGCTGTGGTAACCGCTGCCGCGGAAGGCAATCAGCTGGTTTCTCTGGATATCCGGACGGAGTTTCATCCGATCCTGGACGCGAAGGGAGTTCCAACAGCCCCGGATCTTCTGGACCGCGGACGTTCCATAGGGTTCCGTCTGGACCCGTTTCAGCACAAGGTGAAGGTTTCCCGGACAGCGGTTGCTGATGAGACCTTTGATATTTCGAAAATGACAAAAGCTTCCAAAACCCAGCTGGATCTTCGGCCTAATGAAGTGACCGGTTACATCGTTTACGACATCAATACGCCCCGGTTTCTTGTCACTTTTCCGGATGAGACCCGTCAGTATCTCGGAACCGTCCTGACCGCCCAGAAAGTCATTGATGAGAGCGGTGAACGGCTCGTGCATGTGATCGCGACAGGCGACAGGCGCGCGATCGCGGGCACGCAGACGGTGCATATGCGCATTGATCTGGCCCGGCCCGGCAAAGATCTGGAGCTGCCCAAACCGGTGATCCGTCCGCCGGATGAAAACAAATCAGCGCTCGCGCAGGACTCCGTAAGCGTTCAGCGCAGAATCAGCGTGCTGCGCGCGCACTACTTTAACAATGCTCTCTTCAAGGCGCAGGATCTTTACGATGCGGTGATCGGTCCGGAGTTTTTTCCCGAAAAGAAAGGCGAGAAGGGGTTTCCCCGGCCGAATCTGAAACATTTTCTTTATGATGACAAACTGCCCGAGGATAAGCAAAAAGAAGCCCGCGCGAGCCGAATGACAGAACTTAACAGCGACCCGCTCGCAAGGGGCATGCTGGATGAGGTTGTCCGTCACGGGGCGATTCTGCTGCCGCCTGATAAAACAGAAGAGGCCGCGGAAGTCGCCAAGGCGTGGAACTCTTTTAGCGCGCGTCTGGATGAGGCGATGAAAATCGCGAAGGAAAAAGAACGTCACTCGGTCATCCATCTGCTTTCGATTTACCAGAAGGACGGTTTGAGGGGCCGGTTCCGTCTGCTGCAGGATACGCTGGCCGGTCCTGATGAAATCAAGGCCGCGATCGCGAAACTTGACGCGGGAGAAGACGTCAAACTTGAAGATATCGTTAAAGACGATCAGCTGGCTCGTGTCCGGAACATTCTTCGGGATTCCCGGGAAAAGGCGGGCTCCGGCCGGGATTTCGCGATCGAAAGACTTTTGATTCAGTTTCACTGGGATGCCGCTGCGAAAGGTTTCAGGCCCTGGCTCAAGGACGCTCTGGATGCCCTGATGAAAGCCCGCGAGGCTGCCCCGAAAGACGCGGGCATGGATGTCGGATCTTTGCTGGACCCTGCGGAACGTGAACGGGGGACAAGGCTCGTGTTTGAGAAACCGGAAACTTTTTATGAAGATGCGTCCGGCAGAATTCTGGAACCCTATGAAACCCTTCACAGGAAAGCGGATGCTTTGCGCAAACTTTTCCCGTCGCTCTGGGTGACGATGGTGGCCATGGATAATCCCCGCGTTGAAGAAACCATCGACTCACTTTATAGCATTCTGGAAAAAACGGGCATTCCGGAAGGTTTTGAACTTTTTATCGAAGACCGTCCTGAAAAAGAGGCTGTCTCACGAACGAAAGAGACCTTGTATGTCAACCTGTCCCGCCTTGACGAGAGCGAAGACGCTCTGCAAAATGCGGTGGCCCAGGCGGTTGAACTTTCGAAGTCGTCTCCTGAAATCGTTTCAACAGCAGCCCGCTCCGAGCTTCGCCTGTCTGACAAAGAAACCCTTGACCGTCTGCTGAACGCTCTTGATTCAAAAGAGGAAAGCCTTATTGAGGTCCGCCGCCGGGAATTGATTCTGCGAGTCGCTGCGCGAATGCTTTCTGCCGAGATCATCCGGAAGCATGGCCTTGATTTCCCTGATCGCGCAACCGCGTCCCAGACCCGGCTTGTGGCGCTTGAGTTAGAAGACGGCGAGGGCCCAGCTGCGCTTCAGAAACTTTTGAAACGTCTGCCGCGCAACGTTCATGTCGCTGTTTTGACCTCACTGCCTCAAGCGTTACTCGCTGAAGATCCGCGTCTGCACCCTGTTCGCGACGAGAAAGAACTGCGCGGAATTATTAACGGACTCGATCTCCAAATCGACGAAGCCGTTGAAATTGTTATGCCGGAAGATGCCCGAAGCCTGCTCACCTCCGCAGAATATCTGCAGGCCGCTTTGATTAAGGCGCTGCCTTTTGAAGTCACCATCTTCAGCCGGAAGGGAACCACCGCTTTTGTGAAGCCTTTGCGCAGAATCAGCCTCGGCGTTGAAGACCTGATCGATGCCGTTGCTTCTGCCGCCGAAGCCCTGAGAAGACTTGAGATCTCCGCATAAGATAAGATACAAAAAAAGATCCGCTGGAGAGGGAGAGAGCCCACGGCGAGAAAAAATATCATTTTTCTAAGGCAGGGTTATTTTTAGGGAAAGTGTATCCAGTTGAGGTCAAGACCTCAAACGCCTTCCGCCGCCATGAAGCTCAGGGCGGCGGGGTTACGGAGAAGAAGATAATCTTAGTAGGTGAAGCGGAAATTCATCAGAGTGTGCTGGTTGGAGCTGAAAGCTTCCAGTGCGACCATACCGACCACCGCCAGCATTCCAAAAATCATCGCGTATTCCAGTATCCCCTTTACGATTGAATTTTCCTCTTGTTTTGGAGAGTAACTCATGGTTTCCAAACCCCCTCAGGGAGAGATTTTTTAACGCTTTAAGAACTCTTGTATCTAAGCCCTCCATGGGAATCAGAGTTTTTCAAGAGCTGAGGGAAAGTATTTTCAGACTTTTTTTCTTCCGGCCTTATTTCTCCTCATAGGGTTTCTTTGGCGTAGCGGAACAGCTTTTCTTAAGTTATGCTTCTGAGGCACTTAAAGCCTGAGGAAACATGGAAATCTATCTTTTGCGGCACGGTATCGCGGAGCTTCAGGGGCGTCGCTCTATTTCAGACTGTGACCGCCTTTTAACTCCGGAAGGGAAACGGAAACTCCGCAGAACAGGCCGCTGGCTTGTTTCCCGTAAAGATAGACCCGGTCTCATTCTTTCCAGTCCCTACCGCCGCGCTGTCCAGAGCGCTGAAGTGATCCGGGAGTTTTTTCCGGACGCGAAGCGCCGACTGAGCGGTGTGCTGACGCCGGAAGGGGATGTGCGCAAAGCGGCCCAGCTTCTTGTCCGTCAAAATCCCGCTGTTCCGGTTTTAATCAGCAGCCATGAACCTTTTCTGGGAAAATTCTCCTCCTATCTGATTACCAGTTCCAGCCAGGCGGTTTTCGAATTCAAAAAAGCGGGGTTGATGAAGCTTTTCTGGGAGACGCCCTCGGTCATGGGCGGCGGCGCCTTGATGGAGTGGTTTGTCTCGCCGGGGCTGCTCCCCAAAAAAGGAGCGAGGTTATGAGCTTGGGGCTTCTTGAAAGAAAGGCTATAATCCGGGGGCTAATGAAAGCAAATGTCATTTCTTTACATACTCTTTACAGATCCGGAGCAGCGGGCTAATAAAGCACCTTTATATCTGCAAGCTTGGTGCTTTTCGCGAAGGAAAGGCAAATATGGCGCGGAATGGTAAAAAATATGTGGTCGGAGTGGATCTTGGCGGAACCAAAATGCTCGCGGCTCTTCTGGATGACCGCTTCGAGATTAAATCGCTCTACAAAGCGGCGGTAGAACCTAACCGCGGTGAAAAGTTTTTTTTCAAAACGCTCGGCGAGAGTATCGAGACTGTGCTGTCAGGAAAAGTTTCGATCAAGGATGTCCGGTCCATAGGCCTTGGGTGTCCCGGTATCATTCACGCCGAAGAAGGCGTTGTCAGAATTTCTCCCAATATCAGCTTTATGAAAAATTATCCGCTCGGAGAGAAACTCCGCCGTCATTTTGGCGTGCCGGTCGCTGTGGAAAATGACGTGAACGCGGGATTGTACGGTGAGCAGCAGTTCGGGGCGGCAAAAGGGTATAAACACGTCTTTGGAATTTTTCTCGGCACGGGCGTCGGCGGCGCGATGATTCTCGACGGGCGTATTTACCGCGGAGCGACGGGCGCTGCTGGAGAAATCGGGCATACGTTTCTTTCGCTTCCGTCCTTTCTCGCGGGCGCCCAGAAAGCAGGAACGGTGGAAGACTATCTGGGGCGTCTTCGAATTTCCTCAGAAGCTATGCTGCTCGTCATGAAGCAGAAAGCGCCGAATCTGCTTGAAAGCACGGAGTACGACATTCGGAAAATCAAAAGTAAGGCGCTTGCCCGCTCCGCTCATCAGGATGAAGCGGTGCGTGAGCTGATTGCCGACAAAGCCTCGATTCTGGGAATCGCGATGGCGAACGTTGTGAACCTTCTCAGTCCTGAACTGATTGTTCTGGGGGGCGGAATGGTCGAGGCTATGGGAGATCTGCTTCTGCCCGCGGCGCGGCAGGTGATGCAGGAATACGCGATGAGACCTCTGGCTGTGGGCGTTAAGGTTTCTCCCGCGAAGCTGAAAGATTTCTCGATTGTTAAAGGCGCCGCAAAGCTCGGCGCGGAAGCCGCGGCTTCCCGAAAGACAGCATGAAGGAAACCGTCCATCAAAAGCAGCGCGTCGCGGTGATTGATATCGGTACGAGCGCCATCCGTATGCTTGTCGCGGAGATCACGCCCCAGACTGAAATCCGTTACCTGGAAAATCTCCAGAAACCCGTGCGTTTCGGTAAAGACGTTTTTACGACGGGGCGCATCAGCAATGGGGCAATGCGCGAAGCCATCGCCATTCTGCGTAATTTCAAAACAGTCACAGAAACCTACGGCGTGGACAAGATTCAGGCGATTGCGACGAGCGCCGTTCGGGAAGCCTTGAACCGGGATAACTTTATCGACCGCATTTATGTCCGTACGGGCATCGATGTCGAAGTCTTGGAAGGTCCTGAGGAAAACAGGCTTGAGCTGATTGCTGTCGAGCATGCGCTTGCGGGACAAGTCGATTTAACGACAAAAAACTGTCTGATTGTCGAGGTTGGGTCGGGGAGTACCGAAATGATCATCCTCAATCAAGGCCAGGTCGAGATGACCCGGACACTTTCCCTCGGATCGATGCGTCTTCCTGAAAAAGCGGTTCCGGGCAAGACGGAAGCCGCCGTCATGCAGCGGGTTCTCAAGCGCTCCATTCATGAAGTCGCGGTCTATGCCGCCCGCGAGTACAACTTCGATCAGATCGATACGTTCATCGCGCTCGGAGGCGATATGCGCTTTGTCGCCCAGCAGCTTCTTGAGCGCCGCGAACACCAGTTTCTCACGCTCGATGCGAAAGCTTTTGCGGACTTCGTTCAGAGGTCCGCCAAGATGACGCCCGAGGAAATCGTGAGCAAACACTCGATCCCTTACGCTCAGGCCGAGACGCTTTATCCGACGCTGCTGGTGTATGCGAATTTCTTGGCAGAGACGAAGGCCGCTCATGTGATTGTTCCCATGGTCAGCATCCGCGATGGGCTGCTGCTTGAATTCGCGCAGATGATTTCCCGCTACAAGCGGACGGATTTCTCCAAACAGGTGCTCAATTCCGCCCGGCACCTGGCTGAAAAATACCGCTATGACAAGGCCCACGCCGCTTGCGTTTCATCGCTGGCGCTGAAACTTTTCGATGCGCTCGTGGCCGATCACGGGATGGGTTCCAAAGAACGCCTGCTGCTGGAGGTCTCCGCGATTCTGCACGATATCGGTTCTTACATTTCTCCGAATCAGCATCACAAGCACTCGAGCTACCTGGTCGATGCCGCCGAAATATTTGGGTTACGCAAAGCGGAAAAAGCCATCGTGTCGAACGTTGTGCGTTATCACCGCCGCTCATCTCCGCGGCCGACGCACGAACCCTACATGTCTCTGCCGAAACTGGACCGCGCGATCGTTTCGAAACTGTCCGCTATTCTCAGGGTCGCCGATGCCCTTGACCCGGCGCATCAGCAGAGGATCCGGGCTTTCACGCTGGAACTTGGCGAAGAGGCCTACACGCTTTGGGTGGGCGCGGATGTCGGCGATTTGACGATGGAACGCAGTGCTCTGCGCGACAAAGGCGATATGTTTGCCGATGTCTTCGGCGCGCCGATCGATCTCAAACAGGTGAAAGAGGCGGCCTCGTGAGCGAAGACAAAAAGAACCGCTACTTTGACCGCGAACTTTCCTGGATCGATTTCAATACCCGCGTTCTGGCGGAGTCGGAGGATACGGCGAATCCCTTGCTTGAACGCTTGAAGTTCACGGGCATCGTCAGTTCCAATTTTGATGAGTTCTTCATGGTTCGTGCTGCCAGTTTGGCCGAGTCGGATCCTATTCTCAGGGAGGTCTATACTCACGCTTTTCAGCTGTCGGACCGTCAGACCCAGGGTTTTGAGAAGAGCTTGGCCCTCGAACTCGAAAAAGCCGGCATCTCGCGCGTCTCGCCGGCCAAACTTACCGAGCGTCAGCGCGAGTACCTCAATACGCTGCTTCATCAGGAGCTCATGCCTTTACTCACGCCGATTGCCGTCCGCGGCGATGAGACCTTGGGCTCGCTCGTCAACATGAGTCTTTACCGGGTATTTCAGCTCATTGATCCCAAGGCACCGGGCGCGCTGCATCATGCGGTCGTCGAAATTCCGAAGAGTTACTCGCGGATTATTTCCCTGGGTTCAGAGAGCGGCTACGCTTTCATTCTGCTGGAGGACGTGGTGTCGCTGTTTGCGGGCGAGTTGTTTCCGGGCTATCAGATTGTTCAGCAGGGCTCGCTTCGGATCACGCGCGCGGCGGAACTTTCTCTGGATGAGGAAAAAGACGAAGATTTCGCGAAGATGATGAGCGAAGCGTTACGCACCCGCCGCGCGAGCTTCATCACCCGCCTGGAAATTTCCGCGGCAGACGAGCTGGTTTCGTTCGTGAAAAGCCGGCTGAAAATTCCGGACTATAAAATTTACCGGGCCGGAGCATGGATCGATCTGAAAAGTGTCTCTCAGCTGGCTTTTCAGCCGATGTTCGAAAATCTTAAAAGGCCGGCATGGACGCCTCAGCCTCTCCGCGATTTTGAGGAGACTGATGACCTCTGGACTTTGCTGAAGACGCGCGACGTGGCCGTTCATCATCCTTATGAATCTTTCGATGCTTTTCTGCATTTTCTGGGCGAGGCGGCCCGGGATCCGGACGTTCTCGCCATCAAGCAGACGCTTTACCGCGCGGCTCATCCCTCGGCTGTGGTCAGCTGTCTTGAGCGGGCTCTGGAAAACGGCAAGCAGGTCACCGTGCTTGTCGAGCTCAAAGCGCGTTTCGATGAACAGCGCAACATTGAATGGGCGCGCCGCCTGGTCAACGCCGGCGCGACGGTGCTTTACGGTGTCGCAGGGCTTAAGACTCATGCGAAAGTCTGCCTTGTGGTCCGCCGCGAAATCGAGGGGATCAAACGCTACCTGCATCTTTCCACGGGCAACTATAACGAGAAGACTGCGCGCCTTTATACGGACGTGGGGCTTTTTACCAGCGATGACGCGCTCAGCGCGGACGCGGCGGCCTTTTTCAACGTGATTACGGGGTATTCCCATCCGGTGGGCTTTTCAAAGATTGAAATCGCGCCTTACGGCATGCGAAAAAAAATCGAACGTTTGATTTTACGCGAATCCATGCGCACGAACAAAGAAAGGCCGGGAATGATCCTTGCCAAAATGAATTCTCTGGTGGATCAGGAAACGATCGATGCTCTGTACCATGCTTCCCAGGCGGGCGTTCAGATAAAACTCAATGTCCGGGGCGTCTGCAGGCTGAGACCGGGGGTCAAGGGGCTGAGCGAGACGATCGAGGTGGTCAGTATCGTCGATATGTTTCTCGAGCATAGCCGGATGTTTTATTTTCTCAATGACGGAGACGAAGAACTTTATCTTTCCAGCGCGGACTGGATGCCCCGTAACTTTGACCGGCGTTTGGAATTGCTTTTTCCCATTGAGGATAAAAAAATCAAAAAAAATCTTACGGACCTGCTGAAGCTGTATTTCAAGGACAACGTCAAGGCTTGGCGTTTAGGCGCTGACGGTGTCTGGTCCAAGATAGAAGCAGAAAAGGAAAAGCGTTTTAGGGTCCAGGAATATCTCTGCCGCAAGACCCTTCAATCCGCCGAAAACTCTCCGAAGACGGTTGTTGTCCGTGAGCTTAAGCCTCAAAAACCCAAAGACGAAGCGCCGGACCAGCTACGAAATCAGCCCCGAAGGACGCCGTCCTCTCACCGAGATATCCGCATCATCCCGCCCAGTTGAACCCGCCTGGGGGAGACTTGCGCCCTGGGTAATCCTTTGCACGGACTCTATTTTTACCCCTGAAGGTTGGGAAAATAAGGATTTGGGCCGATAAGAAAACGTCTTACCCCACTCCAAACCCATCTTCAAGGAGGTGCGTATGCACGACTACCGAAGAGTGATGAGGCGTCTGGACGCGTTGAAGCGCAAACACCGCGGTAAAACGTTTACGGAAGGAATTGGGGACCTTAAGACGGTGATCAGCCGTCACTTTGCTTGCGGTCAAAGTGAATGGAATGCCGCGGATGTTTATACCGTGATGGGCTGTGCCGCGGACATGAGGGACCGGCGTTTCATCGATCTTTTGAAGGTCTGGGAGACCCATGGCTACATTCGGATTTTCGATACGCCGAAATGTCTTTTCAGAGTTCTCAAACGATTTAATTGAGTTTTTACACCCACGCGCGGCCCCCCGTGTTCCGCGCAGCAGGAGGATCGGCTGAAACATGAAAACAATTTTTTTGCTGAGTCTTGCCGCTGCCCTTTTTTGGGCAGCGGGTGTACGGGTCCATCCCGAATCATTCGCCCCTTACGCCGAAATTCTTCTCAAAAAGGATTACCGGCGGGTTGAAGTCCGAGGGGGAAGTTTTTTTATGGGGGAATTTATTTCAGAAGATGCCCGGGAGCTGAGACTTAGAACTTCCGAGGGGATTCTGAGTGTTCCGGCTTCGACAATACGCAAGACCCGGCAGCTTCTCATTCACGAAGTCTTCGAGGCGCTGCGCCGGGGCGAAGTTCCGGGAAGTCCCGAAAAGGAACCGATCGAATGGGATGTCCGGGAGAACCGTCTGCAGCCCCTTCTTGAGTTTATTCAAAAGAACATGAGCGGGCAGACGATCCCGTCGCCGCAGCCCTGAAATCGGACCGCTTTGCGGGCCCTTGAGAACAGGGCTAAGCGCGGGATTTTTACGCTCCCGGAAGAATGTCAGCCCGCGCTGCAAACGGGCCGGGCACCGCTTGGGATTCCGCCCGGCGGAGTTTTGAAAGCCTGAAGCGCATGCCCCGTCTTGGAAGGCGGTCTGGCAGTCGAAAGAAAGAAGGTGATTGATGCCTATGGAAAGCTTGAGTCTGGCGCTTGATTTGATCTCGAAACATCCGGACGAGTGCGATTTTGAAGGACCTAAAACAGAAGAGCTCGTCAGCCAAGCCGAACACGCGTTAGGATTGAAGTTCCCGCCTACCTACAGAGCTTTTCTTAAAAAACTGGGGTGCGGCGATGTCGCCGGTGAGGAATTTTACGGCATCGTGGATGAGAATTTCGAAGAATCAGGAATTCCCGATGCGGTTTGGTTTACGCTCGAGGAGAGAAAGCGGGGGGGGCTTGCCGCCTCGCTGGTGATTATCGCAGCTCTCGGGGATGGGGAACTTCTGGCCCTCGATACGGCTCCGGCCGCTCAAGGAGGAGAGGGATCCGTGATTCTTTTGCCGGAGGGGTACTCGAGGCCGGGTGCCGCTCTCGAAGTGATCGCCGAAGATTTCGGAGAGTTTTTCTTCAGAACGGTCCGTGACGCTTTGGGAGACGAATGAAGCTTTCTCCGGGCCGTATTCTTGCCGCAATTTTTTTTACAGCCGCCGGAACGCTCCACTTTTTTCAGCCCGATTTTTATGTGAGGATCATGCCGCCCTATTTGCCCTGGCACCTGGAGCTCGTTTACCTGAGCGGAGCGGCTGAAATTCTGGGAGGCGCGGGTTTGCTTTGCAAGAGAAGCCGGCGCATTTCCGCTTGGGGTTTAATAGCGCTCTTAGCGGCTGTTTTTCCCGCGAATCTGCATTTGGCACTGCACCCTGAAATTTTCCCGGAAGTTCCGGCGTCTGTTTTTTGGCTGAGGCTTCCCTTCCAGGCTCTTCTCATGGTTTGGATCGGGCTGTATACCCGAACTGCAGCGAAGCCTGCAGGCTCATCCCGGCCTGACCCCCGGATTGTCCGGCAGTCCTAACTGCCCTTTACCCGGCCTATCCTCCCGCAGCAACTGTTTTTTTCGTTCAGCCGGAAAGGCGAAGCGGCTTAAAAGCGCTCATTTTTACGCGGTTTTGACGCCGCGTGGAAGATCATTTCACGGGACTGATGGAACATAAGGCACTGCAGACAGGGGGAAGCATGAAGAAAAAGAAAACCTTAAAAGAGACACAAGAAGCAGTGGAAAAGCGCTTGAACACGCTAGAAAATCTGATCGATGCGCTGCGTGATGCTGTTGATGAACAGGCCGGCCGGCTTGATCAGCGGACTCAATTTTTATCGGCCGGGATTTTGCCGAAGTCTCGGCGTCTCGGGTGTCTGGCGGCGCAGGGTGGATAGCGGCCTGAATTGAACCTCTAAAAAATCTGGGCTTTGCCGGAGCCGGCGTTATAATGAGGCCATGCCCGAACTTCATTGGCTTACTCTGGAGATCTGTTGAATCGCCCAGGGCGCAGTCTGATCATTCTGCCGCTCGCGCTTCTCGTCTGTCTCAGCGGCTTTTCCGCTGAGGGGGACTGGGAGTCCATGAACCTTGAAATTGCACGTCTGTATTCAAGGGGTGAATTGGAATCGGCCGTGACTCTTGCGGAGCAATCCTTGAGCCGTGCCAAAAGCGAGTTTGGACCCGCGCACCTCAATACCGCCAAAGCCCTGAACAATCTTGCGAATCTTTATTTCCGGATCGGGCGCATCGACGAGGCCGGCTGGATGTACGAAGATGCGATCCGTGCGGAAGAAAGCCTGCTTGGAAGTTCTTCGAAGTCTGCCGCTGACACGCGTTACAATCTTGCCATGCTGCTTCTCTACCGAGGCGACAAGAGAAAGGCGGCCTCGGAACTCGAACGGGTGATGCATGTTTACCGGACGCAGAAGGATCCTGATCTTAAAGCCATCAGCCGGGTTGAAGATGCACTCAAGCTCGCCCGGCAGAACTCTGAATCGAACCTACGATGAACGGCATCAAGCCTGGAATTTACCGTCACTACAAAGGACAGTATTACGAGGTTCTTGGATTAGCTCATCACAGCGAAACCCTCGAGCCTCTCGTTGTCTACAAAGCGCTTTATGAGACGGCTTTCGGGCATGGATCCCTGTGGGTTCGACCCCAGGCCATGTTTTGTTCGAAGGTCTTTGCGGATGGGCGTGAAGTAGCGCGTTTTGAATATACGGGCAAACAATAAACAGCCTCACGAAAAGAGGCCGGAACAGCGCTGCCGCAGCGGTATTGGCAAGGCCCCGAGAGTCCGCGCGCCGTCCCTTTGAGCGCCCGGCAAAAGAGACGACTCGCCGGCGCGCGGCGCCCCTATCCCAGACAGGGGTTGTTTTGCTCAAATATCCTAAAAAAAACGGCGGGACAAGTCTCGCGTCTTCAGAGAAATCGCAGAGAGTACGGGAGAGGCTGATGCGGTTT
>VFQY01000027.1 GCA_018883425.1 Candidatus Omnitrophota bacterium | reverse complement strand
CTTGCTCGGCCGCAGTGGGGTGAGGAGAAGAAGAAAGTTCAGCGTAAGGGTGTGGATCTTATCTTCCTTATGGACACGTCGCTGAGCATGCTCGCTGAGGACGTAAAGCCTAACCGCGCTGAAAAAGCCAAAATGTCGATCAAGACTTTCGTCCGCAGTCTCAAGGGCGACCGCGTCGGCATGGTTGCTTTTTCAGGCTCGAGTTTTCTGCAGGCCCCGCTGACGCTGGATTATGCGGCCTTTTTCCTTTTCCTCGACGGCGTCAAAGTGGGTTACATCCCGGACCCGGGCACATCCCTTTCGAAGGCCGTGAGTTTGGCCGTGAGGTCCTTTCCGAAAGAGCAGACCAAGCACAAAGCCGTCATTCTGATGACGGATGGCGAAGATCATGAGGGCGGCATCGAAGAAGCGATCAAGATTGCGAAAGATTCCGGCACCCGCGTTTATGCCATCGGCGTGGGGACCGAAGAGGGGGATCCGATACCTCTTAAAGATGATAGCGGACGTAAAAGCGGATTCAAAAAAGACCGCCAGGGGCAGGTCGTGCTGACGAAACTCAATCGCCCGCTTCTCGAGAAAATCGCGTCGGAAACCGGCGGTGTCTACCTGCCCAGTACCCCGGGCGAAGATGAAATCGGTTTAATTCTCAAGCATCTTGAGACTCTTGGCGAAAGGCAATTCAAAGAGAAGATTGTGTCGGAAAAAGAGGATCATTACCAGATTTTCATCTTTTTAGCGTTTCTCTGTCTCGTGCTTGAAATGCTTGTCCGAACGCAGAAAGAACTGCCTCGGGAGTCTGTGGCGCGCATTCTTCCGCTGTTTCTCGCGGCATGGATGTTCACCGGATTCATCGACACCTCGCGATCCCTGAACGAGAAGGGAAATACCGAGTTCGAGCAAAAAAAGTATCAGTCCGCCCTTGAGTATTACAGGAAGGCCCAGATTAAGAACCCTGAGGATCCAGTCCTGCTTTACAATCTTGCGGCAGGTCTCTATGAGAACCGCGAATATCAGGAGGCCAAGAAGCATCTTGAAAATGCGGTCGCCAAAGCGAAAGATCCAGCCCTGAAGGCCCGGGCTCTTTACAATTACGGGAACACACTCTACAGGCTCGGGGACTTTGAAAAGGCGATTGAAGCCTACAAAAAAGCGCTCGAGATCAATCCCGACGACAAGGATGCTAAGTACAATCTGGAGTTCTTACAGAAGGCCAAGAAAGGATTCGAGAAGAAAAACCAGGATCGTCAGAAGCAAAGCGACAAGCAGGACCAGAAGAAGAATCAGGAAAAAAATCAACAACAACAGCAGCAACAACAACAACAACAGCAGCAACAACAGCAGCAACAACAGCAACAGCAACAGCAACAACAGCAGCAACAGCAGCAGCAACAGCAACAACAGCAAGACCAGCAACAGGGGAGCGGACAGGAGCAGGAAAAGCCAGAGCCGGAGGACGGGCAGCAAGGCGAACAGCCGGAGGAGCAGGAATCCCCACCCCAAGACGAGAGTGAGAAAAAAGAGGACGAGCAAAAGCGGGGCGGGCAGGGAAGTCAGCAGAACGAGCCATCTCAGCCCCAATCCGAACGCGGCGACGAAGCAGAGCCGCAGCAGACCGAGCCCGAGCAAGAGCCCGGAGAACTTCCTGAGCAAGGCGCGGAACAGCGTGAGGAGTCGGCGGGCCAAGAGAAGCAGAGTTCAGGCCGTGCGCCTCTGCAGGGACAAATGAGTAAAGAAAGCGCCTTGCGCCTATTGGATGCCATGAAAGATTCAGAGAAAGAACTTCAGGACTTGCGCCGCCCCGCCGCTGAACAGCGGGACATTCAGCCGGCCAAAGATTGGTGAACGCCTAACAAGAATTTCGGAGGGGTTATGAGCAAGCTTGATGATGTCCTGCAAAAGGATTTGGTGGATGCCATGAAGGCCAAGGATATGGACCGTTTAACGGTTCTGCGCATGCTTAAGACGATGCTCACCAACACCAAAATTCAAAAGCAGCGCGAACAGCTCGAAGAGTCTGAAGTGCTTGAAGTTATTCAGAAACAGGCCAAACAGCGCAAGGAAAGTATCGAAAGTTTCGAGAAGGCCGGCCGTCAGGACTTGGCAGAAAAAGAAAAGCGCGAGTACGCGATTCTGGCCAAATATCTGCCTGAACAGCTCAGTGATGAACAGATCCGTGAGCTTGCTGTGAATGCTATTCAGACTCTCGGTTTAAAGACCAAGGCTGATTTGGGGCGTCTCATGAAAGAACTTATGCCTTCGGTTAAAGGCAAAGCCGATGGTAAAAAAGTTAACGAGATCATTGCGAGTCTGTTGTCGTAACTCTGCGGCACGCGTCTCTGCAGGTTTCCTCATCTGCCTGAGCTTAACTCTCCGGCTGCGCTGCTCGAATCCAGATGGTACAAACGTTCAGGGTTGGTAAATTAGCCGCAGGACCCTTTCAGGGGCTTTGACTCGAGCTAGGGCGTCCCTGACAGAGAGCGCGGTCGTAATCCGCCTCAGCGGATTATGGGATTCGGCACCCAAAGCGCACGCATCCAATCGCGAGCAGCATCCGCCTCAGGACGAAGCGAGGCAGAACCCTAACCCTCAAGCCTCTAAAGCGCAGAAACGAGAGCCCAATTAGAAAGTAATACCGCCAAAGGGCCGGATAAGTACCAATTTTACATAAGATTGATTATAGGACTCACGGAATAACGCGCATGGGGGGTGGATTTTGCGGCATTTCCCTCGAAAAAGGCGCAGGCTCTGTAGTGCCTAAACGCTTTCTGGTCGCTAAATTCGGCTGTGAGCAGCTTATCTGCTCTGGGTATGTTGTGCTCCATGGGACGCATCGACTTACGCGTACGTTTGAGCAAGCTCAGACTCGATTTCTTTCTCTCATGAAGTAGATGCCCGTCAAGAAGTGTGAATTCACCGAATCCCTGCGATAGAT
The DNA here is from genome assembly GCA_018883425.1 of Candidatus Omnitrophota bacterium. Taxonomy (GTDB): domain Bacteria; phylum Omnitrophota; class Omnitrophia; order Omnitrophales; family Aquincolibacteriaceae; genus ZLKRG04. The sequence goes on along the minus strand of VFQY01000027.1, from coordinate 21,063 downwards.
CGTCGTGATTTCACCTCAAATCGGTGCTACCAGCCCCGCAAAGCGCTTACTGAAGCTCATTCATGCCACCCAGAGAGAGATTTTCTGGCTCCGGCTAGCCAAGCCCCGGTTTTCGGCAGCCTTGCTATTGGGGCCTGCTTGGTGGTTATCTGCATCGCGAAGCATCGCCCCCCCCTCGGCCCCGGGGATCTCGTTCTCCGTTCGAAGGCGCAGCCTTTAATCAAAGCGCGGGGCCTGCGGCGAAGCTGCGGTCGTCAATGTGGGACGCGGGAGCGTCTCGCGCGGCGTCTGGTTGAGCGCTTCGCGGTGCCCATGATCCGCACTGAAGCAGCTTCAGATGCAGCGCAGTCTAAAAGTCCTTTTCTAGGGGGCGGCAGAAGCCGCAGATGCGGCATCTGTCTGTTCAAGGTTCTAACGGTGAAACGCTGCAGTGTGCCGCATGTGCCGATTCGCGGTGGCTACAATTCCGGGATGACCTCCTATAGATCGCGGCATAAATTTGGGTTTCTTAGGCGTTTGTACGGCATGGACAGAGAGTGATGCCTCAAAAGAAGCGTTTATCGTTTTATTGATGGAAACAAATGCGCATGATGATCCGGGATGAGAGGCAGAAGGGTAATATATTTTAAGGAATTCCGCAAAGCGCTGTGAAAGAAAAAGCCCCTCAAGACGCGGTTTGCCGCGCGCTTGAAGGGCCTATACTGAGGCTGAACCCAGCGTTAGTTCTTTTTGAGCTCTGCAGCTAATTGTCCGACGGTCTCTTTCGCAGAACCAAAAAGCATCATGGTTTTGGAATTGAAAAAGAGCTCGTTTTCAACACCGGCAAAACCGGTCGCTAGACCGCGCTTCAGGAAGATAATCTGGCGGGCCTTATCGACTTCGATAACGGGCATGCCGTATATCGGGCTTCCGGGATTTGTTTTTGCAGCCGGATTGACGACGTCATTGGCGCCGATGACAATCGCGATGTCAACCTGAGGCATTTCGGGGTTGATCTCGTCCATTTCGATGAGCTGATCATAGGGAATGTCGGCTTCGGCCAAAAGGACGTTCATGTGCCCCGGCATACGGCCTGCTACGGGATGAATCGCAAACTTGACGTCGATTCCCCTCTTTGTAAGGTTGTCATAGAGTTCGCGCACTTTGTGCTGCGCCTGCGCAACCGCCATGCCGTAACCGGGAACGATCACAACGCGTTCAGCCTCTTTGAGGTATTCCGCCGCATCCTCAGCTGTTACAGAGCGGTGAGTTTTGGGTCCCTCAACCCCGGTCTGAGCTTTCGCAGCCTGTCCGAAGGCGCCAAAAAGTACGTTGGTAAAAGACCTGTTCATCGCCTTGCACATGATGATCGAAAGGATCAAACCGCTGGCGCCGTCGAGGGCTCCGGCGATGATCAGAAGATGGTTGTTGAGGACAAACCCCATCGCTACGGCTGACAGACCCGCGTAAGAATTCAAAAGAGATATCACCGTCGGCATGTCTGCGCCGCCGATCGGCATGACGAGCATGATGCCAAAAAGAAGAGCCAGCAGAATGATGCCGATGAACATCCAGCTCTGCGAGGGATCCAGGACGAGCAGAGCTCCCAGGATCACAGCGCCGCCGAGCACGCTCAGATTCACGAAGTTTTGTCCCGGATAGGTAACGGGTCTGCCCGAGATGACTTCCTGAAGTTTGAGTGCTGCGATAATGCTTCCGGTAAATGTGACAAATCCCAGAATCACCTCGAAAACAATGGCCCCTGTGATAAACGGAGTCAGCTCAGATGATGAAAATGTGAAGTACTTGCCCACACCCACAAGAGCTGCTGCGAGAGCTCCGAAGGCATGAGAAAGCGCAGTTCTCTGAGGCACGGCTGTGATGGGAACCGCAGCAAGCGGAACACCGACGAGCGTGCCTAGAATCATGGCCGCCGCAATCACGGCGTAACGGTCGACGCTTGGACTTAAGATCGTTCCGCCCACGGCAAGCACCATGGCGGCAATACCGGCTGCCACTCCCCGCCTTGCGGAAACGGGAGAGTTCATCCAGCGGAGGGATAAAATAAAAAGAGCGCCTGCGGCGATGTAGGTTAGCTGCGTAATCATGCTTTTTCACCTTCAACCGCTTTGCGTTTCTTGAACATCTTCAGCATGCGGTCCGTAATCAAAAATCCTGAGACGATGTTGGTCATGGAACAGAAAACTGCGATGGCTCCGAGAATCGTTCCGATCTTGCTCGGATGGTGCGCTGATCCGGCAACCAGGATTGCTCCGATGATGCAGATGGCACTGATTGCATTGGTCAACGACATGAGTGGGGTATGGAGAAGCGGTGAAACTTTTTTGATCACGTCCAAGCCGACAAACGTGGAAAGCATGAAGACCATCAACCCGCTGACGAAGAACTCATTCATGATGCAAGCAGTCCTTTCACTCGGTCGTTGACGACTTGGCCGGCATGCGAGGCGCATGCGCCTTTCAGAATGTCGTCATTGAAATCGAGGTTAAGTTTTCCTTCTTTGACCAAAAGTCCAAGAAGCGAGAAAAGATTGCGTGAATAAAGCTGGCTGGCATGAAGCGGCATCGACGACGGCAGGTTCACCGGGCCTACGAGGCTGACCCCGTTCAGCTGAACGGTTTGTCCGGGCTTGGAACCCTCGACATTGCCGCCCTGTTCCGCGGCCATGTCGACAACGACAGACCCGGGACGCATGCGTTCCAGCATGGCTCGAGTGACAAGCACGGGTGCCTTTTTTCCAGGGACTTGAGCTGTGGTGATCACGATATCCGATGCGGCGACGGACTCGGCTAGTGCTTCCTGGAGTTTGCGTTTGGTTTCTTCATTCACTTCTTTGGCATATCCGCCGTCCGCCCGTGCGTCGACGTCAATCTTGGCCTCGACGAATTTGGCGCCTAAGCTTTGCACCTGTTCTTTCACCTCGGGGCGAATATCATAAGCGCTCACCACGGCGCCCAAACGCCGCGCTGTTGCGATGGCTTGAAGACCAGCGACCCCGACTCCGATCACAAGAACTTTCGCGGGGGGAACCGTGCCGGCGGCTGTGGTTAACATCGGAAGATACTTGCCGATGGCGACTGCGGCTGTGAGCACGGCTTTGTAGCCGCCGATGTTCGCTTGAGAAGACAACGCATCCATGCTTTGGGCTCGGCTGGTGCGGGGAATCAGTTCCATGCTGAATGCCGTTACGCCCTGCTTGGCAAGCGAGGCTGTCAGAGCGGGTTCAGCCAGAGGGTTGAGGAAACTGACATAGACGCTGCCGGACTTGAGGCGAGCAATTTCAGCGGGTGAGGGTACGGCGACCTTCGCAACAATGTCGGACGCGAATACCTCATCCAGGGCCGCGATTTTGGCACCTGCTTTTTCGTAATCTGCGTCGGGAAAAAAAGCCTTTTCACCGGCTCCCCGTTCCATGCGAACTTCAAAACCGGCTTTGACGAGTTTGGCCGCCGTTTCGGGAACCAAAGCTACCCGGTTCTCCCCCGACTGTGTTTCTTTCGGAACCCCAATGATCATGAGTGTGCCCCTTGGTGTCTGTAATCTATACAGGATGATGAAGGCATCATCATAAGCGCGCGAAACAGCAAGTCAATACTTTTTCTAAGATGCGGATAGAGCTGAGGTTCCGGCAAAGCGTCTGGGGGTGTTAGGGGGCGGCACTGGGCAAAGCCGCTCATTCTCGTCAAGGAGAGCCCGGCGAGGGCCGTTAGACCCGGAACACCATCACCCGTTTCATCGTGCGCCTCGCGGGGCGGACTTTGCCAGGAAAGTTATTGAGCCGCCGATCAAACGACTTTCCTCAGTACCGGCAGTTTTTGCAGAAGAGCCGAACAGCCCCATGACGGAAGGTAGATCGCGGCGACTGTGAGCGGGATCATCCAGAGAGGGTGATGCGATTTTCCATTCAGTACGAAACCGCCCCACCCCGAGTTGTAAAAATCAATCCACAAAGGGTGCATGAGGTAAATGCCGAAGCTGGCTCCGGATGCGGACGAAATAACGGAGCGAAGCTTGGTTCCGAGCAGACCTTTCAAACGATCGCCCCAACCTTGTGCGATGACAAAAAACGATGCCGTATAGATCACGACATTCGGCGAGAAATTGTCATAGAAAAACCCTGTGAATCGGCCCGCTTGAAGGCTGAGCCACCCCTCCCCTGCGATACACAGGACGAGGCTTGCCAGCCACAAGGGGCAAGCGGGTTTGATCCAGGCAGAATTAAAAAAACGCGTGAGGCAGTATCCCAAAAGAAAATAGCCGATGTAGCCCTGAGCGAACGGCACAGAGAGAGCCCACCGCAGCGGCTCCCCGGTCAGGGTTTGCAGGACTTTTGAGACTGCCGGCACGATCGAACTTAGCAGAAACCAGAGCGAGAGGAATAGCGTGAGCTCGGATGCCGATGCGTGCCGGACGAAAACCCGCAAAATCGGCGCGGCAAGATAGAGCCCCGCAATCACATACAGAAACCAAAGATGATAATAAACGCGATCACCCGCTGCGTCCCGCAAGGCATCGAAGAGCGTCATATCGGGGGCTTTGTGAAATTTTTTCCAGATCAGAAAGACCGCCGTCCAGAAGAGAAAGGGCAGGAGGATGCGCCGGCAACGCTTCAGAAAAAAGTCAGCAAGCCCCTCCTGTTTCGATAAAAGAAGGGCTCCGCTGATCATGACAAAAAGCGGCACGCAGCCGCGAATCAGGGAGTCGTAAAGATGCGCAGACCACCACCATGCAGCGGGTACTTTACCCCACTCAGTGATCACATCCGCAGAGACGTGGATACCCACGACGCCGAGCATGACGGCAAAGCGGAGGAACTCAATCCAGAAATGCCCCTGCCTCGGGCACTCCGGGCCGCGCCCAGAAAATTCAGCCCCGCTCAAGAGTAAACCTCAAAAAGAGATTTGGCACAGCCTCTGACATCTTGCTTGAGAGAATCCAAGGAGCTTACTTTTCCAGAAGACTCCGAAGCATCCAGGCTGTCTTCTCGTGGATTTGCATTCTTTGTGTGAGGAGATCGATCGTGACCTGATCGCTCGCCCTTTCGGCGACCGGAAAGATTTTTCGAGCCGTTTTGATGACGGCTTCATGACCCGCTACCAGAGTTTTGACCATCTCCTCGGCTTGGATGGATCCCTTTTTTTCACGGATGGATGCGAGACTCGAGAGCTCTGTATTCGTGCCGGGCGCGAACTGACCGAGAGCCCGAATGCGTTCAGCGATGAGGTCGAGAGCAATCCAGAGCTCGTTGTAATGAGTCTCAAACATCAGGTGAAGCGTTTGAAACATGGGGCCTGTGACGTTCCAATGAAAACTATGCGTTTGAAGATAGAGCGTGTAGGTATCCGCGAGAAGATGCGAAATGCCTTTTGCGATTTCTTTGCGGGATTTTTCATCGATACCGATGTCGACGGGAATGGATTTTTCAGGACGCATGGCTTTTCCTCCTTGGTTCGTACGGCGCTAGAGTTGGCTCATGATAACAGAAAAGCAAAAGGCAGGGAACCTTTCAGTCCCCTGCCTTTTTGCATGATGAAACAACGGCGCTCTGAAGCGCTTATTTCACAGTGTCGATGTACTGGATCAGATCAACGACCTTGTTGGAGTAACCCCATTCGTTGTCATACCAAGACACAACCTTGACGAAATTATCGTTGAGCGAGATGCCCGCATCGGCGTCAAAAATGGACGTGCGGGAGTCACCCAGAAAGTCATTGGAAACAACGGCGTCTTCCGTGTAGCCGAGAATTCCTTTGAGCTCTCCTTCCGAGGCGTCCTTCATCGCTTTCTTGATGTCGTCATACTTGGCGGGCTTTTCCAGACGGCAGGTGAGGTCTACCACCGAAACGTCCGGCGTAGGAACCCGGAAGGCCATGCCCGTGAGTTTGCCGTTCAGCGCAGGAATGACCTTGCCCACGGCTTTGGCAGCGCCCGTCGACGAAGGGATGATGTTCTGCGCTGCACCGCGTCCGCCGCGCCAATCCTTTACGGATGGACCATCGACTGTTTTTTGAGTTGCTGTTGTGGCGTGCACGGTCGTCATCAGCCCCTCAACGATGCCCCACTTGTCGTGAAGAACCTTGGCGATCGGAGCCAGGCAGTTTGTGGTGCAGGAAGCGTTGGATACGATCGTCATTTCGGGCTTGTAGCTCTTGTGGTTGACGCCCATGACGAACATCGGCGTATCATCTTTGACCGGAGCCGTGATCACAACCCGCTTGGCGCCCGCATCGAGATGGCCTTGAGCGACATCTTTGCTGAGGAAGAAGCCTGTGGACTCGACGATGTAATCCGCTCCGACTTCTGCCCATTTCAGATTGGCAGGCACCTTCTCGGCGGTCACGCGGATTTTTTGGCCGTTCACGACGAGGTGTCCGTTCTCGACCTTGACATCGCCTTCAAACTTCCCGTGAGTCGAGTCATACTTGAGCATGTAAGCAAGATAATCTACATCAACCAAGTCGTTGATTGCTACAATCTGAACGTCCTTTCGGCCCACTGCCGCTCTGAAAACAAGACGTCCGATACGGCCGAATCCGTTAATTCCAATTTTTACAGCACCCATGTTCTTTCTCCTTTGTGGAACTTTCTTTTGAATTTTTCTTCCGGGGCTTGATCGACGCGTTCTGAGCTGACCGAAAGTACGAGGGTTTAAACTGTGAATGTAGAAAGACTTAAATCGAAGGGAAAATTATAAAGCCTTTCCCTTTTCTGTCAAGGTCTCCTTGTAGACGGCCGTGATCTCAGCGGCCATTCGCTCAATGGTGAAGAGACGTTCCACTGCGCGGCGGGCAGAATCTCCTATCTGAGCCCGCTGAGAAGGGTTTCTCAAGAGCGCAGCCGTGGCCTCGGTGAGGACGTCCACGCGTTTGGGCTCGACGAGATAGCCCGTGACCCGGTCCTGGATCAAGGAATTCAGCGCCCATATGTTCGTCACAATGACGGGTTTTGCGCACGTCATGGCCTCGACAATGCTTAATCCGAAGCCTTCCCGCCAGGTCGCGGGAAACACAAAAACATCCATGGCTGCCAGCGCTTTTGTGACATCAGGCAGATTGCCTGTAAAGACAACTCTCTGCGTCATTCCCAGGGATGCCGCCAGCGTTTCAAGAAAAGCCCGCTCCTTTCCTTCCCCCACGATCAAAACCCGAAGGTCAGGGAACTCCTTGACGAGCTCGGCGGCCGAGCGGATCAGGTACTCATGGCCCTTGTCGCTCACGAGCCGGGCGACGATTCCGATCACGGGGTCCTGTTCCGAAAAACCCCACTCGCGTTTGACCTGCGCGCGGTCGTGTTTGCGGTATTGCTCATCCAGCAGTTTGATATCCACCGCGTTATTCACCACGCGGACACGGGATGACGGAATGTGAAAATCATCCATGAGATGCTGTCCCACGGGCTCGCTGATTGCGATCGCTCTTTGACCCCAGGCTGGAAAAAAACGTCTGCCGAAGCGCACTTTGTAGAAGCCGTGGCAAGTCGTGACCACGGGGATTCCGGTGACCGCATGAGCCCAAGCCGCCATCACCTGAGTCACCCGGGTATGCGCATGAAGAAGATCAATTTTTTCTTTCCGGATAACGCGGAGAAGTTCAAAGAAGGCGGGCCATAGTTTGGGGTGCAGTTCGCTTTTCGTCCGGATGGCGGATACGGCAAGCGTTACGTTTTTCTCCTCGAAGTAGGCAGTGTAATTTCCTCCGCTCGAGAAGACAAGGGATTCAACCCCTGCTTCTCTCAGACTTTCGATGAGCCGCAGGATATAGACCGTAATGCCCCCTGAATTGAGATGGGTCGTGAGGTGAAGGACGCGGATCATGCCGGTGTTTCCCTGAGAATTGCGCCGGCTTTGAGACGCCGACCGTTCAGATAGGCGTCTGCGCGCATAGCTTTTTTTCCTGCCGGCTGAAGCTGGAAAACTTTCAGGATTCCTTCTCGAGTCCCGACACTGAAGGCCCCGTTCGATTCAATCCTGCTGATTGCTCCCGGCAGGACAGCGGCACTTTCCCCTTCTAAATGTTCTGAACGAGCCTCCAGAACCGCTACACGCTCGCCGAAGAGGTGGATGAAAGTTCCAGGCCAAGGCTGCAGTGCTCTGACTCTGCGCTCGATTTCTTCGGCAGAGTGAAGAAACAAAGAAAGGTGACCGTCTTCCTTACTGAGTTTGGGTGCGTACGTCGAACGGGCCTCATCCTGGGGTGTCCGTTGGAGCGGCCGGTCCGGCAATGAATTTAAAAGTCCGAGCAGCTCCCGATGGGACAGATCTGCAAGCTTCTGTCTGAGAATCGGCTGAGTCTCAGTTCCATCCAAAGGGATTCGGACTTGAAGAAAGATGTCCCCGGCATCCAGACGCCGCGCAAGCTCGATGATGGATAGGCCGGTCTCTCGATCCCCGTTCAGCAGTGGGGCTTGAATCGGACTGCTGCCCCGATAGAGCGGGAGCAGAGACGGGTGCACATTCAGAGCTGCAAAGGAAGGAATCGATAGGTAACGTCCGGGAATAAATTTACCGTAGGACGCGACGACAAAAAGACCGGGATCAAGGGATCTGAGCTGATCCGGTAAGGCATCGTTTTTTAGATCCTCCGGAGCAGCGAAAGGTATCCGCCGGCTGGCGGCAAATTGCTGAACGGGGGTGGGTACCAGAGTCAACCCGCGGCCTTGTTTCTGAGGCGGGGTCGTAACGGCCAGGACCACTTGATGCGAACTCTCGAGACAGGCATTTAGGGAGGCTAGGGAAAAATCATCAGAACCGAAGAAAACGATATTCATCATGCGCTCAGGGGGTACGGTATTCGTCCAGCAGAACCTGGCGCTGGTTGAAGTCGACCCGGTCGATCAGCAGCACACCGTCTAGATGGTCCAACTCGTGCTGAATGACGCGCGCGAAGAAGTCCTTGACCTCATCTTCAATGACTTTCCCGTTGCGGTCTTGATAGCGCACCTTGATTTTCTTGGCGCGGAAAACTTCGGCGGAGATGCCCGGAAAACTCAAACACCCCTCAGGCCCTCTCTCCCTGCCCGTCATTTCCAGAATGACAGGATTGACAATAACGTGCTCCTCGCCTCGCTTACCCTTGGGAGAAACAATCATGATGCGCTTTGAAACGCCTACCTGGGGCGCGGCAAGACCTACACCGTCCTCGACGTACATCGTCTCGATCATGTCATCAAAAAACTTCTGCATCTCGGAGCCGAATTCACTGACAGTTTCGGCTTTGAGAGCAAGAACGGGATCGGGATAAGTTCGGATCTTCAGAAGTGCCATAACATCCTCCACGTGATTATATCACGTCGGATTCGGGCTTCTGAACGTCTTTTTGCTGAAGAAGTTCCCGGACTTTGAGGCATTTTACAAAGACGTAGAAAGAGGAAAGAGCCTGGTAAATAAAGCCTCTCGCGCCGTCCCGGAATCCGAGTTTAAGGATGTAGTAATAGAAAAATTCAGCCCAGGGACGGATAAGAATCACCGGCCAGGAAGGTTTGGCGCGCCCCTTCCGGATCATTTCCTGTGCGTCCAGAGTGGTGTAAAGATTGAACTTAGCGAAATATTCGGACAGAGTTTGCGTCGTCACATGATGAAATTCCCGCTGCAGGGCGCCCTGTCTTCCCTGAATGCAGAGACGTTCATGAACAAGTCCCTCCCATTGCCCTTTTCCCCTGCGCACGAGGCGCGCCGGGTGATCGCGTCCGCTGGCACCGTAGAAAAGAGGTCCGCCGAAAACATGGTTGATTCTTGAGAGCGTGTAACCGTCGGATGCCTGCGGGTCGCGAATGGTTTTTTCGATCTCCAGCCGAAGCTCCAGAGAGACGCGCTCATCTGCGTCGACGAAAAGAATCCACTCCCCCTCAGCCAGCGATAGAGCATAGTTTCTCTGAGCCGCGAAGTTATCGAGCATTCGCGTAAAGACCCTGGCCCCGCTTTTACGTGCTATTTCGGGAGTCCGGTCATGGCTTCCCGAATCCACGACGATGATCTCATCGGCGAACTGCAGTGAGTCCAGGCAGGACTGAATTTTTTTTTCCTCATTGCAGGCGATGAGAACGGCGCTTAGCAGCATGGGGACCTCTCCGATGTTGGGGTATGTTGGCCTGATTTGAGAAGCCGCTTCATGGCCGCATTCTGGTCGCGAAAAAGGCGGACTATCTCACGGTCCGAAACTTCTTCAGGGAGCTGAACGGATGCACGGCTCAGGACTTTCGAGCGTCCGGCCCAGGCATCCCGGACACCGCGAATGAAAGCCGCGTTGCCTCGAAGCAGGGCCCATAAAAGACGAACGGGAAGCCAAATCGCGGCCCTGAATTTTTCTCCGGGATCCCGCAAATTTTTCCACATAAAAAAGAGGGTGTTGCGCGCAGCCATGCGGCTGATCCCTGCCTTGCCGAAGGCCGGAGCGAAGCTCGCCTGACCCTTGTGGTAAACCACGCTTGCCGGTACGAAATATCCCTTCCAGCCGCGTTTCCACGCCCGGTAACATAGATCCAGATCTTCCAGGATTCCCGGCAAGTAGAGGTCGTCATAGCCGCCGAGTTCCAAAAAACGGTCCCGGCGCACCGCGAGGCATGCCCCCATGCTCACGGTGTACCAAAAATTTTCCTCAGAGGGCCGAAGCCGCGGCGGAAGGACAGAACGTGTCCCCCACCAGCCCCCGGCGGTGCGGAGAACAGAAAGCCCGCCCTCGTAGCGCTTACGGTCAAAATCCCAGCAGATCGGGCTCGCAAAAAAGGCGTCGGGGCGGTTCTCCAAAAGGTCGGCCAGAGGATCGATAAAATCAGCATCCGCTTTGATGTCATTATTTAAAAGGATTACGGCATCTGAAGTATCGCGTTCAACGAATTCGTTGAACGAACTGAGAAAACGATTGGCACGCGAGCGTATGAAGGGAATCCCGGCAAACAGGGTGCTCATCACGGAGGCGCTGTCATCGGTGCTGTGATTGTCGATGACAACGAGCTTCACCCGCCTGCGGCTTTGATGCGATGCGTCGATGAGACTCGGCAGACATTCCTGCAGAAGTGTTCTGCCGTTATAGTTCAGAATAAAAAGAGTCACGCTTCGGATCGTCATAAGATGTTCAGAGGATCAACATCCACGGCTGCGGCCACGGATGAGGGTTTCTTGAGTTTATTGAGGACCTGATGGGCCCGTTTCAGCGCCTCTTCCTGGCCGGGGACCATCTTCATCATGACATGCCAGCGGTAATGGCCGCGCAATTTATAAAAAGGCAGCGGGGCTGGTCCTGAAATTTCCAGTTCATGGGACGCGGCTGTATCCTTGAGGGCAGCTCCTAGATTTTCGCGCAATTCCCGCGCTGTCAGATAAGCCTTATTTTCATCTTTGCCCCGCACGATGAAATTGATGAGACGCGCGTAGGGCGGATAAAAATGCCGCCGGCGTTCGGGCATTTCGTAGCTGAAGAAATTCAGAAAGTCATGGTTCTTGGCAAAACGGATGCTCGGGTGATCCGGAGAATGGGTTTGCACCAGAACACGCCCGGGGGTTTGACCGCGTCCGGCACGGCCGGCAACCTGAGTCATCAGCTGAAAGGTCCTCTCGGATGAACGGAAATCAGGAAGCATCAATCCCACATCGGCCAAAATCACGCCGACCAAGGTTACATGCGGAAAGTCAAAGCCTTTGGCGATCATCTGCGTCCCGATCAAGATGTCGGATTTTCGATCTCTGAAATCCTTGAGAATTTCCTCGTGTGAACCTTTTTTTCGGACGGTATCCGCGTCCATTCTGGAAATTCTGGCGTGAGGAAATCTCCATGCGACTTCGCTTTCGACTTTCTCAGTTCCAAAACCCGAAAAACGCAGAACAGGCGCGCTGCACGATGAGCAGCGGTCCTGCACGGGCCTCTTGAAGTTGCAATAATGGCACAGCATCGTGTTGTCCTCCTGATGGAAAGTCAGGGAGACGTGACAGGAAGAGCACGATTCGACCTGCCGGCACTGTGAACAGTGAATATGCGTTGAAAAGCCCCGGCGATTCAAAAGCAGGATCGTTCCCTCACCCTTTTTGAGATTGGATTCGATCTCATTACTGAGCGGCGGGGACAAAATGACAACTTTCTGCTTGGCGGAAAGATATTGTTTGAGGTCGATAACCGAAACCCTGGGCATCGGTCTGGCATCGATGCGCTGCGTCAGTTGAACGTGCTTAAATTCCCCCGATTGTGCCAGGTGCATAGCCTCAAGGGACGGCGTCGCAGTTCCCATCACGAAAAGCGCATGTTCATTGCGTGCCCTCCATCGGGCCGCTTCCCTTGCGTGATAGCGGGGAGTTGTTTCCTGTTTATAAGAATTCTCGTGCTCCTCATCCATGATGATCAAACCCAGATTCCGCACGGGCGCGAAAACGGCTGAACGCGGTCCGAGGACGATGTTGGAGAAACCAAGTTCGAGACGTTTCCAAGCCAGGAAGCGCTCGCCGTCGCTGAGTTTACTGTGCATGATTTCGAGATTGGCGCCGAATTGCTTAGCGAAAAACCTTTTAAGCTGCTCGGTCAGGGCAATTTCGGGGACGAGAATGATCGAGGCCCGCTTATCCTTAAGTGCGGCGCGGATTAAACGAATGTACAGCTCGCTCTTTCCGCTGCCCGTAACGCCGTGAAGAAGAATCGGTTTGGGCTGATCGAGGGCCCGCTCCTGTTCCATCGCAAAGAGAGCATTCTTTTGTTCCTCCGTCAGGGTCAGTTCAGGTTCAGCGCAGGACTGAGGTTCCCCACCCTCCTGAAGTTTACGCAGCGCGCGTTCGGCTTTCTTTCCGAATTTCACCCAGGCAGGAAGCGCGTTTTCGATGGCTTCGCCCCAACTCGACCCATAGTAGGCACTGATCTGGCCTGTCAGGGTCAGCATTTCTTTGGAGAGCACAGGCTCTGAATCAAGAACCTCTGTAAGCGCTTTGAGTTTGAATGTTACCGCACGCTCCTCGACACGAACGCAGTACGCGGTGAGCGATCGGTTTTTAAAGGGAACAAGGACTCGGATGCCCGGTTTGATGTGCTCGGCAAGTTCTGCGGGGACCGCGTAGGTAAACAGCTCGACACCTGGAACTGCGACGGCCACATCGGCGACGCATACCGACTTTGCCGGAGCTTCGGCGAGCGTCACAGACGTTCAAGCTCCTGCTTCAGCAGTTTTAAATCTGCGGAGACTTTGACCTTTTCTGACGGGTTTCTCAGCAAATAGGCCGGATGGTAGGTGGCCATGAGGGGCGTGCCCTGATAATTGTGCAACTTACCTCTCAAGGCTGAAATGGGCTCCTCGGTCTTGAGCAGCGTCTGAGCGGCGAACGTTCCCAGCGCGCAGATGACCTTGGGACGGATCAGCTCAAGCTGCCGTTCAAGAAAGGGTCTGCAGTTGGCTATTTCTTCCGGCTGAGGCGGCCTGTTTTTGGGAGGCCGGCATTTCAGGGTGTTGCAGATGAAAACATCTTTCCGAGCGAAGCCCATCTCCTCGATCAGGGCCGTCAAAATTTGTCCCGCGCGGCCGACAAACGGAAGGCCCTGTTCGTCTTCATCCCGGCCTGGAGCCTCTCCCACGAAGACAATGGGTGCTCGGAGGTTACCTGCTCCAAAGACGACTTTGTTGCGCGTCGAGCATAATTCTGAACACAGCTGGCAATTTTGAGCTTTCCAATAGATTTCAAGCATCGATTCGCGCAGATGATCCGCTGCGTTTTGGGATTTCGGCTCGCGGTCGGCGGACGTATCGGGTTGAGGGCGTTTCTCTGCCGGAGCTTTTTGTTCGGTACCTGGACGGGTGTCTTGACCCGCAGGAACCGGCGCGGGCGAAGATGCTTGAGCAGAAGGTTCCCAGTACAAGGCTTCTACACCCTCTTCACGAAGCGACCGAAGAAAAAGCCTGGCGTCGCGCTCCCGCATCAGAGGCCCCTCAGGGCTTCTGTCACGAGATCCTGCGCGGCATGGGGGCGCGCCAGTTCGCGGATGGCCTCTTTTCTTTCAGCAAGAATTTCGGGATGACGAAAAATGGCATTGAGAATCGGTTTGATTTCAGAGGGCTGATCCATAAAAAAAGACGCATTGCGCATTTTGAGGAGCCGCGCGTTGCGCGTTTCCTGCCCGGGAATGGGCTTAAGTACCACCATGGGAAGACCCTTCGTGAGACTCTCGCAGGTGGTCGATCCGCCGGACTTCGCAATCATGAGATCGCTGGCCTCCATCAAATCAGGCATGAAGCCGACGAAACCGAAAATTTGACAGGGAAACGAAAACTTTTTCGCCTTGAGTTCAGCCTCAGCGGCCTTGTTGTTGCCGCAGACGACGAACACCTGAATGCGGTCCTTGAAAGTCTCGAGTTCCTGAAGAATTCCGGCAGTCGGGCCGAGGCCGAAGCTCCCGCTCGTCAGAAGAATTGTGAAACGGCCCGATTCAAAATGCCATTTTTCGAGGGTTTCTTTGCGCCGCCCCTGGGGTAGAAAATCCCGGCCCACGGGAATCCCTCCGTCGCGTACTGCGGATTCCGGGACGCCCCGGGCGGCGAGATCCTCTTTACCTTCCTTACTCATCACCCAGTAAAGGTCTGTGCCGGGGTTGACCCAATACGCATGCGGGTAAAAATCAGTGATCACTGTGACAAGCTTGGAGCGGATCCTTCCCTCACGCTTCGCCCGGCTGAAAAGTTCGGCCGAGAGAAAATGCGTAAAAATCATCAGATCCGGCTGAAGGGCTTCCATCCGCTTGAGCAATGCGCCCGCAAAGAAACGATTGGCGGCTGACCGCAGCGGGTGAACGGCGCGGCACCACCGCGGCTGATCGAGAAGCTCATAGGTGGCTCCCCATGAATTCGGCGCATATTTGACCGAGTAATAATAAACCGCAGGATAGGCTGAACGAAAAATCGGGGGCGTGGAATCGAGGGCGTCCTCACAGATCACATCCGAATCCGCGAACCCCCTCTCAAGAAATTCCCGGTGGATGATTTCGGCGATCTTTCGGTGACCGAATCCTGCGTTGGCGTGAAAAATGGCGGTTTTCAAACGAGCACCGCAAGAGCGTCCGAAAGGCAATTGAAACGGTAATCCGGGGTTACAGAGCCCGCCAGCTTATTTTCGTCGTTTTTACCGTGCCCTGTCCGCACGAAAATCGTTTTTAAGCCGAATCGAATTCCCGCCTCGATGTCGGTCGCTTTGTCACCGACAAAGAACGTTTTTTCGCGGTCGAATTTGAGGGTGCGGGCAGCCTGCTCGAAGAGACCTGTTTCCGGTTTGCGGCATTTGCATCCGGATTCCTTGCCGTGCAGACAGTAATAGGCCGCATATATCTGAGCGCCGTTCTTTTCCAGTTCACCGAGCATGCGCCTGTGGATTTCCCAAAGGGAGTCCTCTGCAAAAATTCCGTCGCCTATGCCGGCCTGGTTGGAAATAACGATAATCTTATAGCCGGCTTCCGTCAGTTTTTTGAGAGCGTCGAGCGCACCTTCTTCGAAACGGAATTCATCCCAGTGCTTGATGTAGTCGCCAAGGAGATCGACATTGATCACACCATCACGGTCTAAAAAAATAACCTTGTCCAAATGAAGGGTCCTTTAGTTGGCAGTCGAGCGCCTCTTCATCTCCTGGTATTTAGCGTATGCCAAGAGCTGATAGAGGCCGTGAAATACGGACATGAGATAGCCGTAAAAACCTGTAGAGATGCCTTTTTTTAAGAAATAATTTTTAAAGAAACGGTCATAGCTTTTGCGAAGGCTGTTGGCGAGCGTCACCTTCCTGCCGTCCCGAATCCACTTCTCGGCTTCGAGTGTGGTTTCACGGTTAAACTTGGCAAACCAGCGTTCCAGGCCGTCGCAGGAGTAATGCAGAATATCGCCCTTGAGCTGACCGCACGATCCGTCGTAGATCACACGGGGATGCACCGAGGCTTCTTCGTAGCGGAATTTCCCCTTTTGAAAAAGACGGGCTTTTGACGCGGGATAATATCCGGCACCTTCGATCCAAACGTCTCCGATAAATGTCTTGATCGGAATAGCGTAGACAATGTGTCCGCCGCGGTTTTCTGTAATTGCGGCTGTGATCTCCCGGGCGAGTTCCGGCGTGACTCGTTCATCAGCATCCAAACTCAGAACCCACGGTTGAGAGGCCTGATCATAGGCCCAATTACGATGACGGCCCTCAATGTCCATCTTGCGCTGAAAAACCTTGTCCGTGTATTTTCTGGCCAGAGCAACTGTTGCGTCGGTGCTTTCATCGTCCACGACAACAATTTCCCGAGCCCAGGATACCGCGCTCTTGAGACAGTCCTCGAGGCGCTTTTCTTCGTTCTTAGCGATGATCACAACACTGACCGGTGCTTTTTCCATGATGGAGACAGTTTCCTTTCTAGTAAGCGTTTTTAAACGCGAAGAGCGTCATGAATAAAATTTCGAGATCAAAGATGAGAGACCAGTTTTCCATGTAATACAAATCGTATTTCGTTCTTTCGAGAATCGAGGTGTTCCCCCTGTAACCGTTGACGGCGGCCCAGCCCGTCAAACCCGACTTGATGCGGTGGCGCGCCATATACCGCGGAATATCGTCGCGGAACTTTTCAATGAAATGCGGCCGCTCTGGCCGGGGTCCCACCAGACTCATGTCCCCCTTGAGAACATTCAAAAACTGCGGCAGTTCGTCAAGATTCCACCGCCGAAGAAACTCACCTGTTCGGGTACGCCGCTGATCATCGGCCTTCGCCCAGACAGGGCCGGACTCCTTTTCCGCGTTGACCCGCATCGTCCTGAACTTGAGAACGTTGAAGACTTTCATATCCCGCCCCATGCGCTCCTGCTTGTAGAGAACGGGCCCTCCGTCGTCGAACTTGATTAAAAGTGCGAGCACGATCCAAAGGGGCGCAGTCAGAAGCATGAGCAGGCTGGTTACGAGTATATCAAAGGTTCTTTTCACGAATCGATTCCAGGGATCATCCAAAGGCAGAGACCTGAAACCCAGAAGAGGAACGTTGCTGAGATACTCGACATCGATGTTGCGGCTCATCAACCCGTAAAAGTCCGCGCCGATTTTAAAATCAACGAGTTTATCTTCGCATAAAAGCACCAGCTGAGTCATCTGTTCCCTGGAGGCCTCGCCGTCGAGCAGCACGACCTGGTCCGGTTTGAGACTGTCAATGAAACTTCGGGCCTGCTCGGTCACACCTAAGACGGGCGCTGTGTCAAAGTGTTTCCCGACAAGCTCAGGATCGCGAGCCAGCACACCCATGACATGATAGCCGTAATGAGGCTGATTTTTGGACCACTCAATGATGCTTCTTGCGTTGCGGTTGGCGCCGATAAGCAGAACGCGCGTGACCTCCTGCCTCGAAGTTTTTCGGGCATACTCAAGCTGAATGAGAAAATATCTTACGGCGACAGTGATCCCGATCGACGATCCCCAGAGATACACCAGGAAAAGACGTGAATAACTAAAATCGCGGTAAAAGAAAGTCATGGCCGTTAGAATCATGACCGAGAGCGTAATGGCTTTGATCACGAGAAAAAGCTCTTCGATGCGGCGCATGTGCCTTGACGATTGATACAGTCCATAAGCCCGGAAAATGATCAGGTAGACCGGCAGGATGACGGTGAGCGCTGCCGCGTAAGTTCCGTAGGACGGAGTATGCCTTTGACCGCCGGACACGAAAAAGCGCAGCCAGTAGGCAAGACTGAAACTGATCAGAATGCTCAGCGCGTCACCGGCAAGCGTGAGAGTATTAAGATGCTGTTGAGATCTGTGATTGCGCAAAACCCGCAACCCCCTTCTGAGTTTTTCCGGCGACAAATTCAGCCACGCGGCGAACGAAGTTCTCTTTACTGAATTGGGAGATTTTAGCCGGAATCAAAGTTCTGTCAAAATGGAGACTTTCGAAGTGCAGAACGGCGCGCTGCAGCGACTCCGCTGTCTGATCCTCGAAGAAAACTCCCGATTTAACGCTTTCCAGTGCGCCGCCCTTGCCGTAAGCAATGACCGGAGTCCCGCAGGCCTGCGCTTCGAGAGGAACGATCCCGAAATCCTCTTCCGTAGGAAAGATCAGCGCCCGGGCTTCGCTCATCAAAACGCGCAGCTCTTTGTCCGGGACTGCCCCAAGAAAGCTGATCCTGGGGCTTTTTCGCAATGCACGGTAAGTCTCTTCGAGCGGGCCATGACCTACGACCGCAAGCGGGCGGTCCAGCTTGTTAAAGGCCTCAATCACCAGATCTACCCTCTTGTAGGGTACAAACGCTGAAACCACCAGATAATAATCCTTCGGCGCTTCGGTTCCCTCAGATGTGAAATAGCGGCTGTTCACAGGCGGATGAATGACCTCGGAGTCCCTACCGTAGCAGGTCTGAATTCGCTTGCGCACATTTTCGGAATTAGCAATGAAGCAGTCTACGGACTGATTGCTCGCTTTATCCCATCGCCTGAGCAAGGAGAGAGCGGCCGACAGAAATGGCTTGAGAATGCGCGGCATGTTGCCGAAATACTCCTCCCCGAACCCGTAAAGATACCGCATAGGGGTGTGGCAGTAACTCACATGGACGGCCCCCCGCGGGACCCGCACACCTTTGGCAACACAGTGAGAGGTCGAGATCACAAGATCCGAAGCCGGCAGGTCCAAACTTCTGATGGCCCAAGGCATCCAAGGTAAAAGCCAACGATAAAAACTGCGGATGCCCGGTATCCGCTGAAAAAAGGAGGCATGAATCTCCCGATTCTGAAGAACGGGGCTCAATTTCTCGCGGCTGAAGAAGAGCGTGTAAATCGGCGCATCGGGATAAAGCTCAGCGAGCGCCTCGAGGACTTTTTCGCCCCCGCGCATGTGAATGAGCCAATCGTGAACTAGAACGACCTTCATCTTGCTGTCAGTACTCTCTCGTAGATGTCCAGAGTTTGGGAGGCTGTGGCTCGCCAGGTGAACTGAGACGCGCGCCTCAAGCCCCGCTGAACCAAGTCGGCGCGGTAGGCCGGATCATTCAGGATGCGGCGAATGGCCTGCATCATAGCATGATCCTGAGAGGAATCAACTAAACATGCGGCATCTCCCGTGACCTCGGGGACGGATGCTCTAGGCGACGCAATCACAGGGGTTCCGCTCCCCATAGCTTCCAGCAGCGTAAGACCGAAACCTTCATACAGCGCAGGATGAATCAGCGCAGCGGCTCCTTGATAGAGGGCTTTGAGTTCTTCGTCGGCCACGCGGGTGAGCAGCCGAATCCCCTCTCCATCCGCCAAATTCTGCAGAAGTTCTAAACCTCGCGGATAACGCTTGTCTTTGCGCCCCGCGAGAACGAGTTCGGCTTGATTTGGGTTCTCTCGGTGGAGAGCGCGAAAGAGCGGGATGATGCTCTGCACATTCTTATGAGGCTTGAGGGAACCCACAAACAAAAAATAGGGTTTCGTCAGGGCATACTTGTTTCTCAGCGCGGTGACGGCCGCTTCATCGCGTGACGCTGTGAATCGGCTGTCTGCAGCCTCATGAATGACGCTGATTTTACGGGGGTCGGCCCCGAAATAGTGAACGATATCCTTTTGCGTGTGATGAGAAACCGTGATGAGGTGATCTGCATTTCTCACGGCCGTTCGAAACATCCATGCGGCATAGACACGCTGAATCGGCGAGAAGAACTGCTTTCGGAAAACCCAATGGATCAGGTCATGAATCGTCACGATAAGACGGGTTCCTCGGGGTTTGAAAATCGGGACGTTATAATGCGGGGCATGCCAGACTCTGCATCGCGAAAGCAATTCCGGATAGAGCCTTTGCTCTTTGAGCGAATAAATCGACGCATCAAAAACAGATCGCGGGACCTGCGGATAAAAATCCTCGTCAATGCCCGTTCCAAAAAAACCGTAGGATCTAGCCCGGAACCCGTTCAATTCATGGATGCCGCCGACCAAGCCCCTGAGGTAGGTGCCGATCCCGGTGCTTCGAAACATCCTGATGTCGATACCGATGTCCAATTTTTTGTTCATGAAGCAGAGGTCCCCTCAAGCAGGCCGGATGCCGCTTGCACGGCTTTTGCAGGATCGATCCCCTTCATGCAGGGGTGATCCGGCAAGGGACAGACGGACAATCCGCATGGCGAGCACGGCACAGGATGCCTCAGCAGGACAAGACGCGGTGTCCAGGGTTTCCAGAGTTCGGCATCGTTGGCTCCGCTGAAAAGTGAAATCACGGGGATACCCTGCGCCGCGGCGATGTGCGCGGGACCGGAATCACCGCCGATAAAAAGGTCGGACGTGAGCATGAGGGGCGGCAGCTGATCCAGCGCAAGGACTCCCCGGCAGTCCAGCACGCGGTTTTTATCGACTCCCAAACTCATGAGAGTCAGCGAGGATTTTTCCGCGGCCGTCCCGATCAAAACAATTTCAACTTCAGGCAATCCGCAGAGACCGCGCAGCAGAGCCTCAAAGTTTTCGGATGGCCAAAGTTTGGAGGGGTAACCCGCGCCTGCGTGCACGATCACGCGCTTGATTCCGGGACTCTTTGCCGGAATGTCTTGAGAAAAGAGATCGGGCTGAGTGACAAGGGGGCGCTGCAGGAGCGGCGCCGATGCTCCGAGGAGTCTGACGAGATTGCCGCAAAGTTCAGCCTGGTGTGCCATCCAATCATAATCTGCGCATTGGGTCAGAAGAAATTTTCCTCCCGTGATACCGTAGCCTATCCGCACAGGGATGTTCAAAAGGAAGAGGAAGACCAAGCTCCTCAGGTCACCCCGAAATTCAACCGCAGCATCGTATTTCTCCGCGCGCAGGCGAAGCATCCATTGGAAGATCTCGCTCCATTCCCTGAACATGAAACCGCCCCTTCGGAACCAGTGATTTGTCAAACCTAGAATGCGGTTCACTGAAGTGTCGCCTTGAAGAAGGTCGCGGACTTCAGAAGGAACCAGCCAGTCGATTTGAGCACTGGGATATTTTTCTCTAAGGGATCGAACGGCCGGGCGAGTCAGCATCACGTCGCCAATATGATCTAGTCGAATAAGCAGGATTTTTTTTGGAGCAGGGCCGCGGGAGACCCTTAGGTTTTTGAAAGAGACGGTCCGTACAATCGCGGAGGCTGCCTGCCCTGCTGCATCGAGCAAAGTCATTCC
>VFQY01000026.1 GCA_018883425.1 Candidatus Omnitrophota bacterium | reverse complement strand
GCTCAGTACCGCCTGGGGGTTATCTACGAGGAAAAGAATGATTACCTCAAGGCCTTTGAAGCCTACAAAGTCATCATCGAATCCTATCCCCAGAGCGCCCGAGCAGAGGAAGTCATCGAGCGTCAGTTCAAGATCGGCAACCTCTTTCTTTCCGGAAAAAAAGCAAAATTGATGGGGCTCGAGATTCTGCCCTCGCTCTCCAAAGCCTGCGAAGTTTTTGAGAGCATCGTGAAGAATGCACCTTTCAGCGCCTACGGCGACAAGGCCCAGTACCGACTGGGTCTCGCCCGTAAGAAGCAGGGGCAGTTTGATAAGGCGGTCGAAGCTTTTCAGGCTGTCGTGGACAACTATCCCAAAAGCGAATTGGCTGGCGAAGCCCGTTACCAGCTGGCGGAAACGGCCTATCAGCGATCGAATTATCAAGGTCGGGACGAGCGTGCCTTGGATGCGGCCGGCAGCTATGTCGACAGCTTTCTTGCGCGCGGTCCGGAATCGGAAGCAGCGGAAAAAGCCTCGAAGCTGCGTGAAGAGATCGACGAGAAAAACGCTGAGAAAAATTACCGCATTGGTCTTTACTACGAGAAGACCAAGTACTTGTCCAGCGCGATCATTTATTACCGCGATGTCGCCAAACGCTACCCCAGCACGCGCTGGGGCAGTAAGGCTCAGGAGAAGCTTCAGAGTCTTCAGGAGCCGGTGACCTACATTAAGGATCAAGAGCAGAAAACGCAAAGTGAAATTGAGCTTCTGCGCTCCCAGATTGACGGGCTGACGGACCCTAAGGATGCGGCGGAGAAGGAAGCTCTGGAAAGAAAGATCGAGCGGCTGAAGCAGCGTCAAAAATCCATCGAAGCCTCGAAGAAAGAAAGCCTGAAGAGCCGAGAAGACGATCTCAAGAGGCGTGAAAACGAGCTGAAGGAAAAGGTCGAAAATCTTCAAAGAAAAAAGAAGCTTCTCGAGAGCAACAAATCCGAAGATCTTGCGCGTGCGATGGAGCGCTGGCAGGCCTCTCTCGACGAGGAGCGCGAAGCTCTTGCGATGGAGCGGCGTCAGCTCGGCGATTGGCGTCAATCCATGGGGTTTGCTCATCGCGAAGGTTTCTGGGACGTTTTGCCCTTCGTGGGCGAGGACTTGTCCGAGGTTGAGCAGGTTAGGCGTGTGGATGCCAAGCGGCTCTACAAAGTTTCGGATGAAAAACGTCAGCTTTTAGAAAGCAAGGAGCTTTTGTACAAGCAATACCAGGAAGTCTCGGCTTTAATGGGAGGCGTTCAGGGGGATCTTGCGGGGCTAACCGCGGACGCAGAGAATTTTCAGACCGCGTTGGTGATGGGCCGCGAAGATTTACAGGCGCGCCAGAAAGCCCTTGCAGAAAAGCGTGAGGATGTGTCGCGTCTCGAATCTGAACTTGACGAAAAGAGCGGGGCTTACCGTAGACGTTTCGGCGAGGGGGCGCTTGCGGCATTTTTTAAGGCGCCGGCAAAATTAGTCACGGACTCGACCTCAGCCGTGGGACGATCACTCGATGTCTTGAATCCTTTTGACCGGACAGCTCAGCCCTCTCAGGCGGACCTCCAGATTCTTCTCGAAAAGCAAATGCATCTGAAAGAGAAAATCACGGCGCAGCGCAACATTGTCGATATCCTGACGCAGGCTTTTGATGACGATCTGGCGATGCAGGAACAAAAACGACTTCTTGGCTCTATGCAGAATCAGCAGCTTACAGAGAAAGAGCTGCGCGAACTGCGCAAGGCGACTAAGCATGTGGAAAAAGAGATCCGCGTGGCCTATTCGGAAATAGGGGATCGGCACGAGAAGATCAAGGTCCTCACGCAGGATTTGGAAGAGACCCTTCAAGCCGCGGAGGTTCAAGGCTTGGGCTCAGTCGGACGGGCGGCGTCAGCGCCGGTCAGATTTGTAGCCCGGGGCGCGCAGGATTTTCTTTTCGGGCGCAAGACCCGCGAGGCCCGCCTCAGCGGGGACGCCGCCAAACTGAAGGAAGACAGCTCGGTGTCGGCCGAGGCGCGAAGGCTGCGTGAAGGAATTGAACTTCAGGGGCTCCTCATCGAGTCGCGCAACCGTGAAATTTATCAGCTTCAGCAGGAGCTCGACATTCTCCGCTCAAAGGCGGCGTTGGCTGGAGGCTATCAGTTCCGATCGGCGATCGTGCAAGTCCCGTACGAGTTTCTAGAAGAAGCGCTGGACAGTGCACGCAGCGTCGTTCCGAAAAAAGAACGTAAAGACAGGCTTATTGGACGGCTCGACGAGGAAACTCGTGAGCTTGAACAGGCCAAGCAGCAGCTGGAGGAGCTTGAGAAACAAATTGCAGGTTTGTCCGAATCTGAAAAGCCTTCCGCAGAGCCGAGCACGGAGCCTGGTCAGGAGACCAAACTTGAAGATGCGTCTTCATCTGAGGCTCTTGAGATGAAGCGGCTGGTTGAGGAAGCTTCATCGCGCTTGGAAGAGGCTCGCACAGATTACAGACAGAGCGAGGAGGCTCTCAGCAGGGAGGCCGGAGCGCTGAAACGGGAAACTGGGGAAACTCTTGAAAATCGTGATTGGGCAGACTCATCGCGCAAGCTTGCCGGCCAGGAAGACAAACTCCGAAAGGAATCCGAGGACTTGCGCCGGGAATTAGCCGACTTAATCCGCAAGGAAGGCCGCCTTGAACAGGAAGAATCCAGCATTCTTGAAAACCGGATCAACAAAATAGACCAGCTCGTCAAAGGATCCTCCTCAAAGGCGTCGGCACAGGACCTGCTTAACGAAAAATCACGCCTCGAGGAACGTCTGACACAGATCGAATCACGGCGCAGTTTTCTCGACCGCGAACTTGAGCGGTTTAACATTCATCAAACGAAAGCCTGACCATGAAACTTCTCAAGCCGCTTAGCTTGTCTCTGATGACCGTATTTCTCGCCGCCGTCTCGGGATGCGGCTACACACAGAAGACGGTGCTTCCTGAAAACATCAAGACAGTTTACGTGGATACCGTCAAAAATAAAATTGCAGTGACAGAAACCTACGCCTATGTTCCGGGTTTGGAAATTGACATCACCAACGCCGTGATCCGCCGACTGCACAAGGACGGAAATTTAAAAGTTGTCGGGGAGAGGGAAGGCGCCGATGCGGTCCTTGAAATGGATCTAGTGTCTTTCGAGCAAGAGGGTCTCCGTTTTTCAAGCCTTGAATCCGTGGAAGAATACCGAATGTTCATTGTCCTCTCGATGAGACTGATCCACGGAGCGACTCAAAACGTTTTATGGGAAGAGCCCAATTTTTCGGGAGACTCCGAGTACTACGTCAGTGACGTACGTTCGCTCAACAGGGAGGAAGCTTCCCGCCGGGCAATTGACCGTCTCGCCCGCAATGTGGTCGATCGTATTGTTGAGGATTGGTAAGACGCCCGTCCTAAAGCGCTTCGCGGAATTCATCAGCGTGAAAAATCAGCCGGTTCTTGTAGTCGGGGATGTCTATTTGGCGGCAGAGCGTTTCCGCGCTCTGGCGGAAGAATTTTTAAAGCGTCACCCTGGCGCTTCGACCCAGACTTTCTTCCTCAAAGAAACCCCTCTCGGAAATATCCTGTCCCAAGCAAGAACTCTTCCGTTCGGCGCAGAGGCTCAGATTTTCAGAGTCTCTGAAGTTGACCTTCTGAACGCTGATGATGCTGAAACTCTGAAAGCTTATCTCGCGAAGCCGCCCGCGTATACAAAGATGGTCTTCTTGACTGACCGCCTGCCCGAAAAAGGTGCGGTCTCTGAAATATTTAAAGACCATGCAGAGATCATTCGCTTGGAAAAAAGTGATCTTCAGGACGCTTCGCATCAGCTGATCAAAAAAATGCTGACGGATGAGGGGAAAAGAATGTCCGGAGCCGCAATTCGGCGGATTTGCGAAAAGGCCGGAGATCATCCCGGCCACATCGATACGCTGATCAAGCAGCTTGTTCAGTACGCGGGAGACGCGGGTGAAATTTCGGACGAAATGGCGCGTCAGTTCGAAGAGGATCTCACGGCCGTCGACATGGACAGGCTTCTCGACGCGATTACAGCCAGGCGTTTGGATCTTTCGCTGAGTCTCTTCAACCGCTTTCTCGAAGAAAATAACCGGGACTTTATCATGTTTATCGGTCTCGTGCACTGGCGGCTGAGAACGCTGTGGCAGGTCAGCACCCTCTTGGAAGAAGGAATGCCGGAAGCGTCGATTCAGAAGACTCTGAAGCTTTATTACGGCAAAGTTAAACCTCTTTGCCAGCAGGCTAGGTCCATTGGCCGGGCAAGAATTGAGAGAGCTCTGGAGGGTCTTTTCCAATTGGACTGGGCTTGTAAATCAGGCCGGGCCGAGCCGCGTTCGGGCTTCGAACGGTGGCTCGCCGAAGCAGCGGCATAAATAAAAAAAACCCGCTCCGTGACAACAGAGCGGGTTTAAAAATTGAAAATTCTACTTCTTTTTCTTTTTGGCCGGTTCGAGACTGGCAATGAACTTTGCGATGCGGGCCTTTTTGCGGTCTGCTCGGCCCTTCGGAATGATGCCCTTTCCGGCGGCTTTATCAAATCGCGATACGACACGAAGGGCAAATTCCCGGGCTTTTTCGGGTTCGGCTTTCAAAGTCAGCAGTTTCTGAGAGAGAGTTTTAAGCTCTGAGGTTGCAGCTTGATTGCGCAGACGCTTTTTTTCGTCGCTGCGCATTCTTTTCATAGCGGATTTAATGTTTGGCATGGATCAACCGTCTTCCTTTCAAAATTATTCGGAGAATGTAACACAGCCTTCCAGGGCTGTCAATCCTCATGCTTCCGAGGGGAAAAAGCACCTGGTTAAGGCAGCCGGGGTCATGGGTCTCATGACGCTTGCCAGCCGAGTTCTGGGCATGATCCGGGACATTCTCTGCGCGAAAGCCTTCGGAACAAGCTGGCAATGGGATGCGTTTGTCTACGCATTTTCCCTACCGAATTTCTTCCGCCGCCTGGTAGGCGAAGGTGCTCTGTCCAGCGCGTTTATTCCCGTCTACAGTGAGCTTCTTGAGAAACACGGCAAGGAAGAGGCCTTCAAGTTTGCGCACGCACTGATTTCGATCCTCTCGTCAGGTTTCCTTATTTTTCTCATCGCGGCTGAGATCCTTCTGACTTACCTTAAGGGTCTTGATGTTTTCCCGGAACGTCTCCGCCTGGTTTTTGAGTTTCTGCGTTATTTCTTTCCTTATCTCGCGCTGATGTCGCTCTATGCCGTGGGGATGGGCATTCTGAATTGTCACAGGCACTTTTTTGCGCCTTCCCTAGGGCCTCTAGTGCTCAACCTCGCCTGGATCGCGGGGACCGTGGCGGTTCTTTTTTTTGATCTTGGGGGGGAGGTTGAATCGCTGAAGCTGCTTGCCCTGATCCTCCTGGTCTCGGGCTTTCTGCAGGACCTCGTGCAGATGCCATACCTCCGCAAGATCGGCTTTAAAGGACGCTGGATATGGGATCCTCTTTATCCTGGACTCAAGAAAACGGTCAAGCTCATTCTCCCGGTGATTCTAGGGTTTGCGGTCATGCAAATTAACTTATTGGTGGATGCCACCCTGGCTTTCTGGGTGGGGCCCGGTGCCAATTCAGCGCTCTGGTTCGGCAACCGCCTGATGCAGTTTCCGCTGGGTGTTTTCGCAGTGACGATGGGCATGGCTCTGCTTCCGACCATTTCCCGCCAAGTCGCACAAGGACAGCTTGAATCCGCAAAAAAAAACATCTCGTTCTCGCTGAGAAGCATTGCCCTCATTGTCATCCCGTGTGCCGCGGGCCTGATGACGCTCGCTCAGCCCATTGTCGAGCTTATCTACCAAAGAGGACAATTTGACGCTGAGTCGACGCGCAGGACCGCCGCGGTGCTGCTCTGTTACTCCGTCGGCCTTTTCGCGTATGCCGGCCAGAAAATTCTCACGCCGGCTTTTCACGCGGTCCAGAACACGCGAACGCCAGTCCGCATAGCCGTCCTTTGCCTCTTTTCCAATATTGTTCTGAATGTGATCCTTATGCAGTTTCTGGCGGAGGCCGGTTTAGCCCTTGCCACTTCGATATCGGGGTTCCTGCAGCTTTTTCTTTTGGGAGCTGCCCTCCACCGGAGCGTCTTGCGGCTGCCTTTGCGGGAGATCCTGCTCTCTTTTTTAAAAATCACGGCAGCTTCCGCGGCCATGGCTGCCACGGCCTGGATGTGTCATGAGGCGGCAAGGAGTTTTTATCCCGACACCGGCGAAGCCGCCCGGATCGTCCGCGTGCTCGGAAGTATCGGTGCCGCTGCGCTGGCGTATCCTGTCTACTGCTTCATCTTCAGGGTTCCTGAAATCAAGGATGCCTGGAGCTGGGCCGCAGAGCGTTTGAAAAGAAGGCTGCAGCCCCGCCAAGCATGAAAAAAATTCCCAAGGTTCCCCGCAAAGAGACTCACCCGGATCTACGGGCGCTCGTGAATCAGATTCCCATGACCCCGGGCGTTTACTTTATGAAAGACGAAGAGGGCGGTATCCTCTACATCGGCAAAGCTCGAATCCTCAAGAATCGTGTGCGCTCTTATTTTGCCAACCGCATGCAGCTCCCCAAAATCGCCCTGCTAGTCAGCCAGATCCGCCATATCGATTACATCGAGACGACGACCGAAATGGATGCCCTCCTTCTGGAGGCGCAGCTCATTCGAAAGTATCAGCCCAAGTACAATAAAGAGCTGAAGGATGACAAGGGCTATCCGCTTCTCAAGATCACGGCAGAAACGTATCCGCGTGTCGTGATTACCCGCAACAAATCCGACCGCAAGGCTTTCTATTATGGGCCCTACACGGATGCCAGGCTGCTGCGCGAGGCGGTCAATTTGATCAACAATCTTTTTCCGATACGAAAATGCAGGCGTCTGCCCAAAGCAGCCTGTCTTTATTATCACATCGGGCAATGTCTGGCGCCCTGTATTAAACCCGAGGTCCGGGACGACTACGCGCGCTGGGTGCATGAAATCCGGAACTTTCTCGGCGGAGGGAAAAAGAGTATTTTGGATTATCTGACGGAGCGAATGCATCAGGCTTCGGCCGAACTGCGTTTTGAAGACGCGCAATTTTTTAAAGAGCAGATTCAGGCTCTGGGCAAACTCAAAAAGAAGCGATTTCTGCCTCAGAATCCTGAGGCAGGAATCGGACTCGCCGCGTCGCTGGAACTGAAAAAGACCCTGGGGCTGGAAAAATTGCCGGAGAGAATTGTGTGCTTTGACGTCTCCAATATTCAGGGCGATGAGCCCGTTGCCTCCAAGGTTGCTTTTCTCCGCGAGCTTCCCGATAAGATGGGCTACCGGCGCTACAAGATACGAACCGTGGAGGGTATTGATGACTACGCCATGATGCGCGAAGCGCTGAGCCGAATGCTCAGGGGATTGAAGGAGGGGCGGGAGTCTTTCATACCTGACCTCATCATGATCGATGGAGGCAAGGGACATCTGGCGGCTGCCTTCGAGGCTATGAAGGAAGAGGGTTTTGAAGACACTCCGCTCATTTCCATCGCGAAAAAATTTGAGACCATCTATTCGGCGCGCCGTAAAGCGGCCGACGCGGCCGCGCCCGCCGAGGACTTGAATCTTGCCAAGGATGCTCCGGCGAATCATCTCCTGCAGAAGATCCGTGACGAGGCTCACCGATTTGCCGTTTCCTACCACAGGCTTTTGAAGGAGAAGAATCTTCAGCGTTCAGACTTGGACGAAATTCCCGGCATCGGCGAGGTCCGCAAAAGGATCCTCCTGCGTCATTTCGATTCTTTAGCCGAGCTTGAGCGCTGCGATGCAGAGCGTTTGTCAGCGCTTCCCGGAATGAGCAGGGCATGTGCTGAACAGATCGAGGCATGGTGCCGCGCGAAAGCCGCTGAAAAATGAGCCGGCACTCGTCTTCGGACCGCAAGCCGTGTATAATCCAAGAGATTCCATGAATCGCGCGAATTCTGTTCGATCCTTCCCCATGTGCGAGCCCGGCTCCAGGGAATTCGGCGCGCAAAAGCATCATCATTTCTGAGGCGATATGAGAGATCAGGACAAATCGAAAGACGACTTGATCAGCGAACTTGTGAGTCTTCGCAATAAGCTCAATGCCATTCAGTTCGCGGCCGCGAAGAAAGATTTTCAAAGCGCCCAGAAAGAGAAAGAAGAAGAGGCTCTCAGGCGTCTTCGCGAGTTCTCTGCGTGGGTCGTCTTCAGCGCGCCCGCCGTTCTTTGCCAGCTTTCTGCGGACGGCACAACGATTTTCGTCAATCCTTTCGCGGAAAAAATCACGGGTTACAAGGCCGAAGATCTCCTGGGCAAGAATTTTTGGCGACTGCTCTTTCCAGGCGACGATTTTCAGCAAACGACCAAACTGTTCCGTGCTGTTGAGAAGGGAGACGTCCGCGATTATGACATGACGCTCGTCACTAAAGCCGGGCATCGCTGCACGATTGCGTTCCACTCTCTGAACCGCTACGCCCCGGACGGAAAGCTCACGGAAATCATTCTAGTGGGCATGGATGTCAGCGCCCGCAAAAGGGTCGAAGCCCAGCTGGCGCAAAATGAGATTAAGTACCGGACGCTTGTTGACAATATTCCCAATGCGGTTTATCGGGCTTCTCATACGGCGCGATGGAGCCTGCTCCATGTCTCCGACTTCATCAAGAAGATCACGGGCCGGGATGCATGGGACTTCATCGATAACCGCATCCTTTCCTACGGAGACATCCTTGAACCTGAGGATAAGATGCCGGCCGAAGCGCTGATTCGCGAAGCTCTGCTGAAAGGAGAGGCTTATGAGCTCGATTACCGGATCAGGCATGCAGACGGATCTGTCCGCTGGGTTCACGACAAAGGACGGGGATCTTACGAAGAGGGCAGATTGCTCTGGGTGGACGGTGTTATTACCGACATTACCGACAAGAAAAACATGCAGAAAAAACTCGAAGAGACCCTCGAACAAGTAAAAAATCTCTCTCTGACCGACGAATTAACGAAGCTCTACAATCGGCGGGGATTTGTCACACATGCCGAACATCAGATGCTTATCGCCGAGCGAAGCCGCCGATTGCTGACGATCATTTTTGTGGACTTGAACGGTATGAAGGGCATCAATGACAAACTTGGTCACGAGACAGGGGACCTTGCCTTGGTGGAAACTGCGAATATTCTGCGTGCGACATTCCGCAAGGCGGATATCGTCGCTCGGCTGGGGGGCGACGAGTTTGCGGTGCTCGCCGTTGAAAGCGATGACGATAGTTCGCAGGTGATGATCGATAGACTTCAGTCCCGTGTTGCCGAGTTCAATCTCAGCACGTCGCGCCCTTTTAAACTCTCCATGAGTACAGGCGTTTCTCAATATGACCCTCAAAATCCCCGCGGCATTGACGAGCTTCTCAAGAGCGCTGATGAGAAGATGTACGAAATGAAGCGGGAGATGAAGCGAAACAGCTGACGGTTTTTTTCTGAAATGATGACGATGACGGATGCTTTTGCCGGGATTTTCCCGCGTGCCGTTCCCTGAAGAGATTGGATCTGCCTTAAACAATGAGCTACCGAAGTTTGCGTGAATGCCTTCTAGATCTCGAGCGCCGCGGCCAACTCGTCCGTATCCGTGAGGAACTGGATCCCGATCAGGAAATGGCAGAGGTTCACCGCCGCGTGCGCGAAGCGGGCGGGCCGGCCATTTATTTTGAAAGAGTTAAAGGAAGCCCTTTCCCTGCCGTCTCCAACCTCTACGGAACCAAGGAACGCGCAAGATTTATCTTCCGGCATACACTCGAGAGGGTGAAGCAGGCCATTCGTCTGAAAGCGGACCCCTCGCTGTTATTCAAACAGCCGCTCGAGAGCGCTGCGGCGGTGCTTGCAGGCGTGCACGCCTTGCCTGTGAAAGTCCTCAGCGGACCGGTTCTTGAAAAGCAAACCTCGCTTTCTCTTCTTCCCCAAATCAAATGTTGGCCGGGTGACGGCGGGGCCTTCATTCTCTTACCCCAGGTTTACACCGAGAATCAGAGCCGGCCGGGCATTTTACGCTCAAATTTAGGCATGTACCGCGTCCAAATTTCCGGCAACGAATATCAGCAGGACCGCGAGGCCGGCCTGCATTACCAAATCCGCCGGGACATCGGAATCCATCATCATGCCGCGCTCAGCCGGGGCGAGCCGCTCCGGGTGAGTATTTTTGTCGGAGGTCCGCCCGCGCATGCTTTTTCCGCGGTGATGTACCTGCCGGAGGGACTGCCCGAGGTCGCTTTTGCCGGCGTGTTGGCAGGCAGAGGATTTCGTTATGCCCGCCGCAATGATTTCGCCATCTCCGCGGATGCGGATTTCTGCATCACGGGCACGGTTGTTCCGGGAGTTCTTAAACCAGAGGGGCCTTTCGGCGATCATTTAGGCTATTACGCGCTTCGTCACGATTTTCCCGTGATGAAAGTTGAAAGCGTTTATCACCGCCGGGATGCTGTTTGGCCGTTCACGGTGGTGGGCAGGCCTCCGCAGGAAGACAGTGTGTTCGGCTCTCTTGTTCAGGAAATCGCGGGCCCGATGCTTCCCCGTGAAATTCCGGGCGTTAAAAGGGTCCTGGCTGTCGATGCTGCCGGTGTTCACCCGCTGATGCTGGCGGTAGGAACCGAGCGGTTTCTTCCCTATGCTGAAAGGAAACCGCAGGAACTCCTCAAGCAGGCACATGCGCTGCTCGGATATGGGCCTTGCGCCCTGGCAAAGTATTTGATGATGACCTCGGATGAGGATTGTCCGGGTTTGGACCTCCATGACTTCAAGGCGTTCTTCAGGCACCTGCTGGAACGCATTGACTGGTCGCGCGACCTGCATTTTGAAACCTCGACGACGATGGACACACTGGATTACTCCGGCACGGGGATCAATCAGGGATCCCGGCTTGTCATGGCGGCTGCGGGTCCCAAAAAGCGCGATTTGTCGGCGAGACTTCCCGGCGGGCTCCGCCTTCCGGACGGATTCGGGAAACCGGTTTTTTTTATGCCGGGTGTCGTTGTTCTCGAAGCGCCCGCCTTCCAAAACTATGAGACGGCTCAGGCTGAGCTGGAGTTGCTCTGCAGGTTCTTGGAGAACTGTCCCGACCGCCAAGGCATAGCGTGCGTTGTTGCAGCGGATCACAGCGGTTTTAGCGCGGGGTGCGACCGGGATTTTCTCTGGAGTGTTTTCACGCGTTCGGACCCGGCGAGGGATATTTTGGGAGCAGGGCACTTCACACGTTTTAAACATTGGGGATGCGAGGGCCCTCTGGTCATCGATGCCCGGATCAAGCCCCACCACGCGCCCGCCGTTGAGGCTGATCCTGCCGTGCGGCGCAGGGTGGATAGCCTTGCAGCTTCCGGCGGACCTCTTCACGGAATTTTCTAGGGGAAGAAGCCGCTGCCTTCCTTGCCAGCGGGCTGAAAGATTGCTACACTACGGAACTTATGCGCGAACAAATAGCTGAGCTCAAAAAAAAGGTTGCTGATCTTCTGGTGAAACTCCAGGAGATAAGGGGGTATCTTTGACCTGGATACCCGCGAAAAAGAAATTCTCGACCTCAATTATAAAATGACCCTTCCTGATTTCTGGGACAAGCCCCAGGAATCGCAGCAGACTGTCGAACGTCTCAAAGCGGTCCGCAAAGTCGTCGACCCATGGCAGGCCGCATTCCGATCCGCCCAGGATTTATCCGAGCTTCTGGGGCTGCTGGACGAAAACCAGGAAGATTCCCTCAAAGAGATGCAGGCGGAGCTGATCCGTCTGGAGAAAGACGTCGAAACGCTGGAATTCCACAGACTTCTCTCGGATCCCCTGGACAGCCATAACGCGATCGTCAGTGTGAATGCCGGTGCCGGCGGGACAGAGTCTTGTGACTGGGCCGAAATGCTCTTGAGGATGTATATCCGGTGGTCCGAGCAGCACGGATTCAAAGTTCAGACGATTGATTATCTGGCCGGTGAGGAAGCGGGGATCAAAAGCACGACGCTGCTTATCGAGGGAGCCTATGCCTACGGGCATCTCAAAGCGGAATGCGGCGTGCACAGGCTGGTGCGGATCTCGCCTTTTGACGCGAATAAGCGCAGACACACCTCATTTGCCTCGATTGATGTTATCGCTGAGGTGGATGACGCGCCTGAAGTTGAGATCAAGGAATCTGAGCTGAGGATCGATACCTATCGGGCGGGCGGTGCGGGAGGTCAGCACGTCAACAAGACATCCAGCGCTGTGCGGCTTACGCATTTGCCGAGCGGAATCGTCGTGCAGTGCCAGAATGAACGGTCCCAGCACCAGAATAAAGAGGTCGCCATGAAGGTGCTGCGCGCCCGGCTTTATGAACTCTACCGGAAGCAGCGCGAAGAGGAATTCAAAAATTTTTACGGCGAAAAGAAAGACATCGCCTGGGGTTCACAGATACGCTCCTACGTGTTTCATCCCTACACGCTGGTAAAAGATCATCGAACGCTCGTCGAAACATCGAACGGACAGGCGGTGATGGACGGCGATCTTGATGAATTCATTCACGCTTATCTCAAAAAATCTGCCAAGGAAAAGTCGTCTTCAGGCGGCAAGAAACCCTAAACGCTCTAAGCGAGGGGAAGGCTTAAAATCTTCCGAACCATGATGCTGAAAAATGTGCTTGAGAAAATTTTTGGAACCCAAAATACCCGGACCCTGAAGCGTCTTTGGCCCCTGGTCGAGAAGGTGAATGCTTTGGAATCCTCGCTCCAACCCCTGTCGGATGCCGACTTGAGGGCGAAAACGGAGGAGTTCAAAGGAAGGCTGGCTTCGGGGCAGACGCTCGATGAAATTTTGCCCGAGGCCTACGCGGCCGTCCGCGAGGCTTCGCGGCGTGTCAACCGCATGCGGCATTTCGATGTCCAGATTCTAGGCGGTGTTGTGCTCCATCAGGGCAAGATCGCCGAGATGTCGACCGGTGAAGGAAAGACGCTTGTTGCCACCCTGCCGGTCTATTTAAATGCGCTTGCCGGAAAAGGTGTTCACGTTGTCACGGTCAACGATTATTTGGCGCGCCGCGACCGCGAGTGGATGGGGCCGATTTACGAGTTTCTGGGGTTGACCGTCGGGGTGATTCAGCATGATATGCCCGCTGACGCCAGGCGCCAGGCCTACATGAGCGACATCACCTACGGTACTAATAATGAATTCGGTTTCGATTATCTGCGCGACAACATGGTGACGTCGCTTGATCAGCGCGTTCAGCGTAAACTGAACTTTGCCATCGTCGACGAAGTCGATTCTATTCTGATCGATGAGGCACGGACGCCGCTCATCATTTCGGGGCCGGCCGAAGAATCCACCGATAAGTATTTCAAGGCCCGGAAAGCAGCCCTGCAGCTCAAAGGCTATTTAATTGAGAAAGAGCAGGTCGACCAGGCCTGGAAGGACCAGCTTGAAAAAATAAAGCTGGAACATGATTACATCGCCAACGAGAAGTCCAAGACGATTTCCCTCACTGAGAACGGCGAGATGAAGGGTTCACGGCTGATGAGCGTCGAGAACCTTCACGATTCTTCGACGATTGATGAACGGCATCAGCTCATGACAGCTCTTCGAGCCAAAGAATTTTTCCGTCTGGACGTGGAATATGTGATTCAGGAGGGCAAGATTGTCATCGTGGATGAGTTCACGGGACGTCTGATGCCGGGACGAAGATTTTCAGACGGTCTGCATCAGGCGCTTGAGGCCAAGGAAGGTGTGCGCATTGAGCGGGAAAATCAGACACTGGCCACCATCACGTTTCAAAACTACTTCCGCATGTATTCCAAAATGGGCGGTATGACGGGTACTGCCGCGACGGAGGCTGTGGAGTTCGATAAAATCTACAAGCTGGATGTCGTGGTGATTCCGCCCAACCGGCTCTGCATCCGTAAAGACACGAATGACTGCATTTACAGAACAGAGCGTGAAAAGTTCGATGCCGTGGTGAGGGAAGTTGCCGAGGAACACCGCAAGGGCAGGCCGGTTCTTGTCGGCACGATCTCGATTGAGAAATCCGAAAAACTGAGCCGGATGCTGCAGCGCCAGAACCTTCCGCACGTCGTTTTGAACGCCAAGTACCACGAGCGCGAGGCGGAGATTGTCGCGAGGGCCGGACAGGAGGGCGTCATCACGATTGCGACGAACATGGCGGGCCGAGGTACGGACATTGTCCTGGGCGAAGGGGTCAAGGAGAAAGGCGGCCTCGCCGTGATCGGAACTGAGCGTCATGAATCCCGCCGCATTGACAATCAGCTGCGGGGCCGCTGCGGCCGTCAAGGCGATCCGGGCTCCTCGAGGTTTTTTATCTCTCTTGAGGATGATTTGATGCGCATTTTCGGGTCTGACCGCATCTCAGTGTTTATGCAGAAACTGGGCATGGAAGAGGGCGAGGAGATTCAGCATCCGATGGTCAACCGCGCCATCGAAACCGCCCAGAAACGCGTTGAAGCGCGCAATTTTGAAATCCGCAAACATCTGCTGGAGTACGACGATGTCATGAACCGGCAGCGTGAGCTGATCTATACGGAGCGCGACCGCGTTCTTAACCGGGATAAATTAAAAGAACACCTTTCGGATTTCATCGAAGATGTTCTGGAAGATCTCATGGCGCGTTATGTCCATCCGGACATGAAAGATGAAGATAAAAACACGCAGGCTCTCACGGACGCTTTACGCGATAAATTCGGAATCGATGCAGGCGCAGCCGTTGAGGAGTGTTTCAGGGATATTGAATGGCTGCGGGAAGAACTTCTCAAAAAAATAGCCGAACATTATGACGCCCGGGAAAAAGATTTCGGCATCGATCGGATGCGCTTTCTTGAATCCTACATTCTGCTTCAGATGATTGACTCTAAGTGGAAAGAGCACCTTCACAGTCTTGACGATCTTAAAGAGGGCATCGGGCTGCGGGCCTACGCTCAGAAAGATCCCAAAATCGAGTACAAGCGTGAAGCCTTTGCGCTTTTTCAAGCGATGGTCGATTCGATCAAGGAAGAAGCCTCTGAGTTTCTCTTCCGAGTCCAGGCGGTGAAGGAAGAGAAACTGGTAAGTCCTTTACAGGCAGCCCGCGCCACGTACCTTCACCCTGAGTCAGGGGGGATGGCGCACGCGGCCGCAGAACCCGTTTCAGAAGCCGTTCAGCCGAGCGCGTCACTCCTCTCTGGAGGCGTGCCCGAGCCGGGCTCTGCCTCTGCCGCTCAGGGAGACCCCAAGGCGGGACGCAATGAGCCCTGTCCCTGCGGAAGCGGAAAAAAATACAAAAAGTGCTGCGGTCTCCGCGAATCTTAATAGCGTTCTCCTGGAGTGCCGATGAAAGCCGCTAGGCTTGATTTTTTTCTATGCGCCTCGAGCGGCATTGTTCTGGCTCTGGCCTATCCGCGCGTTTCTTTTTTTTTAGGCGCATGGTTCGCTCTCGTCCCGCTGCTCTGGAGTCTCCGCCGGGCTGAAACGGCAAAAGACGCCGTGCGCCGGGCAGCGATTGCGGGCGCGTGCTTCTTCTTTTTTTCTCTGTCCTGGCTGCGTTTTGTCACAGTCTTCGGCTGGCTTTTTGTGGCGGCCTTCGAGACTCTCTTTTTCTGCCTCTTAGGAGCGCTGCTGTATCAGGCGCTGCGCTTGAGACATCTTCCTCTTCGCGCCGCGGCCGCTGCCGCCGCCTGGATGCTGGTGGAGATCCTGCGTTCCGAGCTTCCCGTTTTCGGTTTGGGATGGAATCTCTTGGCCTACTCTCAAACCCCGTGGCTTCAGGGGATTCAGGCGGCAAGTTTTCTCGGAGCGTATGGGCTGGGTTTTTTGATGTTCACCGCGAACGTTTTGCTGTTTGAGGCGCTTGGGATTTTTTTTTCGAGCAAAGGCCTCGGCTCGGGCTGTTTCAAGACGCGCGCTGCACGAGGTGCCGCCGCTCTGATTGCAGCACTCATGATACCGGGGCTCCTTGCTCTCTACGGAAATGATGCGCTGCGCCGGGCCGATCCTTCTTCTGCCGACAGCCTGCGTGTTTCAGTCATTCAAGGCAATATCCCCCAGTCCGTGAAGTGGGAGGTGATGGCCCGTGAACAGATTCTTCAGATTTACAGCAAGCTGACGGAATTAGCCTCTTACGATGTGCCGGACTTGATTTTATGGCCGGAGGCTTCGTTTCCAGGGTTTTTTAATGTGGATGGCGAGGCGAAGCGGGTGATCGAGGACGTCCAAAGGTTTCACACACCGCTTGTGGTCGGCGCGCCCTTTTTTGAATCCCGCAAGAAGGTCTACAACAGCGCCTACCTGGTGGATGCCCAAGGCGTCATCCGCACCGTGCATCACAAGCTCAAACTCGTGCCCTTCGGTGAGTATGTCCCTTTGGGTGCGCTGCTGGCCTGGCTTGAACCGATCGCCGAGACGCTGGGTGTCAGCGATTTCTCTGCGGGACGATCGCGGACAGTCTTTGAACTCCAGGAACCCAAGATTCCTTTTTCGGTTCTCATCTGTTTCGAAGACGCTTTCCCGCGTCTTGCCCTTTCATTCGCTCAGCAAGGTCCGCGTTTCTTTGCGGTAATGACCAACGATGCATGGTTCGGGGCGAGCGGTGCGCCCTATCAGCACCTTCAGGCATCGGTCTTCCGGGCCTTAGAGACGGGACTGCCGATTGTCCGGGCCGCCAATACCGGGGTTTCGGCCGTGATTTCGAGGCGAGGGGAGATTCTCGGGAAAGTTGAGCGGGAGGGACGCGATATTTTTGTGACCGGCTACAAAACCGTGTCTGTTCCGCTGGAGAATGGCCCGACGTTTTACCTCCGCGGAGGATGGATTCTTCCCTATGCGGCGGCATTCGCCGCGGCACTTTTTTTCTCAGGGCTTTATTTGCGTTCCCGCCCTAAAACCGATTAGGCTATAGAAGGAGAAAAGACATGACGCGATGCCGAAGAAAGATCAGAAGTCTGCCCGCGCTGGCTACAGCCGTGCTGCTTGGCCTCAGCTTTTCGGGGTGTGTTCGTCTGCAGGCGGGAACTTGGTATCAAGGGCCTGGCGACAATGAGCCGCGTGTCCATGAAGTGGAGTTGAACACGCAGAATCTTCTGCCGGGGCAGAGTGCGCCCGGCAGCGTCACCGCTGAGCCCGTCTAAAAGGAGGCCGTTGAGATGAGCTTGCCCTATGCGAGCCCCGAAGGTACAGCGCGCTATGCGGCGCGGTTCGAATCTAAAAAGAGTCGCGGACATTTCAGGCTGTCTCAAGGGCTTTGGTTTTCTTCTCTCGGAATCGGCAGTTACCTGGGCGGCGTGGACGACGCTTCCGATGCGGCTTATGAGGAGTCGCTCGGCGAAGCCCTTTTGTCGGGAATCAATGTCGCGGACTCCGCGATCAATTACCGCGCGCAGCGCAGTGAAAGGGCTTTTGGCCGCGCTCTAAAAAAGATGATCGAAGAGGGAGTCATCAGCCGCGAGGAGGTGATTCTTTCGACGAAGGGCGGTTTTCTTCCCTACGAACTCGATATTCCGCCTGATCCAGAGCTTTATTTCAGGAAGCGTTTCGTGGATTCCCTTGTCCCGCAGGGGGAGCTTGTTCAGGGATGCCATTCGCTGTCGCCTAAGTTCCTCGAAGACCAGCTCAAATGCAGTCTTGAAAATCTCGGAGTCGAGTGCGTCGACATTTATTTTCTGCACAATCCCGAATTGCAGCTCTCAGAAATCAGCTCCTCCGTTTTCCGGGCTCGCCTCTTGGGTGCTTTTTCCTGGCTTGAGGAAAAAGTCCGTGAAGGCAGGATCCGCATGTACGGTACGGCGACCTGGAGCGGCTACCGGCTCAGACCCGATCAGCCGGATTACCTCGCGCTTGAAGATCTTTTGTGTCTGGCAAGGGAAGCGGGCGGAAGCGAGCATCACTTCAGGGCGATTCAGGTGCCTTTCAGTCTGGCTATGCCGGAGGCCTGGATTTTTCCCAATCAGCGTTTCGGTGCCGGTCTGGTCCCGCTTCTTCAGTTGGCCAAGAGGAAGTCGCTGACCGTTATGGCAAGCGCTTCTCTGATGCAGGGCCGTTTGGCCGGCCCTGTTCCCGATTTTATGGGCCGTTTCGGCGCCGGCCTGGGTAAGCCCGCCCAGAGGGCCTTGCAATTTGCCCGCTCGGTGCCGGGCGTGACCACGGCGCTTGCGGGTATGAAGCGCCGGGAACATGTTCAGGAAAATTTGCAAACAGCGGAGATCGCTCCGCTTACGGAAGATGAGCTTATCCTGATGTTTCAAAAAAGCGGCTAGGTCTGCCGCTCCTGAAAGGAGCCCGGCATGAGTTCTTCGCCCCGCGAAGACAGGATTCGGGAACTCGGGCGCTTGATTTTGTTATCGGCCCGGCAAGAGGCCAGAGCCCGGAGAGAGCGCTTTATCTGGGAGAATCGTCTGCTGGAGTGGTGTATGCAGAATGAGGAGCTCAGGACCCGGTCCTTGCGTTTCATTGATCTTTTTCCTTCCCTAAAATCTGATGACTCGATCTTCCGGCATCTTCACGAATATTTTCCGCATTCGGAAGTCAGACTTCCGGCCTGGATTCGAAACGGGCTCGCGTTAGCGAGACCCGCTTTTGTCACGCGGCCCGTGCTTGCAGCCATGACCCGGGAGCTTTACCTTCGCATGGCCCGGCTTTTCATCGGCGCTTCGGGGCTGGATGAGGCTCTTGAAAATTTCCGCGCTTATGACCGCCGCGGTCTCGGGCTGTCGATGGATCTCTTAGGGGAAAAAACCATGAGTGAGGAGGAGGCGGATCTTTGTGAAAACCGCTACCGGGAGATCATTCTGGCCCTCGGCCGGGAGAAAAAAGGTCCCGAGAGGCAGAATATCTCCGTCAAACTTTCAGCACTCGATCCGCACTTCAGCCCGCTGGACCTGGAAGGCGTTTTAAAAAGAGCAGGCTCGCGCCTGGCCAGGCTTCTGGCGCTGGCCCGAGGTCAGGAAGTTTTTGTTCACGTGGATATGGAAGACTACGAGGCCAGAGACCTGACGATCGAGGTTCTCGAACGAGTCCTCACAGAGGCGTCTGCTGATGGCGTGAGCGCGGGCGCTGTTCTTCAGGCTTATCTGCGCGACGCGGAAGGCGCGGCCGAGAGGCTGATCCGTCTTTCGGGCCGGCTGAAAGTTCCTCTGACGATTCGTCTTGTGCGCGGCGCTTACTGGGACACCGAGGTGATGCGGGCGCGCGAGCAGCATTGGCCGATTCCTGTTTTTACGGCGAAGGAGAATACGGATGCGATGTTTGAAAGGCTTGTTCTGAAAATTTTGGACGCCGCGCCCGCCGTTCGATTGGCGGCAGCCTCCCACAACGTGCGATCTCTCGCCTTCGCATGGGCGGCCGCCGAAGAAAGAAAGATTCCCGCGGAAAACTTTGAATTTCAATGTCTTTACGGAATGGGCGACCCGCTTATCCCGGGACTCGTGCGTTCGGCCTACCCGGTACGGTTTTACATGCCCGTAGGAGATCCTGTGATCGGGATGGCCTATCTGGTGCGGCGCCTTTTGGAAAATGTGTCCTCTCAGTCTTTCGTGCGCCAGGGGTTCCTCGAGGAAATTCCGGACGATGATCTTTTGAGGGCGCCCGCATCTGCGCCGCGCGAAGACCCGCCCCTGCCCGCAACTGCGCCGCATCAGCCCGCAGCCCCCCTGGCTTTTCATGAAAGCCGGGTGCGCGAGCGGTATCGTGAGGCCTTGACGCGAGT
The DNA here is from genome assembly GCA_018883425.1 of Candidatus Omnitrophota bacterium. Classification (GTDB taxonomy): domain Bacteria; phylum Omnitrophota; class Omnitrophia; order Omnitrophales; family Aquincolibacteriaceae; genus ZLKRG04. Next base: position 4,375 of record VFQY01000026.1, on the reverse strand, counting down.
GCGGCTTGGCGAGGAGGTACCCTGCGTCATTTCCGGGCGAGAGATTCGCCAAGGTTTGAGAGCCGACAGGGTTTCTCCCATCGACGGACAAACCCGAAGCGTGAGTTTTTTCGCCGCGGACCGGGCGCTCGCCAATGCCGCCGTGAGGGCGGCATCGGCGGGCCAGCCCGCCTGGGCCGCTCAAGGCGTTACGAAGAGAGCCGCCATGCTCCGCCGTGCAGCCGCGCTGCTTCTGGAACGCCGTTATGAATTTTCGGCCTACGCCGTTTGGGAAGCGGGAAAGCCATGGCGGGAAGCTGATGCAGAAGTCGTCGAGGCTGCGGACTTTTTGCGCTATTACGCGATGCAGGCGGAAATTCTCTTCACCGAAAAAGTTACGGAAGATCTGGATCAGGAAACCAATCGGCTTCGCTGGCAAGGAAGGGGCGTCACCGCCGTCATTGCTCCGTGGAATTTCCCGCTAGCCATTTTGACCGGGATGAGCTCCGCCGCTCTCGCGGCAGGCAACACTGTGGTGATTAAACCCGCAGAGCAAACGGTGCTTTGTGCCTGGAAAATCTATCAGCTTTACCGCGAAGCGGGAGTGCCGGGGGAAGCGATCCACTTCTTGCCCGGCCCCGGAGAAACTGCCGGCGACGAGCTGGTGAGGCATCCCGATACGGCTGTGATCGCTTTCACGGGTTCCCGTGAGGCTGGACTGGGAATCCTGCAAGCTGCCTCGGAGAAAAAGCCGGAAACAAAGGTGGTAAAAAAGTGCCTGGTTGAAATGGGCGGAAAAAATCCTGCCATTGTCGACATCTCCGCCGACTTTGATCTTGCGATTCCTGCCGTTCTTCATTCCGCGTTTGGTTTCGCAGGACAAAAGTGTTCAGCCCTTTCGCGTTTGATTGTTCTGGATGAGATTTACGAGGAATTCAAGAACAGGCTTGTCCGCGCTGCAGCTTCTTATCCGTCAGGCTCGCCGCTTGGCGGTGCATCGGCCATGGGACCGCTGATTGACCGGGCGGCTTTGGCCAAAATGGAGAGCTTTGTCAGCGAGGGCCGCTCCGAGGGGCGGGTTGTTTTTGAGGGGGGCGCGCCTGCCGGCTCCGGATATTACGCGAGGCCCGTTATTTTTGAGGATTTGCCCGAGAATTCGCGTCTCTTGAGGGAGGAGATTTTCGGTCCTGTGCTTTGCCTGCTGCGCGCAGGCAGTTTTGAGGAGGCGCTCCAAAAAGCCAACGACTGCGTTTACGCGCTGACCGCTGCTGTCTACAGCCGCACGCCTTCGCGCTTAGAGCAAGCGCGCTCTGCGATTCATGCCGGTAATCTTTACCTCAACCGAGCGCAGACCGGAGCGATTGTCGGACGGCAGCCCTTCGGGGGGTACAAGCTTTCAGGGGGAGGCTCCAAGGCAGGCGGCGAAGACTACCTGCGGGAGTTCTGTCATGCGAGAACGATTTCTGAGAATGTCGCGAGGCACGGCTTCGCACCGCTCAGACCTCCCGTCAAATAAGGGAAAGTCCGCCGTCGGCGATAAGCGTTTGTCCGACGATCCACTCAGATTCAGGAGACACGAGAAATTTGACAACACGCGCTAAATCTTCAGGGCGTGCTATGCGTCCGGCGGGAGTTCTGCGGATCACTTCATCCTTGAACGAGTTATATTCGGGAAAGAATTTCAGCGCGTCCGTTTCGACCAATCCTCCTGAAACGGCGTTCACGCGGATTTTTCGGCCGCAAAGTTCGACGGCAAGATAACGGACCAGGCTCTCCAGAGCCGCTTTAGAAATCCCGATCGCGCCGTAATTCGGAATGAATTGGCCGGCCCCCAGGCTTGACAGCGCTACGACGGAGCCTCCGCCGCGGCTCTCCATCGAGGGCAGAACTTTTTGAACCAGAAGCAGAAAAGCCTTGGCGTTGATGTCCATCGATAAGTCCCACTGATTCGCCTTGAGCTTGTGAACGGGTTTGAAGGCGCCCATCGCAGCGTTGTGCACGAGAATGTCGATGCCCCCGAAGGCTTGAACGGCGGCGTCAGCCAAAGGAGCTAGGGCTTGAGGGTCGCCTACATTGGCCTGATAAATCAAGGTTCGAACTCCTAGAGACTCGAGCTCAGAAGCCGTTTTTTTTGCGGCATCTTCGTCGCGGACATAATTCACGGCTATGTTTGCTCCCGCCGCGGCGAGTTCCAAAGCAATGGCCCGGCCGATACCCCGAGAGGCGCCGGTGATAAGAGCATTTTTTCCCGCAAGAGGACGATTCATGCGCTGAGATTAAGTTCCCGAAGGGTAAAAAGCAAACAAAAAAATATCAGCCGTTCGAGAGCCTGTGTTATAATCCAAGACTTAATCATGCCTGTACCCAAAGAGCCATGGCTCTCGAAAGTCCGTAGGCGGCAGAGACAAATCCTCGATTTTGCCGTGAGGCGCTATGCAGCCTCCGAGCTCGAAAGTCGAGCGGAAGAATTTGTCCGGATTTTTGCCGGAGATTTGGTTCCGGGCAGCCGGATTCTGGATATCGGAGGAGGGTGGGGGTTCTATCACTCTCCTCTCAGTTCTCGGGGACACCGCCACTGGGTTCTGGACGTACTGAGGCCTGGTCTTCAAAAGTGTCCGGCGGTTCTTTATGGCGGTGAACGCTTTCCGTTTCCGGACAAAAGTTTTGACGTCAGCTTGCTGGTGACGGTCCTGCATCATATCCCGGATCATGAAGCTGTGATCCGCGAAGCGATGCGGGTAACGAGGGGCGTCATTGTGGTTGTCGAAGATGTTTACCGCCACGCCCTAGGGCGTGCATGGACCGTGCTTCGCGATCAAATTCTGAACTTGGAATTTTTCGGACACCCCAAAAATTTCAGGACGGCCGGACAGTGGATTGAACTGTTCGAGCGGCATGGAGCGGTTAAAGTCCGTGAATTGCCCGTCCGAACAAAACTCTTAGGCTTGGAGATCAGCAATAGCGTGATGGTGTTTCGAGTGCCCCGTCCTGCGGGAGCTGCGTCCGAGGTCTCAAAAGAGCCGGCTCAGCAGGCAGGAGATCAGGTTTGGCGAATCGACCTGGGCGACTTGGGGCAAGCTTCGGCGTCGCCCGAAGGAGAAGCAGGGCTTAGAGCGTCAGGAGTCCTGCCGGAGGATTTGGAGTGCTGCCGGGATCACTTTCCCGGGTTTCCTGTCTTGCCGGGCGTGTTGGCTCTTGAAATTCAAAACCGGCTGGCGCAGTTTTTCCTGACGAGGGATACCGGCCGAGTCATGGATTATCCCGTGAGGGAAATCCGCTCAGTGAAGTTTTCAAACTTTCTAAAACCCGGGGATGCCTGGGAGTTTCAAGGCTCGGCTAAGACCGCGGCTGACGGCAAAAAAGTCTGGAAGGGAAGGCTTTTTTCCGGCGGGCGCGCGGCGGTTTCCTCCGAGCTTGTTTTCGAAGCTCCAAGCCGTTCCGGAGAAGCATAAGAAACAAAGCGGGGAATTATGGAAAATTCGGTTTTTGAAAAAATTCAGGAAACCCTTTCAGGCGCTCTGGGTGTCGACAAAGAAGACATTCAGCCCGCCTCATCGCTGACCCGTGATTTGGGCGCCGAGTCGATCGACTTTATTGACATCATCTTCCGGCTCGAAAAAGCTTTTGAGATTAAAATCCCCAGCGGGGATCTCTTCCCCGGCAATATTCTTAACGATGAACGGCTGGTTCAGAACGGCATCGTCACGCCAGCGGGTTTGGAAGAAATTAAATTGAAAATGCCCTATCTCGATGTGAAGACCTTTTCCCAGGATCCCAAGATTTCGCGCCTCGCGGAATTCTTCACCGTGCAGATGGTCATCCATTACATTGAAGACCGTCTGGCCCGGGATGCCCAGAAAATCTGATCTTCGTCTCGCCGGTCTCGGGGTCGATATCGTTTCGGTTCCAAGGGCGGAACAGTTTATCAAGGGACGAAGCCCCGAAGCACTCTCACGGGTTTTGGCCCCGTCGGAATTACGGTGCTACAAAAAGAACCCATCGAAGTTTCCTTTCGCAAAAATCTTCACAGCGAAAGAGGCTTTTTTTAAGGCGTCGCAGCTTCCTCCCGGAGGTGTTTACGCCTTCTCCCAGCTCGAGGTAAAGCTTTTGCCTCATGCGCATTTTGAGATAGAATGGCACCCAACGGACGGCGCCGCCATGAAAGTCCGGGCCCGGGGCTGCCATTTTGAGAGCGAAGCCCACGTTGGCGCTGAACTTATTTATTGGAAACCCTCGCCCCCGAAAACCTGATCGGGTTGGATTCTTAAAACATGCGCTGGATTCTTCTGAAGGAAATCATCGAAATTCGGATGGACCGATGGGCCAAGACTCGAGCCGAGGTTCCCGAGGCTCCCTACGGCCGGGAAATTCTTTTTTTAGAGATGATGGCCCAAAC
>VFQY01000025.1 GCA_018883425.1 Candidatus Omnitrophota bacterium | reverse complement strand
GTAAAAGCCTTGAGACCTGCTAAATAACCGTCATGAAAGTTGATCGTACTGTAGTACAGCCCGAACATGACTCCCCCGGCTCCGGCGAGCGCGGCTCCTACGATAAAAGCCGTCATAATCGTTCGGTCAACATTGATCCCCATGAGGCTGGCGGCCTTCATGTCGTCCGCCAACGCCCGCATGGCCTTGCCGGTCCGCGTCCGCGTGATGAAAAGATGCAGAACCGCCATCAGAATGACTGAGGTCAGCGTAATCAGAATCTGAATATTGGTGAGGGTCACGGAGCCCATGGAAATCTTCTTGAGGGGCAGCACCGGGGGAAAGGTTTTATCCGCAGGTCCAAAAATGAGCATCACGGCATTCTGCAGAACAAACGACACGCCGATCGCCGTAATCAGCGGAGCCAGCCGCGGCGCATGGCGGAGAGGTTTATAGGCTAAACGCTCGATCAGCGCACCCAGGAGAGCCGTGCTCACCATCACGCAGATGATGACCAGAGGGAGCGAATACACAGAGCCCTGCAATCCCGGAATGACGTTCTGGAAAATCGTGAAGAAGAGCAGCCCCAGGTAGGCGCCCACCATAAAAACTTCGCCGTGAGCAAAGTTGATCAGTTGGGCGATCCCGTAGACGATCGTGTAGCCGAGAGCGATCAACGCGTAGATCATACCGATCGTTACGCCATTGATGATCTGCTGAAAAAAAACCTCCGATGCGTCCATGACCTTACTATCCCCGCTGTACGAAGAAACTTAAGCGCAAGGTCACGGTTGGATCACTGTGCGGGCTCAACATAGGCAAGACGTCCGTCCGTGATTCTAAAGATGCCTATGGACTGGTTCTTATTGTCACCCCGCTCATCAAAGCTTATCTTCCCCGTAACACCTCGGAACTCCGGAATTTGCCGCATCGCCTCGAGAACTGCCCCGCGGTCTTTGCGGCCGGCTTTTTCCAGTGCAGCGATGAGAATATTGGCACTGTCAAATGCGAAAGAGGTCCACTGGCCGACGGGGCCGTACCGAGCTTCGTAACCCGCTACAAAATCCTGTGCCTGCGGATCCGCTTTGATATCGCCCCCCACCATGGTCGCATAGACACCCTCGGCGATTTCCGGTGTGGACAGCTCAGCCAAGAGGGGCGTGGCTATGCCGTCTCCGCCGATGAAAATACATCCGATGTCCAAACCCCGCGCCTGACGAAGCAGAAGCGCTCCCTCCGGATAGATGCCGCCAAAGTAGATGGCATCGGGGTTGAGCGGCTTGATTCGCGTAAGAAGCGGCGTGAAATCCTTATCGCCCTGTGTGATCCCCTCATGACCAAGAATTTCAAGATTAAGCTGCCGCGCACGCTTTTCAAACTGATCCGCCAAGCCCTTGCCGTAAGTCGTCTTGTCGTCGATGATAAATACCCTCTTTGCGCCGAGTTTGCCCGCGGCGTATTCCGCTCCTTTCGGGCCCTGAACTTCATCGGTCGCTACCACCCGGAAAAAGGTCGCGTACCCTTGCTTGGAGAGGTCGGGATTCGTCGAACCCGGAGTCACATGCACAAGGCTGGAAGCTTCATAGACCGCCGAAGCGGGTTTGGTGCAGCTCGAATTAAAATGCCCGATAACACCCATGACATCCGGATCCGCCGCAAAACGGTTGGCGACATTCACAGCCTGCGAGGGGTTATGCTGATCGTCAAGAGGCACGAATTCCAGCGTGTATCCGGACAATCCCCGACCCGCTGCATTCGCACGATCGACGGCGAAACGCGCACCCTGACACATGTCCGAACCGATTTGCGCCTGATCTCCGGTGAGCGGGCCCGCACAGCCGATTTTGATGACCGTTGAAGAAGCGCTGTCCGCGCAGGAAGTAAAAAACCAAGGAATGACGGCGGTAAAAACGGCCGTGACGAGCTTTCTTTTCAAACGAACCTCGATGAAAGTTGGGGATCTTTCAGCCTGGTTAAAACGCCTCAAAAAGACATCCGGAAGACTGTCGTAACGGGCGGGATTATACGTTCTCAAAGGCGGATGTTGCAAGCAGCAATTCCGAAGAATTAAGCTGCGGTTTCAACAAGCCGTTCCGCGACTATTTTCCGGACGAAAGCTTCGTCGATTCGGATTAAAATGCCCCCGGGTGACCAAGAAGACCCCGGGAAAATGTCCTGCAGGCGAGAGCGAAGCACATCCCTTTGCTCACTGACATCCTTGATGCCCCGAATGAGCGAGGCTGCTCTGAGAAGTCCGGGCAAAACCCACGCTGCGGCGCATTCATCTGAAGGGCCGAGCCCTGGGTCTAGAGAGAGGCGGAAGTCAGCCGCCGTCAAAGCGAGGCCCGATTCCGGTCCATGAAGGTGAGCCACACCCCCGTCGTGTCGGCGCGCGTAGGCTTCAGCTTCGGAGCGCGGGACCGTTTCAAAACTTTTTTCAAAGCGGCCGGATTCAGCAAGCCGCCGGACCCTCGATCTTTCTGCCGAACCGAGAGTGCTATCCCGATTGAGTAAGATCTCGAGAAGTTTAGATGTGACGCCGGAATCCCCCAAAAGGGCGGCCGCAGGCTGTTTCATACGCTCGGCAAGTCGGGCCGAAGAATCAGCCAAAACATAGAGCCCCCTGGGGTTGCGCCGTCCCCAATCCAGAATCCACTCCCCATCAATGAGGACGCGCCCCCCCTCAAGATGGGATTCTTCGATTTGCCGGTGGTAGGACGGCGAGGGTCTGAGCGCCCCAGCAGGCAGAATCGGGGCGGCGGATTGGACACGAAAAGCATCCGAGAACAGCCTGACTTTAAGGCCGATCATCAGACTCAAAAAAGCTCTTTGATCCACCAGGTTCATCGTGCGGTCGCTTTCGGTCAGAAGCCATAAGCGCAGTCTGTAAAAGCGCCGAAGCTCCGAAACTTTCTCGAAGAGGCCGATTCGCCTTCTCAGGATGTCCGGGTTTCGGCTAGGTTTTGCCAAACGCGAATGTTCGTCATTGCCTGCTTCAAAGAGCCGTCTCAACTCAGATCGAGCTTGTTTGCCGGGAGCTTCGAGCGCGTCTTCATCAACAGGCCCCGTATCGCCAGGCACCTGATCTGCAGGACTCCCTGATTCCGCGCGTTCTGGCCAAATAAGCTTCTTCAGGTCGATATCGAGTCCTGAAATCAAGTCACTGTTATCCTCGGTCGTGCCATACGGGGAAACTGCCGCGCCTAATGAGCGCGCCCATTCTTTATGAAACCTCTGGGAGGCTGGAGAATCGTTGACGTAGATCCATGCCTCAGAAAGCCCTTCTTTTTGCATCTGTTTAAGCCAGGTCTCGCGAAGCTTATAAGCGAGCTTAAGATGTTTTCCGCGATAATCCTGAGAGACAAAAATGCCGCGGGCCTCTGCGGTACCGTTCTCTTGATCAATCGTGAATGCCTGCGCGCCGGCAGGGAAGCCATGGACATAGACCACATAGGCTTGGGCGGATCGATTTGCCCATAAGCTATTAAAAAATTCCCACGATTTAATCACGGATACTAGATACTCGCTCGAACTATCCCGGTCTAGTTCATGAAAAAAAATTCTGCGAAACGTCACAGCAGGCATGACCGATCCGCTCGGGTTGGGCGATAAGGCGGATCGCGTCTCAGCATCTTGTACCAAATCTTGGCCCTCTATTTTTTTTACGCCCTTTTCAACATCAATAGTGATCCATCGCAGCTTGTCGCCTTCACGGGTTACGGCCAGAACCGAATCCCCCATTATTTTTATCCAGTTCTCATGAAACGCCTGTGCCTCTGGCTCAGGCGCTACCGATATCTGGAAAATTCTTAAGCCGCGCCGCCAAAGTTCCCGAAGCACACGATCCCTAAGCTGACTGCCAATGTACTGTCCGCTTCGACGATAGGTCTCGGCCACATAGAGTCCGGCAGAAATGACTGTCGATGCACTTTTGGCCTCGCTAAAAGCCTGAATCCCCTGAGGTTTACCGCCAACGATCGCAATCAACGCGTCATTCACGTTCGCATCCCAGGAACGATTGTTCCAATAGTCACCTAATCCGGACAACCAATCGAAAAGGCTCTTTCTCTCTGCGTTCGTCAGCTCCCAAAAGAATTTAAAAATAACCGGCGGTTGGGTCTCGAATTCACCCTGACTGCGCAGCTCCGAGCGGTTTTGTGGGACCGATTGATCGTGCCCACTACCATTCCCGTCATCCCTACCTTCTTTTGCGGAATCGAGCGCATCGGTTTGATGAGTCGGGCCAAGGTTAACCCGAGATGGGTCAACATAGATAAGAGCAATAACACCGCTGTTCTCGGCCCCATGCGGATAGATCTTTGCAGCTTCGCCCAGGGACCTTGCCCAAGCCCGATGAAAACTCTGCGCCTCTATTGACTTGCTCACATAAATGGATGCCTCCCGAATGTTTCGATTTTTGAGATCCTGCAGCCAGGCCTCGCGCAGACGGTAAGCCAGCCTCAAGGGCTTGCCCCGGTATTCGGGGAGAATATACAAACCTGCCGCGAACGCCGCTGAAGAGTCCTCCTCAACGGAATAAGCCTGCGCCCCGACCGGCTTGCCGTCGACGTAGATGACGTGGGCTTCGGCATCTGCTTCTGTCCAGAGTCTCCATGAAAAAAAACCCCAGGATTTAATCACGGTGGCCAGAGACTCTCTCGAACTGTCCCGGGCTAGCTCATGGAAAAAAAATCTGCGAAACGTCACAGCAGGCATGCCCCGGCCGCCCGAGCTGCCCGGGACGGAACCCCACGATGCAGCGGCTCTCGCCAGGTCTTCCCGATCCATTTTCTTTACGGCCTCGCCGATATCCACAATTAACCATCGCAGGCTGCCGCCATTTCGATCGACATCAATAACTGCTTCCTCCAGTCTCTCGATCCAAGCTTCATGAAAATCCTGAGCTTCCTCTGTGAGAGCCACCCCCGTCTCGAACTGGCTGTATCCTTCTTGATGGGCACGCCGAAGTACCTGCCCACGAAGCCGGGAGCCGAGGCGCATTCCGTTCAGGCGATAATTTTCGGACACAAACAGTCCCTCGGCAGTGACTGTCTGCGTCAAGCGGCTCATGTAAAAAGCCTGAACGCCGGCGGGCCGCCCATCAATATAAGCCACCAAAGCATCTTCACTTCCCACTTCCCATCTTTTCGCACTGTTAAATTTATTGATGGAAGCGAACCAACTCAGCAAACTCTCCCTCTCATCCTCCGTCAGCTCCCAAAAGAATTTAAAAATAACCGGCGGTTGGGTCTCGGATTCACCCTGACTGCGCAGCTCCGAGCGGTTCCGAGCTTCCCCGTAAATGCCTTTCGGGGGCGCGTTAATCGCCTCTTCACCGAGACTTACCCGGGAGCGCACGCTCATAAGACTCCGGCCGCGACCGATGGTTTTGATACTCCCTGATGCCGGGTTGTTTGGCCGATGCAGGACTGTTTGAAGATCCGGGGGAAGGAAGGTAGGGTCTGAAATAAAGGGTGTTTCCCAGGTCTGCGATTCGGTGTAGCGAAGACCGAGGTCAAGCGCCGAGCGTATGTAGACATCGCGGCTCGAAACGCCCGATATCGCCGGAATGACCCGGATGTAATTTCTCCGTTTATCTCGGAAATAATCCTCAAACGGTTTCGCATGAAAGCCGCCCGTCACAACGGCCGCTCGACTGATCCTGCGCTCTTTGAGAATGCGCTCGATATTCTGGAGCATGTAAAAGTCGCGCTCCCGCGCGCGCCGGTAAAATACAAGAGCTTTCTCATGGAGTAATTCGAGCCCCTCGAGATCCGGCATAGGATCGCCCGCAGAGGGGTATCTGGCGCTTAAATCCTGGAGCCTTCGCATGAGTGCTCTGGGCCGGTTCACAGGGAGATTCATGGTGACCTCTTCGAGATCCGACGGGAGCGCATTCAGTGAGACAATCTTTTTGTATCGTGTCCAGTCCCTGATCCATCTCAGCATGAGACGTTCATCTTCGCGGTCTGTGCCTGCCTCAAGAGCAAGCTGGGTCAATCTCTCGATTTCTTGATGAAGGGCTCGAAAATCAATTTCGTCCTGAAGCATGAGGCTTTGGAACCGGCGAATGACATGCGGATATTTTTCGATTGTAACGCTGGGCGGCATCAGCTCCAGAGTCCGTCTCAGAGTCTGGGCGGCATCCTCAACGCCTGCCCCGAAAGGATCCGGATCTCGATCCAAGAGAGCCTTCAGGCAGGCTTGAAGTTCGTCACCGGCTTGATCCTGCAATGCTTGAAAGAGAGACTTCTTTTCCGATTCATACGCTTCCGGAGCTTCCCCTTTATGAAGCTTTAACAAGAGAACAAACCTGGTGAGCATCGGAGCTTCGAATTGTGCAGAGGGGTCCTGAAAATTAAAGCGCAGGTTGGTTTCCAGTGCCTTTTGAAGTGTGGGCACCCAAGCCTCAAGAGGCAATCTGTGATCCGTCCAGGCTTCATAGTTTTTCAGAAGCTCACGCGTCGAGGATCTCAGCAAAAGGGTCGAAAGGCTCTGGACTCGGCTTTGTAAAATACCGATCAAAGCAGCCGATTGATCAGACTGTGCGAGGACGCTCAGCAAGGCTCTTCCGTTGGCGAGGTAAGCGTCTCGATTCTCGATCCCTAGCGCCTGCACGCCGCTTTCGCGGACGAGAAACAACTCGGGCCCTTTCAGCCAGCCTCTTCTGAGAAGGGCGCCTTGGATAACGTCTCCCCGCCCGGGATACAGCCTCTCGAAATCGAGACGATTGCTGTCAAGCGCCTCCGAACTCCCCTCGACCAAAACCGTCTGGATCCCGGCATTCGCTTTCAAATAAGCCAGAATTTCTGAAATTTTTGTTTGAGCTTCTGGATCGCCATGGGCCGTTTGAAGATGCACAAGCATGGGTCCCATACCCTGAAGCTTCACCTCGGCAGTTCCAAGAGCGGCCGGCAGTGAGCGAATCCATGCAGAGTGATGGTCTCCCGGTAATGGGGGAATATTTTCGTGAAGGTTCACCTGAACGGCAGACGCGCCGGCACTTCCATCGGTCAGGAGGAAGAAGATCAGAATGAAGGACGTGATTTTCCTGAGGATCCAAGGGATTCTATGCATGATCGGAAGAGTTTACCCGGCATCATCGAACCCTTCAAATGAGGACGCCATTAAAAGCACTGCGGTGATAATAATGCTTATCTCTGCTCTTTTTTTTTACAGATTTTTCCTTTGGACCGAACCGACTTTTGAGCGTAATAGCCTGCTAGGAAGGAAGCGTGCAGCACTTCAAGCTTTTCCCTGGGCCGTGCGGTTCATTCGTGTAATCGGCGTCTCTGGGGGCGGGGCTCAGGCCTCGGAAATCCGGCGTGCCCTCTCCTGCATGACTGGTGAGTTGAGAACTTTTAGAAACTCGCGGGGAGAGACATAACCAAACATCCTGGCCTCTGCGATTTCCGAACCGTCCCGCCCTATAAAAACAACGGCAGGAAGCCCCTCGAGTCCGAAGGTTTCGATCACAGCCTCATTTTCCGGCGACCGCATATCCGTCAAATCCGCTTTCAGGCGGACGTAAGGTTCGAGGGCCTCAGCCACACGGGGATCCGCATAGGTGGTCCTCTCCATATCTGAGCAGGGCACGCACCAGTCCGCATAAAAATCGATCACGACCGGCTTTTGAGAAGCGGCAGCCTCCGCGACGGCCCCGTCAGAATAAGTCTGCCACTCGACAAGACTTTTAGACGAAGGTGAGCATCCAGCCCCAACAGCTTGGAAAATAATCATCAAAATAGGACCCGCCGCCCGGCGAAGGCGGGACCTCGTGAGAAAACCTCTACCCCAAAAAAAGCCGGCTCGGTGAGGCCCTCCGGATTGAAAAGCCCCATGCTCGAATCCCGTCATACCGTTGATCCTCCCAAAAACTTTCTCAATTCCTCAAAACCCGAAAGGGCCTGTTCCAGTGTCTCGATCGGCTTGGCGCAGGAAAAGTTTCGGCATACGTAAACAGCGGCTTCCCTCTGTGGACGAAAACTCTTCATCCAGGGCAGCAAAGCCTCCATCCTGGCTGCCTCAGGACCTGTCAGCGGATGATACAGAACGACTCGTCGAGAGCCGGGCAGTCTTGCAGACTCCCTGAGGGCGTATTGCACCAAGGCGTTCTGACGGGGGCCGGCGATAATGATTTCGGCGCCAGGCGCCAAGAGGTAATCGAGACCCGCCAGAGCTGCGCCATAGTGAGACGGATGATGAGCGAGGAGTCCTGAAAGCGATTGAAGAGTCTCATGTGCTGTGCGCTCAAGCGAAGAATCTCTGAGCAGCCTGCCCCACCGGGCTAGAACTCCTACCGCGTACGAGTTGCCCGAGGGAAGAGCTCCGTCGTAGGTCGGCTTCGGCCGGCAAAAGAGCTTTTCACCGAGGGAAGATGAAAAGTAAAAACCGCCCGTCCCTTGATCGCGGAACTCATCGATCATACGCTGCATGAGAGGACGAGCCTCTTCAAGACAGCGTATATCGTAACAGGCTTGATAAACATCGTAGAGCGCGCCGAGAAAAAAAACGTAATCATCCAGAAACCCCTCGACAGGACTTGCCCCCTGACGCAGGGAATGGTAAAGCGCCCCATTGTCCCCTCTCATCCGGGTGAGCAAGTAATCGAGACTGCGTCTTGCAGCCTCTTCGTAGCGGGGTTCTGCAAACACGCGGGATGCCTGCGCAAGCGAAGAAATCATCAGGGCATTCCAGTCTGTGAGAATCTTATCGTCCCGGTGAGGACGAGGCCTGCTTTTGCGGAATTCGTGAAGCTTGGCCCGGATTGCGCTCCAGCGTTCCAGGCCTTGCGGCATCGAAAGCCCCATTTTGACAGCCGTCTTCTCCAAAGGCCGAGCTTGTCGAAGGACGTTCACGCCCTTAAATTCGCCGTGAGGATCTTCATGGACATTGCCCGTCTCTTCGAGGCCCAAAAAATCCTCCGCAAAACTGAACTCTTCAGGGCTCAAGAGCTCACGGATCTCTCGCGCAGTCCACACATAAAAAGCGCCCTCGGATTTATCATCAGGCTTTGATGCATCACGGGCGCTGTCCGCGTCTTCTGCTGAATAAAAGGCGCCTTCCGCACCGGTCATTTCCCGCAGCACGTACTCCGTGATCTCGCGGGCGATCGTCTCGTAGAATGGATTGCGCGTCAACTCAAAGGCGTCTGTATAGGCGCGCGCGATAAGCGCCTGGTCGTAGAGCATCTTTTCAAAATGGGGCACATGCCAGCGCTCGTCCGTCGAATAACGGTGGAATCCCCCTCCAAGATGGTCGCAGATCCCGCCTTGAGCCATTGCCGACAAGGTCTTTTCAGCCATCGCGAGCGCCTCTGCCTTCGCCTCACTTGAGGATTGAGACTGGATGAGAAGCATGGAAACCAGATGAGGCGTCGGAAACTTGGGCGCGGAACCGAATCCTCCGAATCGGGCATCAAAACGGCCCGCGACTTCCGTTTGGGCCTTGTCAAGCAGACCTCGATCGACCGAGCCTGCCGCCGGACGAGCTGCGGCCGCATGTTCAGAAAGGGCACGTGCGAGATCACGCCCCGCTGAACGGATCTTTTTTTCATCTTCCGCCCAGCGCCTGGCAAGGGTCATGAGAACCGTCACAAATCCAGGCCGTCCGTACCGGTCCTCCGGAGGGAAATAGGTTCCCCCATAAAAAGGTTCACGCTCGGGCGTGAGAAAAACCGAGAGCGGCCAGCCCCCGGAGCCAGTCATAGCCATGACCGAATCCATGTAGACATGGTCAACATCCGGCCGTTCTTCGCGATCGACCTTAATGGAAACGAAGAATTCATTCAGGATCCGCGCAATGCCTTCCTGCGTGAAAGATTCCTCTTCCATGACATGACACCAATGACAGGTCGAGTAGCCGATCGACAAAAAGATCGGCTTATTTTCCCGGCGGGCACGTTCGAAGGCTTCATCGCCCCAAGGAAACCAATCAACGGGGTTAGAGGCATGCTGAAGAAGGTAGGGACTTTTTTCGCGGGACAGTCGGTTCAGACGATTCGATTCAGCAGTCATGCGTGAACGATATCGGAAAAGAGGCGCTGTGACAAGTCCTGATCAGGAACGTGTTCGTCCGGGTCCGCTGGCGCGGAGTGTAAAAATAAATCTCGTGCCCTGGGGAGCGTTCGAATGGACCTCAATAGCCCCTCCATGCAATTCCACAATCCCTTTGCAGATGGAGAGGCCTAAGCCCGTCCCTTTTTCGCTCTCGGGCAGTTTACGCCCAAACTGTTCGAATTTGGAAAAGACCTTGATCCGGTCTTCCTCAGAAATGCCCCGGCCCGTGTCAGCAACTTCACACTCAATCCACGGCCCCTCTTTGAAGCGGGCTGCGACCTTGATCGTTCCGGAATCCGTAAATTTGATCGAGTTGCTGATCAAATTCGTAAAAACCTGAATGATTCGGTCAGGATCAGCCTCGGCCCTCATGCTTTCGGCCTCGAACTCCATCACCAATTCCAATTTCTTTTCAGCCATCTTGGGCTTGAAGCCGCCGGCCACATCCTTGATGAGCGTCACAAGCTCAATGGTCTCACGCCTGAGATCCATCTTACCCGCTTCGATTTTAGACACATCCAGCAAGTCATCGATAATGCGGCTGAGACGGTCCAGGCAATTGACCGATGTCGAGAGAACACGCTTCTGAAGATCGTTCGCTTCGCCAAGCAGCCCGTCTTGAAACTGGGCCATAGACTCACGCACGATCCCGATAGGCGTCCGCAGCTCATGCGTTACGGCGCTCACGAAATCGTCTTTGAGCTGCTGAAGTCTTTTGCGCTCCGAGATATCCTTGATCACGCCGATCGATCCGGTGATCCTGCCGTTCACGTCTTTCAGCACGCTGATCGAAATATCGACATCGGCAAGCGAACCGTCCTTGCGGTAGATCCTCGTTTCTAAAACGTGCTGCATGCCTTTTTGGCGGATGTTGCAGGCGCGGATTTTTTTCCATTCCTCCTCAGGATACAAACTGCTCACGCCTCTCAAATAGAGGTCTTCGTAATTCATCCCGAGAAAAGATTCAGCAAACTTATTCCAGGAAATGATTTTTTCTTCGGCATCCGTCACCGTGATAGCAACTGCCGAATTTTCAAAAATGGCGCGGTATTGCTCTTCTGCGCGCTTGATCTCGCGCGCCGCCCTCTTTCGAGCGGACACGTCTTTCATGATACCGATCGAACCCGTAATGTTTCCGGACTCATCTTTAAGGACGGAAATTGAAATATCACAATCCAACACTTTGCCGTCTTTGCGGATAACCTGAGCTTCGAGTGTCGGCTGCATCCCTTTTTCACTGATTCGGTAGGAGCGGATGCGCTTCCATTCATCTTCAGAATAGAGACTGCTGACAGGGCGGCCGCAAAGGTCTTCTTCTGTCATTCCCAGAAGGTTCTCTGCGAACCGGTTCCAGGAAACGATCCTCTCGTTCTTGTCCGTCACGGTAATCGCAACGGCTGAATTCTCGAAGATCGTTCGATACTTTTCTTGAGTCAGGAAGGTATCACTCAGAACTTTTTTGCGTTCGATGGCGTTCAAGATCCCCCTGACAAGCAGCCGCGGACTCAGCGCGCCTTTGTCGATGACATCTTGCGCTCCCATGCGCACGAGCTCAAAGGCATCAGACTCATCCGAGGGGTCGCTCACCACAAGTATCGGCAGACGGCTTGCGGCGTCCTGGACGCGCTTGAAAGTTTCCTCTCCGTAGCAATCAGGCAGGGATGTATCCAGAAGAACAATATCGAATTTTTTTTCCTTAAGAACCGCAAGCGCCTGATCAAGCCGGGTCACAGCCTCGAGTTTAAATGCAGGCTTCTTCGTCAGAGTGAGCGCTTTCTCAAGAGCAAGGACGCTCTGTTCATCATCCTGAATGAGAAGAACACGGATGGGCTCTCTTTCCCCGCGGGGCTCCTGAGTGGGGGCTGCTTCAGGCATGCTACTCCGAATCAATTTCATGGGTTGTGAGTTATGTTACTTTTAAAGAAAGTATAACCCGATCCTCGATTTATGCAAATCCTGCAGGCTGAACCCTGCCCTGAGAACGGATAAGCCCTGCGTACAGCCGCGCATGAAAATCGGCATCCTCACGGATCGTTTGTACCGGGCTTTTGAGGCGTCCTGGGATGTTAATGACCCCCGGCTTCTCGATAAACTTTTTCAAGACGCGCCTAAGATCTTCCCAATCACCCGCCCTAAAAAGCAGCCCATTCTCCCCCTCTTGAATTTGTTCACGAATACTTTCGACATCGCTGGCCACCACGGGTCTAAGAGCCTGCAGGGCTTCCTCAATAACGAGCGGCCTGTTTTCACACCAGAGAGACGGCACAACCACAAGATCGGCCTCCGCGAGAATACATTTTAATTTCTCGCGGGCGTAGGGGCCCATCAGGTGAACTCGTGTATCACGGGCGGCCTGGAGGCGAAACCGCCTCTCAAAATCGGAAAAACCGTCATAATGGAAAAAAGGTCCGTGAAAATCGAGTTTTAAATGTCTTCCCTTGAGATGCCGAAAGGCCTGAAGCAGCACCTGCGGTCCCTTCGAAGGAATCATGGTTCCCAAATAGACCAGGCGAAAGCCTTCCCGCTGGGAGCTTCGCGGGACGGGATGAAAATCAGCGCTCCCTTTGACAGCAAGCTGTAATCGTCCGGCTGGAAAACCTGCTGCTTTCGCGTGGCGAAGCACCGCATGGGAGGGCGCAAGGCATAGATCCGCAGAATCGAGCATCCTGCGCATTTCCGACTCCCGCTTCATCATGCCCTCACGGGCCCTGCCTCCCCAGAGGCGGAGAAGATGCTTCTGAATTGAGGCGCCGAAGGCAATTAACTTTCGGCCCCATCCCCGATGAGAAAAAAATATGAGACGCGACTCCACGATCCGCGGCCAGACTTTTAAAAATCTCGGCACATCGTGCTGCAAAACCTGACACGCTGCACAGACAGCCGGATCGGTCACGGCGCATGTTACTAAATCCCGCCTCACTCTCTGCCCCTGTGCGCAAAACGTCCAGAAGTCATGCATCGTCACGACGACGGCGCGAAGCCCCTCCTCTTTGGCTATTCTCGGCAGTCCGACGGAAAGTCCCGTGAAGTGATGGAAGTGCACCGCATCGGGCTGAATGTCCCGTAGCACTTCTCTGAAGAGCTCCTCCATGCGGGGGTTCGTGTACGTGCTGGAAAAATCACGGAAATCCCGGTAATGATAATTGACAGCAATGCAAGGAATGCCCTGCCAGGAGCTATGACTCACCTCATAGTCGGGACGGGCGGGTTCGCCGGCCCGGTAAAAAACACAAACTTCGTGTCCCTTCCTCAATTCTTCGAGAAGCTGGGCTGCATAAAGCTCCGTCCCCCCTTGAGTCTCCGGCAAAAACTGGTGAAGCACGAAAAGAATTCTCATCAAACGCCCCGAAAGGCTGGCCCCCGGCCGGCCTTCGCCAGCCTGAGCCCCCAGTATTGGCCGAAAACCTCGGCAAACGGCTTCGAACAGGCATGCATGAACAGCGGCAGTTTTCTGTAAAACGCTAAATCCGCTTCGCGGGCTTCGCGGCAGTGCTGAATCCAGCTTCCCCAAAAAGCGCGGACTGCAAATCGAAAGCTCGGAACGCACTCCATGCCGAAGAGGTGATAGAGATTCCAGTGATCATGCGTCAAACGCTTGAACGTATAAGTCCAGGGGCGGTCGTGTGAATGGTAGACGAAAGCTGACGGTTCGAAGGCCAGCCTGTATCCTGCCAGAAGAGCCTTCCTCGCCCATCGAATATCTTCCCCAAAATCCACGCGATCGAACTGAATATTTTGCCAGACGCTTCGCCGAATACACGCGCAAACATTGTCGAAATAACAAAGGCTGTATTTCTCTGCGGCAGAAAGCCGCTCGAAGGCCTCCGCTGAATGGACGGAAGCAACTCGTGACTTCGTGCTGTAGGCAAGGATCTGACAGGCATATTTGCGCACGAAATAACCCGACTCGGGTCTGGGCAGCTGGCGAGCACAAACCCCGGCAAGAGTCGGGTCCGCCATGGGGGCGATCAAGCTCTCCAGCCACCGAACATTTCCGGGAAGCGCGTCTTGGACCATGAAAACCAAGAGCGCACCCTGGGCCAGCCCTGCGGCAAAATTGCGTGTCGACCCGTGATTAAACTCTTCGGGGGGTATTCGATGAAGAGTCAGCCTCGGGTCCCGTAAGGATTCCGCAAAACGGTCTGATCCGTCCGAGGATCCGGAATCAATCACAATCACTTCGTAGACAAACGAGGTTTGCTGGCTGAGCACCATGGAAAGCGCCCGTCTGAATAGTTCCCCGCCGTTCTTAACCGGAATCAGGACACTTACTTCGGCGCCGAGCATCCGTCCACCAGCCTCTCATAGAGTCTCTCCACAGCATTCACGTAATCTCTAAAGTCGATGATCTCCATAGAATTGCGAATATCCGAAGGCTTAAAACGATCTTGGTGCGTAAGATATTCTTGGAGCGCTCGGTGCAGATCGTCTACGTCTCCAGTCTTGAACAGAAGTCCGTTCACCCCGGGCGTAATCAGCTCTTTCATGCCTCCCAGGTCGGACGTTATCACGGGAACCCCTGCCAAAAGAGCCTCGTGAAGGGTCAGAGGTGAGTTCTCGAACCAGCGCGACGGAACGATAAGAGCGTCGATGCGGCTATAAGCCTGCGGGATGCGGTCGGCGGGCAGAAACCCCTCGAAACGTATCCCGGGATGGCGGGCCTCAGCCTGCAGAGATTTATAAAAAGGAGGATGATAAGACGGCTCTCCGAATATCCTCAGCTCAGCCGTGCTGTCGGCGAGACGGTTGAAAGCGCGGACGAGCACATCAACGCCTTTATGGGGCATCACCGAGCCGATATAGCCGAACCTCGCGATTTCCGCAGGCTCTCGGGTAACGGCGAGAAGTTCGGCAGTATCGAAACCGTAGTCTTTATACATGATCTTGTCCGGGTGGATACCCCATTCGAGGTACTTCTCCATCAGAAACCGCGAAGGCGCCAGAAACAAATCGACCTTGGCGAAGCATTCCCTCATGAAAGCATCCCGGTCGCGCGCCGCCGCGAGAGCTGGGTCGGCGGGCACCCAACGACCTAAGCCGCAGGTTTCAAACATTTTGCGCAGATTCCTGCAAGCGCGAAGCTGAATCTGTTCGAACCGGGGCAGGCCTGCAAGAGGACCGCGGAATACGTACGGAGAATCCAGCAGGCAATCTGCGCACTGCTCGTGCCGGATATCGTGGCAAAGCTGATAATCGGGGCGCATTCTCAATCCTCCCGCCGGACACATGGCTCCATACTCATGAAGCGTCATGACGACAGGCACCCCCCTCTCTCTAGCGAGGTGAATCAACCGCGGCGTCATGAAGAACAAGTGCTGAATATGAAACACGTCCGGGCGAAAGCGCTCGAAAGCTTCCAGAAAAAGTTCTTCGATACGGGCGTTCCGATAGGTTTGGCTGAAGTCGACAGCGCCGGCAGAATAACTGAATTCTGTAAAGGGAATACCTTCAAAATCCCCTGAGCGAACCTGATAGGGACCCCGGTCATCATAGTGCTCGGGATAGAACAAATGAACCGCGTGCCGTTTCATCAATTCCTTGCAGAGGCGGTACGTGTGAATTTCCGACCCCGCTACGTGCTTGGGGAGAAACTGATGGATGCATTTAAAAATTCTCAATGCGCTTCTCCTGCCTGCCGGCGGATTTCAGCGGGAATCCCGTAGAGAAAACCGGCTGCCATACCGGCGCACATGACGGCGGCATCCACGGGTTTGAAAAGCGCTGCTTGAAGAGCGAAGACGGGGTCTGACGATAGAAGCCGGAGAAAAAAACGCCCCCATATGGCGTAGAGGAGCGCAAAACAGACCGAGCTTACCCAGAGGAGGACTAGCTGCCCCGTCAGACAGGCCAGGACTGCCAGAGCAAAACCCAGCAGCGCCGAAGCGCAACCGAACACTTGGGAAAGCTGAGCATGAGAGAAGCGCCTGTAGCGGTGCCGCGCAGGCGCGGTTCGATAAGTCATCAAGAGCCTCATGAACATAAAAGGAATCACGAAATCGTTCTTCAAGATCGACGTCAATCCGTGCCGCTTGAGATGTTCGACCTGAAGATCCGGATCCAGAATAATCTTCCGGCCCCGCATCGTCAGAAGAAATCCCAGCTCAGAGTCAGCGACATCCGTAAAGGGTTTGGTCAGCGGATCAAAATAAATCAGTTCTTCGGCACGGACGGCGAAAATCGAACCGTATAAAAAATCTGCATGCCCGGCCCTGCGCCCGAAAATTTCATGCATGTATTCGTTTTTAAAACGTGAAAAAAAACCGCCGACACGGCTGACCCGGGAAAGCCTTCCGGTCAGCGCTGCAAGGGCATCATCGCTAAATTGCCCGAGGATTCTCGCAAAAGTGCCCGGAGGCACCACCACGTCAGCGTCGATAAAAACGAGCACCTGAGCCGACGCATGCCGCGCGCCTTCGAGACGGGGCTTCATCGCGCCGTCCCGAATGGAAACATGGACGAGCTCACACCCATGAAAATCTGCGATAGCGGCTGTTCCGTCGCGGGAATCATCGTTCACGACAATGATTTGCTTGGGACGGGGCAGCTGCGATCTCACAGCGGCGAGGCACTCGTGCAGAGTTTTCTCGGCGTTGCGAGCCGGGATGATAACAGCAAAGTCGGACACGTTCAAAGCGATTCTCCGGCGGCGGTTTCAGCGTCAGGATCAACATTCCACAGATCGTAGGATGCACCCCCGATGTTGCGCGCCGCACGCAGCCCTGTGAGAAGGGCATGGTCTGAGTTGTTATAGCGGAAGAGGCCGGCTCGCCCCATCACCTGAAAATTCCGGTAGCGGCTGAGATAATCCCGGATCCTGGCAACCGCCCGGTCGTAACCGGGATTGTAGACCGGGTAGGCGTGAGCAACTCTGACCGTGAAACCTGAGATGAACCTCGACGTATCGGCTATTCCAAGGCGGCTTAGTTCCCCAAGAGCAAGACCGATCAGCGCGGAATCATCCATGCGCCAGACATCATCCCCCTCGGTGACGAAATATTCGGCGCCCAAAGATGTTTTTGAGGGATCCGGCACCATGCCGGGGCTCCAATTTTTGTAATTCTGAAGCCTCCCCGCCCTGACAGACGGTGAATGCAGATAAATCCATTGGTCATCAAAAAGATCAGGGCTGTCGAAAACGAGATTGACGGCGATGAAACTTCTAAATTTAAGCGATGCCGCGGCATCCAAAATTTCATCCGGAGGCATCGGTCTGAGCTTGCGCACAATCAGCGGGAGAGGAAGACTGCAGAGAAAATTTTCGGCCTCCCACGTTTGAAACACACCGTCACGGTCGACCGTCGAAACAGAAAGAACCGACTGTCCCGACACACAGATCTCCCGAACGTCACGTCCGAAGGAAAATACGCACCCCTGGTCTTCGGCTTTTAAGCGAAGCCCCTCCATGAACTGGCCGGGTCCGAGCCTTGGATAAAGAAAAGAATCGCTGAGGGTTTTGATCCCGGGGCCTGATGCGGGAAGCAGCGAACGCAGCACGGCCTGCCTCAGGGTGAGCTTCTGAATTCTTTGCTCCGCCCAATCGCTCGAAAGTTCAGAGCAGGGAATCCCCCAAACTTTTTCCGTGTAGGTCTTAAAGAAATTTTCGTAAAGGCGTCTTCCGAATCTGCGGATCATCCAGGATTCGAAACTGGATATATCCTTGGGCGGAAAAAGGCGTGCCCTTGCGTAACTTGCAGCGCAAAGTGCCGATTCCATGGGGCCCAGGCGCGACAATGCATTCAGAGGCCGAAGCGGATAATCGAAAAACCGGCCGCGGAAATGAATCCGCGATTTACGCCGGCGAGTCAGCAGATCATCGCCCAGGATCAGCCGCCAAAGGGCATTAACTTCTTCACTGCGGGAAAGAAAACGATGTCCGCCGATATCGAATAAGAATCCATCCCGATTGAGGGTTCGGCAAAGACCTCCAGGGGAGGATGATTTTTCAATGACATCGCACGGCAGACCGGCCCGGGAAAGTTCGTAGGCGGCTGCGAGTCCGGCGGGCCCGGCGCCGGGAACAGCTGTTCTCATGCCCGGTTTGCCTCCCCCGGAATTCCAAAGAGACTTTTTCTCATGACCTCGCGCATGAACTGCTCAAGCGCCGCAGGATCCGCCTTCAGACGGAGCAATTCGCGGTAGACATCCTGAAGCCGATGAGTTTTCGAATAGTTCGACTCGAACAGAACTGCCGCGGCCTGCGCCTTTTGCTGATCTCCCAGGCGGGTATACATGTTGAAGGCGTTCACATACGGGTAAGGTACATGAGGCCGTCTTTGGAGCACCTGCTGATAGACACGGGAAGCTTCCTGGAACCGACCTGCCTCCTCGTAATATGCAGCAAGCTGTACTTCCGCGGAAATGCGGAACGGGCCTTCGTAACGCAGATTCTTCCAGAGCGTTTCGCTATTCTGCCAGACATTCAGGCGCTCTGACATGATCGGGATCAGGGAAACCGCCCAGATTCCAAGAAAAGCCAGGAGCATGACTCGAAAACGTGCGGGCACGGTGATCAGGATCCCCAAAAGTCCGACGAGAGCAAGATAAACATGGCGGTCACCCGCCGGAGATGGGACGATCTGCGCAGCCGGGAGAAGAAATAAGATATACCAGCAGGCCCAGAACCCGCTCTTCTTGCGCCGAATCCATAACAAGAGGAGAACAAGCGAAGAAACCAACAGGCCTAATCCCAGCAGCCATTCCTGTCCGGCGAATGATGCCGTCAAATCCTCGGGATAGCGAAGATCCAGTGACCTCGGGTTGATGACCAGCCCCGTGTAAAAAACCATGGCGCCGGCCAGGGGCAGGATTCGGGTAAGAAGTTCCCCGCTCATCAAAAAGTCTGTGCTTCGGGGGTAGAACGATAGTGTGGCAGCGGCGGCAGCGAAACAAGGCAGCGCGAGCAGATAAGGGAGTACAAAGCGCCTAGCAGCTCCCCCGTCCTCTTTAAAGAAGTGATGGTAGGCAGCGAGCATGAGCGGAATCATCACGGCCGTCGGTTTCGAAAGAACGGCCAAAACAAAACAGACACATGCCAGGGTCAAGAGAAGACGTCTTTTCTCAGATGCAAAATATCCGTGAATAAAAAGAAAAAAACCAGCCAGTGAAAAAAAAGCCATCAGCACGGTTTTCCTTTGAGAGATCCACGCGGCGGCCTCCACTTGCACGGGATGAACCGCAAAAATTAAAGCCGCCAGGAAACATACATAGATGTCGCGGCGGAAAGAATAAAAAACAAAAAAAACGAGGAGTGTGTTGACTGCGTGAAGAGCGGCATTCCAGGCATGAAAACTACCAGGGTCGAGTCCGCTTAGGCTGTAATTCAGTGCGTAGGATGCCATGGTGACAGGCACGTACAGCGAGACGAACGGCCTCGTCATCCAAACCCAGAAATGCTCCCAGGAGAAGCCCCGTATCACGGCGTTGGCATAAACATACAGGTCATCATCCCAATTGACGAAATCGAATGCGAGCGTGCGGGCATAAAGAACGGAGGGGATCACTATCAAAAGGACCAGACAGAGACCCTGAAGAACTTCACGGACAAAACTGATGCGCTGTAAACTCATGGAGACCAGGGGGTTAGACGCCCGAAAGCGCGGACGCATTATAAGCGCAAAGCTTGGGCGTTCCCAAGACATTTCTCGCTCAGAAAAACTCTTCGGGCCAAGCGCCCGGCATGATAAGCTCAGATCCATGCGTATCAGTGTTCTTCTGCCGAGTTTCAATTATGCTTCTTACTTGCCCCGCGCTTTAAACTCCGTTCTCCATCAAACTTTTCGTGACTTCGAAATCATTGCCGCAGACGATGGATCCACAGACGGCTCCTGGGAAATTCTCGAACAGTATGCTGTTCAACACCCCCGCCACCTGCGAATCCTAAGGCATCCTCAAGGCCGGAATCGAGGCATTGCGGCGACCTATCGGCTTGCCGCCTCTGCGGCTAAGGGTGAGATGCTCGCCTTCCTTGAAGCGGACGACTCGTGGCACCCGGAGTGCCTCGAAAAACGATCCGCAGCTTTACGGCAGTTTCCCGAGGCAGGGGTCGCCGTATCGAGATACAGCCCGCAAGGCGACCCCCGAGGCTGTCTTTATTGGCATTTTTATCAGGAAACGAATCGCCTCAGCCTCCGAAGCCGGCGGCCCCAGAACACGTTCGGCCTCTATCTTGTCCGCAATCCCGCGGCCTCGTTCAGTCACTTCATGATCCGCCGCAACCTCTTTGATGCCATTGCTGATCCCTCAGGCCGCGAACTCTATTTTGACTGGTGGATTCTCGCACATGCGGCCGCCGTCTCTGATTTTATCTTTCTTCCAGAGCGTCTTTCCTCCTGGACAATCCACACCGGAAGCGCCAATTTTGGCCCCATCACTTATGCCAAACTCAGAGACCTTCACAGGTTTACCCGCGAACTCTATGATTCCGTGGCCTCACTGCCGATGTCCGAAGCCCGAAGAAAAACACTGGACAAGAAGCGCGCGCGGATGCTTGATTATCTTGGTTTTTTCGAAGGACGCGCCCTGCAGGTGCTTCTGAGCGAACCCTATTACGGATCACGTTTTCTTTGTCACCTAGCTCTCAACCGGCTTCTGATGAACCGCTGATATGCAAACCCGGCGTCAAAAACTGAACTTACTGAAAGTCCTCTGCGCAGCTCAGCTGAGATCCAGTGATTACCGCACAGCTGCGGGCGCGCTATGGAGTTTCATGGGCCCTTTGCTGACTTTTTCGGTGACCTATTTTATCTTTGTTGACCGATTCGGCCGCAACATTCCCTACTTTCCGCTCACCCTCCTGAGTGGCATCATCACTCTTTCTTTTTTTACCAATTCGGTGACCTACATCATCCGCTTTTTTCGCAGCAACCGGGAGATCTTTCTCAACTCTCGAGCCCCTGCCGGAATTCTCTTGGCATCGCATCTCTTTGTCCCGCTTCTTAAATTCCTGACTGAGATTTCTCTTTGCCTGATCATCAGCGCATTTCTCGGAATTCTGTCGCCTGCCGGACTGGCAGGAACGATTCTGCTGCTTCCATGTTTTGTCCTGCTGGCGGCCGGAATCGGCCTCTACCTCGCCGTTCTCGGCGCCCTTGCGGGCGACACCGAGGAGATATGGATGGTCTTGGCGCATTCGCTGATTTTCATTTCACCCGTTTTTTATCAGCTTCCGATGATCTCGCCCTGGGCCGGTTTTTTAATTTCTTACTTAAATCCTGTGACACCTTTTATGCTGAGTCTTCAGGCGTTTATCACAGGGCAACACATCCCTGGATTCGAGACGCGAACCGTCGTGCAAGCCGCAGCCTACGCGCTAGCTGCCTTTTTCATTGGCTGGAAAACGTTCAAGAAGATGGAAAAACAGGTCGTGGAATCGCTATGAGCTCCCCCCTCATTGAAGTCTCAGGCGTCAGTAAGAAATTTACGGTCTACCGCCAGCACAAGACTCTCTTCAGGCTCAGCCAATCCTGGATTAAAGGGGTGCCGATCACTCGCGAACTTTGGGCGTTAAAAGACGTCTCTTTCTCGATTTCACCCGGGGAAAAAGTCGGACTCGTCGGGAGAAATGGGGCAGGTAAAACGACGCTGCTCCGGATTCTCGCGGGAATTTACCGCCCCGGATCGGGAAGTGTGCGGACTCCTGAGGACATTCAGGCCCTTTTTAATTATGGGCTGGGGTTCAACCCGCACCTGTCGGTCGCGGATAACATTTATGTTCTGGGGGCCTATCAGGGTCTGACCGTCGATGAGATTCGGGAAAAAATGCAGGTAATTCTCGAGTTCAGCGGCTTGCAGGATTTGCTTTACCTGCCTGCCAAAGATCTCTCAAGCGGGCAAAAGGAACGTCTTCTTTTTTCCGTTTTTGTTCAAACCCGGAGCCGTTGTCTCCTCTTAGACGAAAGCATTACTCTGGCTGATCTCGGATTTCAAAAAAAATCAGAGGACTGGCTGCGGCAGGCGGCCGAGTCAAGCCGGACCATTCTTATGACCTCCCACAATCTCGATTTGCTGCGGAGGCACTGTCCGAGAATTCTTTGGCTGGAAAAGGGCTCGCTGATCGCGGACGGCGCTTCTGATGGCATCCTTGAGGAGTATGCGCGCCATTGTCTGCTTGCCGAAAACCCAGCCGGCCCCAAAATCTGACACGAGACCACACGCCGTCAAGACGGCAGAGAAGGGCTTCCTCAGGATTCGAGCCGACGGTTCGGCTGCCGTGCACCCAAAAAGGCAACCTGAAACCCGGCTGAGGTTTCACGGGTGAAGGATTTCGGCCGCAAAATCCCCTGTCGGCTCAAGCCGTTTTC
The DNA here is from genome assembly GCA_018883425.1 of Candidatus Omnitrophota bacterium. GTDB lineage: Bacteria > Omnitrophota > Omnitrophia > Omnitrophales > Aquincolibacteriaceae > ZLKRG04. The sequence goes on along the minus strand of VFQY01000025.1, from coordinate 1,903 downwards.
TTATCCCAAAAAGAGCTGCCCTCATTTTCCCGGCGCCGGGAAATATTCAGGGCCGCTGCCGATCAGAATGCATCCTCGGGCTTCCCACGCATCCACTGCTCGGGCTTGCCCCCCTGCCTCGTCAGCCGCCGAGCGCAGAACCGCGCTTCCTCGAAAAAAAGAAGCGCTTTCTTTTTTGGGGGATTCGATATAATAGCGACAGATTAACTGCCTCAATGATGTCGACAACCGCCGGGTGACGGAATGGCCGCGTTTGCGATCTGGTTTTCAGTTCTCCTGAGTTTCTGGTGCCTGCTCTCAGGTCAGTGGGATCCCTTTCATTTTGGATCCGGAATCCTTTCGTGCGCTGCGGCAGCTTTTTTTGCAGCACGCCAGCATGAGGCTCTGACGTCCGCGAAGCTCTTGACGCTGCCTGGGAAAGCCCTTCGGTTCACGTTTTATCTTTTTTGGCTGGCTCAGCGCATCGTTATGGCGGCTTGGCATGTGGCCTGTGTTGTTCTGGATCCTGCTCTGCGCATCCATCCAAAAATTTCAACCCGCACATCCGTGCTTCAGGGCGATAAAAATCTCGCAGTCTTCGGCACCTCGATCACTCTCACTCCCGGGACGATCACCATCGACATCCAGGGCCGTGATGTCCTGGTGCATGAGCTTGACGGCGATTCCGCGGGTGACATCGTCAGCGGTGCCATGGAGCAAGCGATAGACTCCATAGCGGGCGGAGGTAAAAGCCGATGACCTTCCTGCATCTGGCCGCGCTCGCCGCCATCCTGGCACTCTTCCCGGTTTTTTTATACCGGGCCGCCAAGGGGCCGACGATTTTTGACCGCCTCATAGGCCTCAACGGGATTGCCAGCAAATCCATCCTTCTTCTTGTTCTGATCGGTGCCGTAACGGGACACACGGGAATGTTTATCGATCTTTCTCTCGGCTATGGCCTTTTAAATCTCGTCGGCGCTCTGGCCATCGGCAAATACCTTGAAAGCAAAGGAGCGCGCGCGCGATGATTCTTCAAGTTCTTTCGGCTCTCCTCATAACAGGCGGAATATTCTTTTTGACCTGTTCGGCGGTCGGCGCCATCCGCCTGCCCGACTTTTACACGCGTGCCCATGCTCTCGGGATGACCGACACATTAGGCACTCTTCTGGTACTCCTGGGGCTGGCTTTACCCTTGGGGTTCAGTCTGGAATCCGGCAAGCTTCTGCTCCTGGCCGTTTTCATTTTCATTGCGGCCCCCACAGCCTGTCACATTTTTGTGCGCGCGGCATTCCGCTCGGGGCTCAAGCCCTGGACGCGGGAAACCAAGGATCCGAGCCATGATTGAAATCCTGAACATCGTTCTCCTTGTCCTGATTCTTGCCTCAGCCGTCGCAGCCGTCACGGTGCCGGATCTGGTCAGCGCCGCTTTTGTTCTGGGCGCCTTCAGTTTTTTTTGTGCGATTCTCTGGGCGCTGCTGGGCGCCGCCGATGTGTCTTTTACGGAGGCTGTCGTGGGTGCCGGTGTCTCGACTCTGTTTTTCTTTTTGGCTCTTGCTCAGACTCAAGCCTCGGCGAAGAATCCATCGTTCTCCTACAGGCCGCTGCTCGCCGCGTTTCTCTGCGCCGCGGGCGCTGGCCTCTTTTGTCTTATGAGCGCTGGCTTACCGATGTTCGGTGATCCCAACTCCCCCCCTAACAGCTATCTCTCCGGAGATTATCTGCGGAACACACTGAAACAAACGCTCACACCTAACGCCGTAACGGCCATCATTGTGGACTACCGGGCGTTCGATACGCTGATCGAAACAGCGGTCATTTTTTCGGCCGCGGTAGCATGCCTTTTGATTATGAGGATGAACCATGATAAGACCGCATGACAGCCTTCTAGTCCGCGTCATCACGCGTTACCTCACACCCTTCGTGC
>VFQY01000112.1 GCA_018883425.1 Candidatus Omnitrophota bacterium | reverse complement strand
GAGTCAGCGAGGTTTCAAATTCCCAGACCGCATTGAGGTAAAGCGGCTGTCCTTCGGGGCCGCCTTCCGGCCGGGTCTGAAAATAGGCGGAGGCTTTCATGAAACGCATTCCGGCCTGATTTGAAAGAAAGGAAAGGGCTTCGGAAAGAAAGGCATAACGGTGCCCAAGGTTGGAACCGGCCCCAACAAAAATTCGGGACATGTGATCTCCTGCTGAGGATTCCTTCGATGACGGGAAGAATCATGAAAGAAGATTCACTGCTCTAAGGTGAGCCGGGATTATAGCAAAGCCTAGGAGATTTGAAAAGCAAAGGCCGGGTCGAGAAGATGAAGCTCATAAGCCTTGAGCTTAAGCTCATCCCGGACCCAGGCAATGCGCGTCCTCAGGTAGAGTGAATAGACGTCGAGGAATTCATCCTGCTTTTTTTCGATTTCCTCTTGGAGATCCTGTTCGTCGTCGATGCGCTGGAGAAGATAGGGCATTTTCATAGTTCAGAACGCCGTTTGGAATTCGCGGCGCAGGCTGAAGCCGGGATCGATGTCGAGGATTTCGCTCAGAAGCCGCTCGCATTGGCGCTCAAGCTCCTGGCGGCGCGTTTCATGCCAGAGCGAATACAATTTCAGCAGACGTTTAGCTTTGACCTGGAACTTACGCGCACTTCTTTTCATTTTGAAATCCTCCGTCACCGTAAAACTCTTTGTCGGGGTTGAATCGAAATTGGGGATCCATCGCCTGCAGTTCGCCTGCAATTTCCCGGATCTCCCTCACAAGGAAAGGATTTTTGGTTTCCAGCCAGCGTCCGTAAAGATCCAGGAAGCGGTCCATTTTGCTCTTCTTGAGAAAACCGTTTTCATAATTCCGGATCTCGCCGAGAAACTGATTAAAAGCCTGGTCCTTGAAGCTGGTCACAAAATGAAAGTATTCACGCCGTACTCTCTTGAGAACCTCTTGGTACTGGTCAAAGTATTGAGCCAGCTTTCCCAAAACATCCCCGACGCCGGTTCTCTTGCGGTAAATGCGTTTGTGATAGGTCGCGGCCTGCTCGTAATACAGTTTGGCGACTTCCTGATGATGCCTGGGAGGCCTGGAAAAAATTTTTTTACGCACTTTTCTGTTCAAGTCATCGAACACAGCCGTGTGCATCAGGAGATGATCTGCATTAACTTTGAAGATAAAGTAACGGATCGTTTTGTCCTCGGTGGCACGCACCCAGCGCAGCACATCACTTGTCTCGGTCGACAAGTACGGCTCGGCCATTTCGTGGTACTCAGGCAGGGAGACCGCGAAGAGCAAATGCGCCAGATAAACATTCACATCTTCGTCGTAAGTGTAATAGTTCGAAGGAAAACGGCTGTCGCTTCGGACCTTGATAATCGCTCCGAGCAAATAACGGATTGCGGAGTCTCTCTCCTGCTTGCTGATATCGAAGTAGAAGCAGTTGTCCACGTGATCTTCCTTTTTCATACCCCAAACTCCTGGGTTATCCGGCGTGTAGGATGCGGCTCGTATGTCGAAAACTGCGTCGACACTGAAAACGTAGCACCGCCCCCAGGCAGTGTCAAATCAAAGATGCGTTTTTTTGTTATTTTTTGACAGTTTTAGATAAATTTTGGGTATCAGAGGGCTTTATTTGAGCGCTTCCGAAGGCAGGGTTGTTTTCGAGCTCTTCTAGAGGGTGACTGATTCGCGGATGGCGTTCATGAATTGACGGCTTTTAAGCGGCCCGGACAGTCGATAGAGCAGAAATGATTCGAGGATTTTCATCAGCTCCTGCTCAGGAGCCGCCGAAAAGGGTTTTTTGAGCGAATCCTCGAGCGAAGATGAGGCGTAGAACCTGAGCTGACGGAGAGCTTCCGGGCTGAGAGGCTTGGCATCACCCAGGCCGCGCGAACAGGCCGCGCAAAGAATTCCTCCCTGGGACACGGAAAAAAAACCGCGCTCGGGAACAGCCGCGCGGCACTGGAGGCAGCTGTCCAAATGCGGAAGCAGTCCCACCTCATTGAGAAGTTTGATTTCGAAAAGACGGGCGATTTTTTCTCCGGGCAGAGCCGGCAAATAGCGGAAGGAAACCTCGAGCAATTCAAAAATTTCCGCATGCGGATCCTGGATTTCCGTGAGAACGTCGGTCAGCTCCGCAAAATAACTGGCATACACGATCGTGTTCAGGCGGGTTCTCAAAACATCGAAGCTGTCGATAATCGCCGCATCGGAAATTAAATGAAGGTCTGAGCGCGTTTTTTCGTAGAAGACAATGTCCGCGTGGGTGAAAAGCTCGAAAAAGGCGCCGCGCATTTCACGCTCCTTACGCACGCCCTTGGCAACGCCTTTGATCTTTCCGAATTCGCGGGAGAATAGCGTCACGATCAGGGAGCTGGAACGCAGCGGCACCGTTTTGATGACAAACGCTTCAGTCTTTCGGATGGCCATGAGATTACTTCCTGATTCCGGCCGCCGCGAGAACCGCCTCCTGAATGCGGAACATGCGCCTGCGTAAAGCAGGTGTCCGGTCATCAAATCCCTCGAAATGAAGCAGCCCGTGACAAATGTAAAAACAAAGTTCGTAGCGCAGGCTGTGTCCCCGCCTGGCCGCCTCGCGCGAAGCCGTCTCTGCGGAAATCACAAGATCTCCGAGAAACACAAGCCCCTCCCAAAGGGGCTGAGGGCCTTCTCCTTCCAGCTGACTGAAAGAGATGACGTCGGTCGGCGAATCATCGTTGAGAAATTCCTTGTGAACGGGCCGAATCCCTTCATCATCCGTCAGAACAAGGCTGAGCGCCGCACGCGTCCATCCCATCGTTTTGAGAATGCGCTCGGCATCCCGTTTCACGGCCGCTTCGGTGACGGCCAAAGGCTGGGATGTTTGGATTTGAAGGGCGACGAGGTATCGGTTCATCATCTCACCGGAACTTGTGAAACTGACCGCGTTTGAAGAGGTCAGGTTTGTCGGCATTTTCGGTCTTTTCCGGGTAAGGAACCCGGGTGTGAAAAATCGCCATAAGGTTGTGAACGAAACTTTCCTGAATTTTATAAAGATCCCGGAGCGTGAGATCGCATTCATCGAGCTGGCCGTCAATAAATTTATCATTGATGATTTTGCGCACGAGATTGCGGATGCTCTCACCGGTCGGTTCCCTCAGCGAGCGGGAGGCCGCCTCGACGGAATCCGCAAGTAAGGCAGCCGCGGTCTCCTTGCTCTGAGGACGGGGACCCGGGTAACGGAAGTCATCAGGGTTCACCGATTCGCCTGGAGCGGCCTGGTCCAGGGCGCGGCGGTAGAAGAAATAAACGACGCCGGTCCCCTGATGTTCAGGAATAAAGCGCAGCACGCTTTCTTTGAGCTTAAATCTGCGCCCGAGTTCGATGCCCTCCGTCACGTGGTCAATAATGATGCGGCTGCTCTCGGCCGGCGTGAGGTTTTCGTGGCGGCTCATCGGCTTCGAGCTTTGGTTCTCTGTAAAAAACTCGGACTTCGCTATTTTTCCGATGTCATGAAAATAACAGCCCACTCGGGCCAGAAGCGGGTTAGCGCGGATGGCTTCGCAGGCGCCCTCGGCCAAACGGCTGACCACGAGGCTGTGGTGATACGTGCCCGGCGCTTCGATCACCATGCGTTTGAGGAGCGGATGATTCAGGTCTGAAAGTTCAAGAAGCGTAATATCCGTCGCCAGGTCAAACAAAGCTTCGAAAACAGCGATCAGCAGGAACAGACACGGCATCGTGATCATGAAACCGTTCACAAGGCCGAGGGAGGCGGCTTCCAGAGCCCCCGGCGCAGTCTGATCCTGATAAAGCTGGTAGGCGAAAATAACCATCGCCTGGACAAACCCCACCGCCGCTCCGATGCGGAGAAATTCAACGCGCTTGCGGACCTTCAAAGCCGCAAATGTACCCGCCATCCCGGCAAAGAAAAAAGCAAGCATGAGGTCGGGGGCGAAGTCCGCCAGCGGCGCCGCTAAGACAGTCATCGCGAGTGTTGCAGCGGCTCCCAGACGCGGCGACACGAGAAGCACCAGCAGCAGAGGTGCGAGCGCCGCCGGCATAAAGAAGGCCGAGGACCCGGGCCAGACCCGGATCAGCTTGCAGAGAATGAGCGTGACTGCGAAAACCGTGACCACCAAAAGACACATTCGGAATGAACGGAGAACTTTTTTTTCAAAGATCGCCAGGTAAAAAAGTAAAAATGCATGGACCATGAAAAACATCAGCGCTCCAGCAGAAAACTTTTTGACGATCTCACGCTGAGCATTCTTCTTCTGGATTTGACTAATCACCGACTGGACTTCGGCCGTCACCAGCATGCCCCGCTGGATCACAAGTTCGTCGCGCTTAATGGTCTCTTCGACAGGCTGAGCGGACGATGCCGCGGCGCCGCGGCGTTCGCGGGTCTGTTCCTCATCCGGCTTCAAATTAACGTCGATCAGGGCCGCCGCCGCTTCGATCAGAGCGGCTCTGAAAGCTCTCTTTTTTCCGGCCGATTCCGGCAAAAGATCCGGCAATGCCGCAGCGGCTTCCCGGCGCGATAAAACGTTGCGCAGAAAAAGAATTTTTTCCTCGGAACTCTCCGGCCTCAGCGTCTGGATTCTGTCCCGCCCCTCCTCTTCAAGACGTTTTTTATCTGCATCTTCCAGGACGCCCGCGGAGAAGACCTGACTGAGGACCGCAACGATGATGCGCTTAATTTCAGACGGAGACGATTCGGCAAGCATCACTTTGACGGCGGCCTCGGAGATTTCAAAAGGAAATTCGGGCTGTTTGCCGCCCGGCGCCGGGGACGCCAGAGCCCCAAGCGCCTCACCCAACTGATCCAGCTTGGCGGCGGCCCGCTTCTCGGGTTCATGCTGAATCGCATAAACGGGCGGCACTTGCAGCGCAAGCTTGCGGCGCAGCTCGTCGGTTTTGGCCTCATGAACATAGCGGATCGTCATCGGCGAAAAGAACGTCCGCGCGGCAGGTTCGCCGACCGTAAAGGGCTGTTTACCGATCCCGGGCTCAAATTCAGAAAAGAGGACAAAGGCGGACAGAGCCGAGGCCCCGGTAAAGAGAAGGATTCTTGAAACCCAAAAGGACCCGTCACGGACCCGCCGGGAGGGAGAAGTCAGAAGCGGGTCCCGAAGCGTCGAATCACGCATGAAAACCCCTAGAGTTTTCCGGCCTCATACTTTTCGTAGGCCTGAATAATTTTTTGGACAAGCGGATGGCGGACAACGTCCGTCTCGTTGAGATAAACAATACCGACTCCCTTGATGCCCGTCAGAATTTTCTGCGCCTCGACAAGACCGGATTTCTTGCCTCCGGGCAGGTCAATCTGCGTTACGTCCCCCGTGACGATCGTCTTTGAAAATTGCCCCAGGCGGGTCAGAAACATTTTCATCTGGGCGTGCGTGCAGTTCTGGCCCTCGTCGAGAATCACGAAGGAGTCACTCAGGGTGCGGCCTCTCATATACGCAAGGGGCGCGACTTCAATGATGCCGCGCTCGAGGCAGCGTGTCGCTTCCTCGTAATCCATCATGTCGTAAAGGGCATCATAAAGCGGCCTCAGATAAGGATTCACCTTTTCCTGCAGATCCCCCGGTAAAAACCCGAGATTTTCACCGGCTTCGACAGCGGGTCTCGTCAGCACGATTCTCGCCACTTGCTTTTTCTTCAGCTGATCAATCGCCGCCGCCATCGCAAGGTAGGTCTTGCCCGTACCGGCCGGACCGATGCAGATCACAATATCGTTGGCGGCCACAGTGTCCAGGTAAACGCCCTGATTCTTGCTTTTCGGGTGAATCGATTTTCCGCGGTGAAAAAAACTTCCCGGATGATGCGATCCCTGGTAACCGGAGGGCGTGAACTCCGAAGCTCCGGAGCGTTCCCGGG
>VFQY01000111.1 GCA_018883425.1 Candidatus Omnitrophota bacterium | reverse complement strand
GGCCAGAGCTGCCGAGAAGGCGAGGGCCGCCTCGGCCTTTCCTGGGCCCCTCGCCTTCTCGGCAGCTCTGGCCGCTGCGATGCAGCCGGGTATCCGTTTTTTTCATCAGGGGCAGGCTGAGGGCCGGACCCAGCATTATCCGGTCCAGCTCGGGCGCTGGCCCGATTTTCAGGGCGATCCTGCCTCAGAAAGCTTCTATAGAATGCTCGGTAGGGAGGTTCAAGGCGCCGTCTTCCGCAAAGGGTTCTGGAATTTGCCGGAAGCCAGACCGGCGTGGGAAGGGGACGTCACCTGGCGCAGTCTGTTCAGCACGGCCTGGCATTGGGGACGGGATTGGAGGCTGGCTGTCGTGAATCTCTCCCAAACCCGCGCTCGCGGCCGCATCCCATGGCCGTTTGCGCCGGCCGGCGGCGAAAAGACTTTTCTCAAAGATCTGATGACAGGCAGTCTTTTCGAGCGCTCGGGGCAGGAACTGCGCGCCGAGGGTCTTTTTATCGATCTCGGTCCCGGGGAGGCTCATTTTTTCCGCTCTTTTTACGGTGAACGCTTTTGACGAAGCCCCTTTTCGGGCTTATAATGCCGGCCTGTTTAGAAACAGTGAAGGAGGGACAGCTCATGCAGGAACACTATTATTTCATCGGAGAAATCGCAGGTAAAATCTATCAAACTTTGGAAAAACAGGGTGCTCTCGCCCCGACGCGTCTTCAGAAAGAGATCGGAGTCGAAGATTCGGCACTTTTCAATCAGGCCATCGGCTGGCTCGCCCGCGAAGACAAAATCAACGTGACAAAGCAAGGCAAAGGCACGAAGGTTTCTTTGCTTTAGAACGCAAGCTCTTTTGCTTGTCCAAGAAGCTGAGCCCCCGAAATTTCCGGGGGCTCTTTTTTCCGCGGATGACAAGACGAGCCCGCTCGGATACAGGCAAGCTCCTGCCCCGGGCAGAACAACATCGGCATAGCTCTTAAATTTGTATTTATAAATTCATCAATCCATGCGTTAATGCCGTTGCTCACGTCAACACAGCGTTGACCTATCGCGGGACCGACAAGGTCCCTGCCGGGGTTCTGCCTTGAAAAAAAAGACCGGGGTTTTGAAAAAAAGGAAAAGTGTTTCTCCCGCGCGCCGGCCTCCTTTGAAGGAGCTCCGCAGCCTCGAAGACGCGCGTCTTTCTTCTTTTGATCTGCATCTTCTCGGTGAGGGCAATCACTTCGACAGCTACGGCAAGCTTGGCGCGCATCTTTGCGTCTCCGGAAAAAAATCAGGTGTCTACTTCTCAGTGTGGGCCCCCAACGCGCGTGCGGTGAGCGTGCTCGGCGATTTCAACGCCTGGCAGCCCGGAGCTCATCCCATGAGCCGCCATCCCTCCTCGGGTTTTTGGGAAGTGTTCGTTCCCGGTATCGGGGAAGGCACTCTTTACAAATTCGCCGTCGAGACTCCCGAGCATCACTGGCTCTTCAAATCAGACCCCTATGCGTTTGCCTCCGAAGTCCGTCCTCGGACGGCATCGATCGTCACGGACACTCGCCGCTTCCGCTGGACCGACGAGGCGTGGATGGAGGCAAGGGCCTCGCGTGATCCTTTGTCTGGCCCGGTTTCGATCTATGAGGTTCATCTCGGCTCCTGGATGCGCAGCGGTTCTGAAGGACGGGAATTTCTGACCTACAGAGAGTTGGCCGAAAGACTCATTCCCTTTGTGAAGGAGAGGGGTTACACCCATCTCGAGCTGATGCCGATCGCCGAACACCCCTTGGATGAATCCTGGGGCTATCAGGTCATCAGTTATTTCGCGCCTACAAGCCGGTTCGGAACTCCTGAGGATTTTATGGCCTTCGTGAATGATTGCCACAGAAACGGTCTGGGTGTCATTCTGGATTGGGTTCCGGCGCATTTCCCCAAGGACGCTCACGGATTAGCGGATTTTGACGGGCGGCAGATTTACGCTTACAGCGACTGGAAGAAAGGAGAGCATCTCGAATGGGGAACTCTCGTTTTTGATTACGGGCGCCCCGAGGTGCGCAATTTTCTCATTTCCAACGCGCTTTTCTGGCTTGAGCGTTATCACATCGACGGTCTGCGGGTGGACGCCGTCGCGTCGATGATTTACCTGGATTATTCGCGTCAGCAGGGGCAGTGGGAGCCCAACGTTCAAGGAGGCAACGAAAATCTCGAGGCGATTGATTTCTTGAAGAAATTCAATGAGGTTGTTCACCTTCGCAACCCCGGCGTTCTGACTATTGCGGAAGAGTCGACAGCATGGGGAGGCGTTTCAAGGCCGACCTACACCGGAGGCCTGGGCTTCAGTATGAAGTGGAATATGGGCTGGATGCACGACACCCTGGATTATTTTTCCAAGGAGCCGGTGCACCGAAAATTTCATCAGGACATGCTGACTTTTTCGATGCTGTATGCCTACACAGAAAACTTTGTGCTCCCTGTTTCGCACGACGAGGTCGTTTACGGCAAACAATCCCTTTTTAAAAAAATGCCCGGAGACGATTGGCAGCGCCTAGCCAATGCCCGGCTTTTCCTGGCCTATATGTATGCGCATCCGGGCAAAAAGCTCCTGTTCATGACGGCCGATTTCGGACAATTTGAGGAGTGGAATTGCCGGCATTCAATGGACTGGCACCTGAAGGATGAACCTTTTGCTCGAGGCTGGGGACTCCTGGTCAAAGATTTGAACCGTCAGCACCGGGAGCTTCCCGTTTTTCACGAGCTGGATTTCAGTCCGGAGGGATTCCAGTGGCTGGACTTTTCGGATCGGGATTCCAGCATCATCAGCTTCATACGCTGGGCCGGAGGCCGCCGCCAGCACGCCGTCGCCGTCTTCAACATGACGCCCGTACCCCGGATGGCCTACCGTGTAGGAGTCCCCGCCTCGGGCCGGTACCGCGAGATTTTCAACAGCGACGCGCGTGAATACGGCGGCAGCGGGATCGGCAACGCGGGAAGACGGGATGCGCAGCCGAAGCCTTGGAACCACCAGCCTTATTCTCTTTTGATCGACCTGCCCCCCTCAGCAGCGGTTTTCTTTCTTTATGAAAATGCCTGACAGGCCGATAAGAAAAGCCTGTTGAAGCGTCTCTTTTGAATCTGATAAGCTGATTTTGGGTGTTTCAGCCGAGCGCCCCGGCTCGGTCTTTGTCTGATCCCGGATCAAAAATTTAAGGAAGCCTTTTCATGTCTAAGAAAAAAACCTCCAAGGAACCCTGGGTGCTTGTTCACAAAGATATGACCAAGGAGGGAATGAAGACCTCGTTTCGATCGAGTCTCTTTTACCGTCTAGCGAAGGACGCCGGATCCACGACTCATCATGATGATTTCATGGCGCTGTCGATGGCCGTTCGCGACCGAATTGTCGAGCGCTGGATCAGCACGCAGCAGAACTTTGAAAAGGAAAATCCCAAGCGCGTTTATTACTTATCCCTCGAGTTTTTGATCGGCCGCCTTCTCTCGAATAACCTGCTGAATTTGAATCTCGTCTCGTCAGCGCGTGAAGCTCTGAAAGATCTTGGAATCGACCCCGAGCAGATTCTCCAGGAAGAGCCCGACGCGGGGCTCGGCAACGGCGGCCTTGGACGTCTCGCGGCCTGTTTTCTGGACTCCATGGCGACGCTCGGAATTCCCGGAGACGGTTATGGAATCCGTTACGACTACGGCATTTTCAATCAGCGGATTGTGGAGGGCTATCAGGTTGAATCGCCTGACGAATGGCTCAAACAGGGTAATCCGTGGGAATTTGCCAGACCCGAATATGCGGTGAATGTGAAATTCTACGGCGATACCTATATGTTTCACGACCGGAGCGGCAAACTCTGTGTGGAGTGGCAGAACACTCAGAACATCCTTGCCATGCCTTACGATATCCCGGTGCCGGGCTACCAGAATAATGTCGTCAACACGCTGCGGCTCTGGTCAGCCAGGGCCTCTGAGGAATTTGATTTGGAATACTTTAACCACGGCGACTACGAAAAAGCCGTTTTCAATAAGATGTTTTCTGAAAACATCTCGAAAGTTCTCTATCCCAATGACGCCAACTCTATGGGCCGCGAGCTGAGACTCAAGCAGGAATATTTTTTCACAGCAGCATCCATTGCCGACATTCTCCGTCGCTTCAAGGCCGAGAATTCCGATCTTCGGGATCTGCCCGAGAAAGTGGCGATCCAGCTCAACGACACGCATCCCGCTCTCGCGGTTGTGGAATTCATGCGCATTCTTCTCGATGAAGAGCAGCTGGATTGGGAAACGGCCTGGGATATGACGGTCAGGACGTTTGCCTACACAAATCATACGGTTATGCCGGAAGCGCTCGAGTGCTGGGCCGTACCGCTTTTTGAAAAACTGCTGCCGCGGCACATGCAGCTGATCTACGAGATTAATGCGCGGTTTCTTCGCGAGGTTGCTAACCGCTACCCCGGGGATACGGCACGCTTAAAGCGCATGTCGATTATCGAGGAAGCCAGCCCTAAGCGGATCCGTATGGCTTACCTGGCCATCGTGGGGAGCCATTCGGTCAACGGAGTCTCTGAACTGCATTCCTCTCTTTTGACGTCAGACCTCTTCAGAGATTTTTATGAGGTTTACCCCCGGAAATTCAACAATAAGACCAACGGAATTACCCAGCGCCGCTGGCTGAAGGCTGCCAATCCTGATCTGTCTTCCCATATCGAATCAGCGATCGGCAGCCGCTGGGTGACCGATCTTTACGAGCTGGAAAAACTTACGCCGCTGAAGGATGACCGCGCTTTTCAGCAGCGTTGGCGTGAGATTAAACAGGCCAACAAGGTCCGTTTGGCAGGTGTCATCGAGGAGATTGCGGGCGTGCGCGTGAACCCGAACTCGCTTTTTGACGTTCAGGTTAAGCGTATCCATGAATACAAACGTCAGATTCTCTTTGCCTTTTATGTGATCGCCGAGTACCTGAAGATTAAGGAGAATCCCCAGGCCGCGAGGGTTCCCAGAACATGCATCTTCGCCGGCAAGGCGGCGCCCGGTTACAGCATGGCCAAGATGATCATCAAATTCATCAATAGTGCCGCGGATGTCATCAACCACGACAAGTCGGTCGGGGATTTGCTTAAAGTGGTTTTTCTGGAAAATTACCGCGTTTCCCTCGCCGAAAGTATTTTTCCGGCCAGCGATCTTTCCGAACAAATTTCGACGGCCGGCACCGAGGCCTCGGGAACGGGCTGCATGAAGTTCATGGTGAACGGAGCGCTCACGGTCGGCACCTGGGACGGAGCGAACATTGAAATGGCTGAAGCCGTGGGGGAGGAGAATATCTTCACGTTTGGTTTGAAGGCCTCCGAGGTCGCGGATCTCAAATCACGGGGCTATGATCCTCAGGGGTGGATTCGGCAATCTCCCATGCTGGAGCAGATTTTTAAAATGATCGAGTCCGGGTTTTTTTCGCCAGTGGACCCGGGTGCGTTCAGCGGGATCGTCCATAACCTCCGCCATTATGACCCGTACCTGGTCTGCGCGGATTTTGAAGATTACTGCCGGGTTCAGAACACGATTACGGAGCAGTACCTCAAGCCCGACGAATGGACGGCAAAATCCATTCTGAACACGGCCCGTTCAGGCAAATTTTCCAGCGATCGGACCATCACTGAATACGCCCGTGAGATTTGGGGGATACCGTTTTCGGTTTCTAAACCTCGCTGAGGCGATTTTTGAGGGCATTCAGGCCAATTTTTTGTTTCAAAAGGCACGGCTGTTGCAGTATAGTTCGAAAACGGCGTAACTTCGGGCAATTCCGGTTTTGTCAGATGAGGGAAAGTCGCTTATGGCTCGATCCGTAAAAACAAAAAAGAAAACCAAAATTGTCACGCCTAAAACCGTGAAGGGATCTTTTTTTAAGAGCCGGACTCCGTTCAAGCCGACCCTGCTG
>VFQY01000110.1 GCA_018883425.1 Candidatus Omnitrophota bacterium | reverse complement strand
GTCTCTCTCAGCGGCTGCCGACTTCAATTGGGCTTCGAGTTCGCCCTGGGCACGGGCAGCATCAGCGGACTGTCCAATCTGGATTTTCTGTTTAAGAAGAGCCGTTTTTTCCTCCTCGAGTGCGGAGCGCGCTGCCATGAGGCTCGCCTGAGCCTGCTTGACGGCCGACTCCTTGCGCTTGAGCTCCTCGGACCATTCCTGAATTTGCCGTCCGTTGTCACGCTCACGGCTCTCGGCTTTCTGTCGGAAGGCCAGCTGATCCTGCTTGATCCTGAGAACTTCCTCTTCCTTTTCACGAAGGGAACGGGTCAGCTCCGCGACTTTTCGGCTCAGGTCCGCGGCTTCCGGCGAGGCAATTCGGGTTTCTGCTGCCAACTCCAGCTGAGCTTTACGCGCCTCGAACGCTTCTCTTTCGGACGTTAGCTGTGCACGCAGCTGGCTGAGCTGAGCTTTCTCGAAATCGAGCTGGCGCCGTTCGGCCGCCGATGACACATCAGAGCTTCGGGCGCTGACAGCCTCACGGCCTCCGCCGCTTTGCCATTCACGTTTTTCTTTTTTGAGCTCTTCGATTTTTGCAAGGAGTGCTTCTTTGATGGAGTCGATTCGGGCCTGTTTCTCCCGGAGAACTTCCACTTCGGCGTCGCGCTGCCTCTCCCATCTGCGGCGGGACTCTTCGAATTCGGAGATATCCTGGAGAACACTTCCTGAGGAGACGGCTCCCTGCGCATAAAGCATCAAGGGATCCTGTGCAATCAGACACAGACAAACGAGGGTCAGAACGAGTTTTCGGGTCTTCACTTTGTCGCTGGGAGAGAGCGTAGGGTCAAGTAGACTCATTCTGGTCGGGTTCGAGAATAAGATCCTTTCTGGGTGAGTTGCGCTAAGGTACCACAGCGATGCGGAGCCGTCAAGGCTGGGCTTCGGCTTTAAGTGCTTTCAAGCGATTAAGTTAAGAATGACCTCGCCGAGCATCCCCGCCTCACTCAATCTCCGGCGGATCTCAACGGCAAAGTTCTCTGACCGCTTGAGCCCCACGGGAAATTCCAGGCCAAAAAACCGATAAAAAACCCTAAATTGTCTGACAAAGAGAGAGGCGCTTTGCTATAATCCGCTCTCTCGGATTTACGAGGGCACTTCAAAGCCTCATCTTGAGAGGATTTCATCCGGCCTAAGACCCGCCCCCATAGCTCAAATGGATAGAGCGGCTCCGTCCTAAGGAGAAGGTTGCATGTTCAAGTCATGCTGGGGGCAGTTTTAAACACCGTAACGGATGAGCGAGGCAACTTCGTAGCGCTGAAGCCTTTGGCGCCCTTTGAGGGCCTCGAGCTCCATAAGAAAAATCATTTTTTCAACCCGTCCTCCCAAATCTTCAACGAGGCTCGCCGCGGCCTCCGCCGTCCCCCCAGTGGCCAGACAATCATCGACGATGACCACGGCAGCTCCTCTTGAAAGGGCGTCACGGTGAATTTCAAGCACCGCCTCGCCGTATTCCAGCTCACAGCGGACCTGCAATTTATCAAAAGGCAGTTTTCCGTTCTTGCGGACAGGAGCAAATCCGGTTTTCAGTTTGTAGGCCATCGCCGCGGCAAAGAGGAATCCGCGGGATTCGATGCCGACGATCATGTCCGGGCAGGGATGTTCCAATCCGCTGCAAAGTCCGTCGATGGCGGAGGAAAAAAGAGCAGGGTCGCTGAGAACAGGCGTAATGTCGCGGTAGAGAATGCCGGGCTTGGGGAAATCGGGGACAGTTCTTATGGCGGCCTTGAGCTTGGAGGCATCCGCAAAAACCGGGGACGT
The DNA here is from genome assembly GCA_018883425.1 of Candidatus Omnitrophota bacterium. Lineage (GTDB taxonomy): Bacteria > Omnitrophota > Omnitrophia > Omnitrophales > Aquincolibacteriaceae > ZLKRG04. The sequence goes on along the minus strand of VFQY01000110.1, from coordinate 4,109 downwards.
CATCTCAGCTCAGATAATCCGCAATCTGATCTTTTTCACCCTCGAGGAGAAGGCGTATCTTTTTCAGAGAAGCTGCCTCAATCTGCCTCACGCGTTCGCGCGTGATGCCGAATTCCTGAGCTACTTCTTCGAGCGTGCGTGTCTCGTCGTCATCCAGACCGAACCTCAGCACAAGAATGCGCCGTTCGCGCTCATCAAGACGGTTCAGGAGTGAACGGATACGTTCGTTTTTGAGCAGTTCAGCCATGTTGGCGTCAGGCGAATGAGAAGAATCATCTTCAATCAGGTCGATGAGCTCCGCTGAGCCGTCGAGACTTACCGGCGCATTCAGCGAACTCGGGCGGCCGACGATATTTTCGATTTCCTTGATCTTGTTAACCGGCACCTGCATGATTTTGGCGATTTCCTTGCGCGTCGGAACCCGGCTGAGTTTCTGCATCAGCCCGTCACGCACTCGCCTCCATTTGGAGATGATGTCATACATGTAGACAGGAATACGGATCGTCTTGCCCTGATTGGAAAGCGCACGCATGATAGCCTGCTTGATCCACCACGACGCATACGTCGAGAACCGGTAGCCGCGCTGCGGGTTGAATTTCTCGACGGCGCGCATAAGGCCGATGTTGCCCTCTTCTACGAGATCCGAAAACGCCAGCCCCATGTTGCTGTAACGCTTGGCGATTGAGATGACGAGCCTCAGGTTCGAGCGGATCATCCGCTCCCGCGCCTTGGGAGATTCGCCGGTGCCGGCCTGAACCTGTTCAGCCAAAGAAATTTCTTCCTCGGGCGTCAAAAGCGGAATGTGTTCAATTTGAGTGAGATAAATCTTCATCGGCGTACGGTCAAGCGTCTGATCTTCGAAGGACGGAGCTTCCGTGCCCTCAGTCTGGCCCTCATCGTCCCCTCCGCGCTTGCGGCGGCGGCGCTCCACAGAGACTTCCAGATCGGCCTCACGCTTGAGAATTTCGCGTGTTTCCTTGCCGATTTTTTCATCCGCGGGCTTGGGAAGAACCTTGGCCGCGGCCTGAGACTTGACCGGTAACGCTGTTTTTTCGGGCAAACGAGGTTTCGAAAGGACCGTCTTCTTCTTTTTCTTGGAAGAAGACGGTCCTTTCTTTGAAGGCAGCTTGACCCGGACACTCTTAGGCTTGGCGGACTTCTTGACCAGCTTAGCTTTTCGAGGCGCGGGACGCCGGGAAGTTTTTATTTTCTTTTTTCCCTTCATAAACCTTTCAGCCGGAATTTTTACTTCTTTTTGGCCTTCTTTTCGCGGACAGACGCTTGTGCAGCAGCCAGCCGGGCGATCGGAACGCGGAAGGGAGAGCAGCTCACGTAGTTCATCCCGACGCGGTGACAGAATTCCACCGACGCTGGATCACCGCCGTGCTCGCCGCAAATACCCACTTTGAGATCGGGTCTTGTTTTACGGCCGTTTTGCACTCCGAGTTGAACTAAATATCCAACCCCTTCCTGATCAAGGCTCTGAAAAGGATCTTTTTCAAAGATGCCTTTTTCCACATAAGCCCCGAGGAATGAACCCGCATCGTCACGCGAAAACCCGAGGGTCATCTGCGTCAAATCGTTCGTTCCGAAAGAGAAAAATTCAGCTCCTTCGGCGATTTTGTCCGCGATAATGGCGGCGCGGGGAATTTCAATCATCGTGCCCACCATGTAAGGGATCTTCTGACCCTTTTCACGGAAAACCTGTTCGACGACCTCGATGATGTCCTGCTTGAGGATCTCGAATTCCTTCTTCATGCCCACAAGAGGGATCATGATTTCAGGAAACACTTTGACACCCTTCTTCTTGACGTTGCAAGCCGCTTCCATCACCGCGCGGGCCTGCATCTTCGCGATCTCCGGATAGCTGATCGCAAGGCGGCAGCCTCGGTGTCCCAGCATCGGATTGAACTCGTGCAGAGCTTCAACCTTCTGGCGGACTTTCTCGAGAGAAACCCCCAGAACAGCAGCCATTTCCTTCTGATTCTCGTCCTCGTGAGGAAGGAATTCATGAAGGGGCGGATCCAGAAACCGGATCGTCACCGGCAGGCCGTTCATAGCTTCGAAAATCCCCTCGAAGTCGCCCCGCTGCATCGGCAGAAGCTTGGCAAGAGCCTTTTCACGTCCGGCAAGATCATCCGAAAGAATCATCTCGCGGACAGCGATGATGCGGTCTCCTTCGAAGAACATATGCTCGGTGCGGCAGAGGCCGATACCTTCAGCGCCGAATTTACGAGCCACTTTGGAGTCGGCCGGCGTGTCAGCGTTGGTGCGGACTTTCAGCTTGCGGGCCCCATCCGCCCACTTCATCAGCTTGGCGAATTCCCCTGAAAGCTCAGGATCCACGGTTTCGAGTTTACCTTGATAAACTTCGCCGAGACTTCCGTCCAGAGAAACCCAGTCGCCCTCTTTAACGACCGTGCTGCCGACGCGGAATTCTTTACGGGCATAGTTAATCACCACTTCACCAGCACCGGCAACGCAGCATTTTCCCATGCCGCGGGCCACGACGGCCGCGTGAGAAGTCATGCCGCCTCGGGCCATCAGGATTCCCTTGGCCGCAAACATACCGCCGATGTCTTCCGGGGAAGTTTCAATGCGGACCAGGATCACCTTTTCGCCCTTGGCCGTCCAGGCTTCGGCGTCTTCGGCGTTAAACACCACGCGTCCCGTCGCCGCGCCGGGAGACGCAGGAAGACCTTTCACGATCTTCGTGCGCGCCTGCTTGGGGTTGAACGTCGGGTGAAGAAGCTGATCAAGCACGCGCGGATCCACGCGCATCAGAGCTTCGTCCTGGGAAACTCTCTTCTCCTTCACAAGCTCGACGGCGATGCGGACCGCGGCGGCTGCCGTGCGCTTGCCGTTGCGGGTTTGCAGGATGTAGAGTTTGCCTTCCTGAATCGTAAACTCAATGTCCTGCATGTCGCGGTAGTGGTTTTCAAGTTTCGTGCGGACAGCGACGAGCTGCTTGTAAATCGCCGGCCAAGTCTTCGACATCTGATCCAGCGGCATCGGGGTGCGGATACCGGCGACCACGTCTTCGCCTTGGGCGTTGACGAGAAATTCGCCGTAGAACTTGTTTTCACCCGTGGAAGGATTGCGCGTGAAGCACACGCCCGTTCCGGAGGTGTCGCCCATGTTGCCGAACACCATCGCCTGAATGTTCACGGCCGTTCCAAGAAGACCGAAGATTTCGTTCAGCTGACGGTAGCGAAGCGCCCGGGGATTGTTCCAGGAATTGAACACGGCGTTGATGGATTTGCGGAGCTGCTCGTAAGCGTCCGTCGGGAAATCCTCGCCCGTGTGTTTGCGGATCACAGCCTGGTAGCGGGTCACGACTTCCTTGAGGTCCGCCGCCGTAAGATCCGTATCGTTCTCGACGCCGCGCTTGCGCTTGACGTCTTCGAGTTCATGCTCAAACGCGTCATGATCGACTTCCATGACCACGTCGCCGAACATCTGCATGAAGCGCCTGTAGGCATCCCAGGCAAAACGCTCGTTCTCGGTCTTGATGATGAGACCCTGAACCACTTCGGGGCTCAAACCAAGGTTGAGCACCGTATCCATCATGCCGGGCATCGAGGCCGCGGCTCCGCTGCGCACCGAGACAAGAAGCGGGTTGTCGCGGTCGCCGAACTTGGCTCCCATGGCTTTTTCAAGCTTCGCCATGTTGGCACGTATCTGCTCTTCAAGACCCTGCGGCCATTTCTTGCCGTTGCGGTAAAAGAGATCGCAGGTCTCGGTCGTGATCGTGAAACCAGCCGGCACGGGAATCCCGATGCTCGTCATTTCGGCAAGATTGGCGCCCTTGCCGCCGAGCAGTTCCTTCATCTTGGCGTTTCCTTCGGCCTTTGCGTTGCCGAAGAAATACACGAACTTGGCGGCCTTTGACTGGGCTGCCGATTTTTTACTCTTGGATTTTGATGCTGTTTTCATGCTCTGTTTTCTCCTTCGTTACTGTTTGGGTAAAGGTGATGAAGACGGTGCTGAAGAAAGCTGCTGATCGTTCCGTGAAAGGACCGAAAGATCCGCAAGGTGTTCGGTGTAAAGGCGGTTGACTTGCTTCATCAGGCACTGGCGGTTGCTGCGGATCTTGGGATCCTCGGCAT
>VFQY01000109.1 GCA_018883425.1 Candidatus Omnitrophota bacterium | reverse complement strand
GGTCTGAGCATCGTCAGCGCAACGCTTTTGTGGCGCATGGGGTTCTGGCTATACAGGGGAAACTCCAGCGATGCAACCCAGGCATTGCGGGCAGCCAGCAAATCACCGGCCTCAAAGGCCGCGGTTCCGGCCGGGTAGTTCGTCTCAAAGAGTTTGATCAGTTTTTTGCGGTAGCTTCTGGGAAAGGGCAATTTGAACGCCCTCTCTTGCTGAGTGATCATCTGATCATAGGATTGAACAGACCAGCCTTTGGAGGGAAGCTTCTGCATCGAGCCGCTTTGAAAAGCGGCCGGCCGGCTGAGAACGGCAAGCTGATCCCCGGTCGGCTGAGCCTCGGGATCCGCCTCGACGCGGCGGCTCAAAACGGCCTCATCTTCCGGCGTAAAAACAGACGGCACCCCCTGACCCGCCCCACCCTGAGCGTCAGCACCGGATGCCTTCACGCTTTCCGGCGCTGCAAGATCGGTCTTCGCCTGACCCGGTTTGCGCAAAAACTCCGTCTCCCTCATAAATTGAAGCCCGCGGGGCAGCAGCCAAACGGCTGCTATTACGGCGATGAAAATCCCTAAAATGCGCAGGATGCCCGGCAGCGTAAACGGATCCTTCTTGGAGCCTTCAGCGTTGGAACGAGGAAAAGCCGAGATGCTTTTCGATTCCTGCGCAGCGGCGCCGGAGACCGCCCCTTCATCCGGACGGACCGAGGTGCTCCAAAAACACCCGGGACATTCTAAAATTTCCGCCTTTTCGGCTTCAAAGCGTCTTCCGCAATGCGTGCATAAATATTTCATAAGGGCCATGCGACTCTCACTCTTCTGATGGGATCATAGGCTGAATGCTTTAGCCGAACCGTGAACGATCCTTTAGGTTTCTTCAAAAACGTCTTCCCCATCGGGATTGTTTTGAGGAATATAGACGCGGTTTGCCACAGATTCCTTTTCTTCGGGCTTACGGTCGTAAACCGGAAGACCGTTTTGATACTCATTTCGAGAGATGCGTCTGCCGTTTTCCGCGTAAACAGCGCTGATTCCGTCCAGAACCCCCTGTTTGTAGCTCATCTCCGATTGGAGTTTCCCATTTTTATGGTAGATACGCGTAACGCCGTCCTGCTTCCCCCCCGAATAGCTCCATTCAGCATAGAGTTCACCCGAGGGATAAAAGGTCTTTGTAATGCCGTTGGGCGGATTTCGAGGCGGCAGCATGGAATCACGCTTTTTGGGAGCAGCTGATTTCAGCTGAGAGGACACTTCTTCGGGAGCCGTGTTCTTAAAAAAGGGCGAATTCGGATCAAAAACATAGGCGATAATTCCGATCACGGCGACGAGTCCGGCAAACTGCATGGCCAGCTTCGCGCTGCTGAGCCGCTCCGCCTTGACACCCTTTTCATAAACAACATCATCCCGAGAGTCGTCATCGGCGAAAAAGTCCCCCCTTTTCTTAAAAGTCCCGTTATCCTGAAAAATCTTGGCTGAACCGGCGGCCTTCCCGTCTTTGAACTTGCCTTCTTTCTTGAGAACACCGCTGGAATAAAAAATCTTGGCCGTACCGTTCATCCGTCCGTTGACATACGGGAGCTCGGACTGGACCTGCCCGTTGCGGTAGTAGGATTTGACGAGCCCGTGAAATTGTCCCTGACGGCACACGGCCTCAAGGCGGAGCTCCCCGCTTTCGAAAAACTCCTGCGTAACACCTTCGACTTTACCGGCCGTATAGTCCATCTTCTTTCTGACCGCACCCGACTCGTAATACTCGACGGCCGGCCCCTGCAGCATCTCATCCACCGTCGTAAAAACACGTTTGGTGGCGCCTGACGCGTAATACTCTTTTTTTACTTTCTCAATCCCCATACTCATGACTGCGGCTATGCCTCTCGATCTCGTTCTGTTCGGCCGGCACAAATTCTGTGATGCCCTAAGTTTACAGCGGGAAGCCGCCCCTTGCAAAGGGCGGCAGAAATCCGCCGGAATCCTTCGTGAATCCTCCCTTAATCAACGGCTTCAATCAGACTTCTTTGATGACTTTGTTGTTCATTCGTCCTGCCCCGAGTCCGTTGCCGTTGGAATTCTCGTCCGCGCGCGTCCTGCGGGAAAGGATTGCGGACCGCAGCACTTTGGAAACTTTCTTTGATGCGCTGGAGTCAAAGCCGTTTCACAGCGGGTTCTCAGAATCAGGCGGTACGGCGGGTTTGATGAGAAGCCGGGATGACTCGCCAAAGTCATCGGCTAGGATCTTAAGAACTCCCTCGCGCGAACGGGCGAAGCCTTTTCATTGAGAATTATTCCGCTCCTCACTGCCCGCCCGGAGACAAGGGCATGGTCATCGAAAAGAGCGTTCCCTTTCCCAACTCACTCTCAAAGGAGATTCTTCCATGGTGAGCATCAACCGTGCGGGCCGCCAGGGCGAGCCCAAGCCCCAGGGTCCCGCGGCCTTTCGCAGAGAAAAAATTTCTGAAGAGCTTCTGCTGAATTTCAGGAGTCATTCCCTGGCCGTTATCGGAAACACGAATCGTGTAGAACTGATCACCTTCCAAAGACGCTTCAACCCGAATCCAGCGTTGAGGTTTTTCGCAATCCGCAGACTCAACCGCGTTTTTGATCAAATGGAAAATAGCCCGCTGAAGGGTTTCTGCGTGCGCCTTGATTTCGGGAAAATCCTCCGAAATAGAAAACTCGAGAACGATTTCAGCATCCGCGGCTTTGTCCTTGAATTGGGGCGCCAGCATTTCAAAAATTGTCCGGAGCGGAACACTCTGCATTTCGAGGGGATCCTGCAGGGTGAGCCGAAGCATGTCCGTTGAAAAGAAATGCAGTTCCCGCAAAGCGCGTTCAGAATTCATGAGCCCTCTCTCCAGCCAAGCGTCCTTCTTTTGCTGAAACCCCCTTTTCATGAAATCGCATGAAATTTGGGCGAGCTGCATGATGTTCCTCAATTCGTGAAGCACCCTTGCGCTGACCCGGGACAGAGCGGCAAGCCTTTCCTCGTTGAGATTTACTTCGAAGAACAGGAGCGCTTGCAGGGGTCCCGCCAGCTGAACCCAAAGACGGGCCGACTCGTCGAAGTCCTCCTGCGTGAAAGCCGGCTTGCCTTGGAAACGGTGCAGGATGAAGGTTCCCAGCGCAGAACCCGCATGAAGAATGGGGACATACAGGGTCTGCGCTGAAACATGACCCACTCCGCGGCAGGCAGCCTGCAAAGCTTCTTCGTTGATGACGCAGGCCGGAGAGATTTCTCGGGGAAAAACAGCCGCGGGATGAAAATTCGGCCCGCTTTCGAAAAGATAGAGCTGACCTTCGTCCGCATCCGCAAAGCGCACCATGCTCATCACTCCAAAAGAACCGAGCGCCTGGACGTTCTTTGCGGAAACCTCCGCTCGAGGGTTCTTGGCGCGGGCAGGGGAAATGGGCTCGGAAGGCTGCATGGGTTGAATTTAATCGATGATCGGTCTCTTTGCAAGGAGACGGGCTTCAGACAGGCAGCCGACCGCCCCCGAAACAACCAAGGGTCTGCTAATCCTTTGAGCCGCTATCGTCGGCGCAGCCTTGCTGGAGCAACTCTGGATCGGATTTCTCACAAGCCGATTCAGAGTTTCGGCATTTACGTGTGCCGCTTCTGTAACCTGCGGGTCTGTTTTCGTTGAGCAAGGACATCGCTTCAGCGGGCGCAGGGCTCTTCTGAAAAGCAGCGGAGAGACCTTTACCCGTCAGCGAAAAAAAATTTAAATCTTCTCTACAAAAATTTGAAAGATGGTGTAAGATATCGCCTTTCCGAAACGAGTCTATGGCGCAGCTTTTCCCTAAACACTTCAACACTTTAGCTAAGGCAAGCATTCTCGGGGGACTTCTTTTCTTGGTCCTGATCGGGACGGGTCTGTACATTTGGTCACGGTCCGTCTTCTCCACCCAGATCGGGATTGCGAAAGATCAGCCCGTCCCCTTCAGTCACAAGCATCACGTCGAAGGGCTGGGCATCGATTGCCGCTATTGCCATACCGCTGTTGAGAAATCCTCGTTTGCCGGAATCCCTCCAACCAAGACTTGCATGAACTGCCACTCCATTATTTGGAACGAAGCACCCATGCTGGCTCCCGTCCGCGAGAGCTGGAAAAATAAGAAACCTCTAGAATGGAACCGCGTACACAATCTGGCCGATTTCGTTCAGTTTAATCATAGCGCTCATATTGCCAAGGGCGTGGCCTGCACAACCTGCCATGGCCAGGTGAACGAAATGCCCTTGATGTGGAAGGAAAGAAGCCTTCAAATGCAATGGTGCCTCTCATGTCACCGGGAGCCCGAAAAATTCATCGGACCGAAGGACAAGGTGTTTGATCCCCGCTGGAAAGCTCCGGATCAAGCGAAAATGGGTCACGAGCTCGTTTCCGAATACAACGTGAAGAAGCTGACAAACTGCAGCGTCTGCCATCGATAAGGTGTCGAAGATGAACGAGGAACATCCTATTTCAAAACTCCGCGAAAAACTGGCCAAGCTGAAAGGTCCTTTGTTCTGGCGCAGTCTGGATGAAGCCGCGGAGACGGACGAATTCAAGAGCTTCCTTAAAGAAGAATACCCCCACGGGCCTGCACTCTCTGATACCCCAAGTGACCGGCGTGAGTTTCTCAAGCTTATGGGGGCCTCTCTCGTCATGGCGGGTTTGGCGGGCTGTAAACCTCAGGATCTCGAGAAGATTGTCCCCTATGTTCAAGCCCCTGAAGATGTTACGCCTGGAAAACCCATTTTCTTCGCAACGGCAATGCCCTTCAATGGAGCTTCAACGGGACTCCTGGTCGAAAGCCATCTTGGACGTCCTACCAAGGTCGAGGGAAACCCCCAACATCCGGACAGTCTCGGTGCGACAAGTCTTTTTCATCAAGCTTCGATTCTCGGGCTTTACGATCCCGACCGGTCCAAGGCCATCCGCAACGGAGACTCCCTTTCAACGTGGCAGGCCTTTACGGCCGATCTTGCCGACGACCTAGGCAAGCTGAAGTCAGCCGAGGGAGAAGGCGCCTATCTTTTGACCGAACCCGTAACTTCCCCATCGCTCGCCGCACAAATCCAGGCTTTCCTGAAGCACTACCCCAAGGCGGTCTGGTACCAGCATGAGTCCGTCAACCGGGACAACGAAAGAGCCGGTATCCAGCGGGCCGCGGGTCAGGATGCCAGCCTAATTTATGATTTTACCCAAGCCGATGTGATTGTCTCGTTTGATTCGGACTTCATGACGGACCTTCCGGGCAGTTTGCGCTACGCGCGGGAGTTTTCTTTACGCCGCCAGGTCATCGCCGGAACAGGTCTCGATAAGAAGGCCGCAGCGCTGCCGATGAATCGCTTTTACCAGATTGAGCCTACACCCACCACGACAGGAAGCAAGGCCGATCACCGCCTTGCCAGAAAGGCCTCGGAGGTTTCAGCATTTGCGGCCGCTCTCGCGGCTGAATTAGGCGTCTCTGTGCCGGGCGGCCTCACCGCGAAGCTGTCTGAGAAAGACACCGTTCTCGTGAAGTCCATGGCTGCAGATTTAAAAGCGGCGGCCTCAAAATCCCTCATTCTCACCGGTCAAAGCCAGCCTGCCGCCGTTCACGCTCTCGTTCTCGCGATGAACGAAAAACTGGGAAGCTTGGGGAAGACCGTGACGCTGATCGATGCCATCGATGTGAAGCCCGCTCTGGCATCGGAAGATCTTAAATCTCTAACGGCTGATCTTGAGGCCGGGAAGGTCAAGCTGCTCGCCGTTCTCGGGGTCAATCCAGTCTACGATGCGCCCGCAGACCTTCAGTTTTCCAAGAAATATCTGTTAGCGGAACGTAGAATCCATCTCGGTCTGTACGATGATGAGACTTCCCTGCTTTCGCATTGGCATATCCCGCAAACTCATTTTCTGGAAGTTTTTTCGGATGGACGGGCCAGTGACGGAACGCTCTCATTCTCTCAGCCCCTGATCG
>VFQY01000108.1 GCA_018883425.1 Candidatus Omnitrophota bacterium | reverse complement strand
CATCAAGGCAGACGTGCAGGGTTCCTCCGAGGCTCTGAAATCCTCTCTTGAAAAACTCACCAACGATCAATGTCATGTGCGTGTGATTCACGGCGGCGTCGGCGGCATCAATGAATCCGACGTCATGCTCGCAGCGGCGTCCGACGCCGTGATTATAGGCTTTCACGTCAAAGCGGATCAAAAAGCCGAACAGCTCAGTCAGAAGGAAGGCGTTGATATCCGTTTTTACAACATTATTTACGAAGCGGTTGAGAACATCACGAAAGCGATGGAAGGACTTCTGGCGCCGACGCTTGAAGAAGTCATCGAAGGCAACATCGAACTGAGGAAGATTTTCAAATCTTCCAAGGTCGGAAACATCGGCGGCGGAATGGTCACCAAGGGCCGGGTTGTCCGTAATAATCCCGTGCGCGTTATCCGCGACAATATCATTGTCTTCGAAGGCAAGCTCGCTGCGCTGAAGCGCTTCAAGGATGACGTCCGGGAAGTGGCTGAGGGGTATGAGTGCGGTATCTCTCTCAATGGATTTGACGACATCCGCGAAGGGGATATCATCGAATCCTACCGTGTGGACAAGACCGCTACGAAACTGCAGTAAGCGCCGCCCTTTTTCGCGGAAACGTGATGTCCCTCCAAAAACGCTCAACACTTCAGGAAGACCGGTACTTTCGGGAGGTCATGCTTGCAAGGTAAACGCACGGACCGTGTCGGACATCTCATGCAGATGGAGCTCGGTCAAATGATACTCACCCGAGTCAAGGATCCCCGTTTAGGATTTGTCACGGTTACTCACGTGGATGTCTCCCCCGACCTTAAGTCTGCCTGTGTTTTCTTCAGCGTGATGGGAAGCGAAGAGGCCAAGCGTAATTCCCAGATGGTTTTGGAGCGGGCTGCCGGTTTTCTCCAGCGCGAACTCGGCGCTGTTCTTCAGATGCGCAACACGCCCCGTCTTATTTTCCGCCTCGACGCCTCGATAGAGAAGGGGATGGAGATTGACAGAATTATCAGAGATCTTCATGTCCGGGGCGATCTTCCTCAGGACGGCCCTCAAGGTGAAACTTCATGAAGCCCTCCGAAAAAAAAGATTTAGCAAGGCTCGTTAAAGGGCTGTCGCGGTATCAATCATTTCTTTTAACCTGCCACGTGACGCCTGAAGGCGACGCGATCGGCAGCATGCTCGCGATGGAATCGCTTCTGCGGAGAATGGGCAAGAAGACGCGGATTGTTTGTCAGGATCCTTTTCCCGAAAGGCTTCCCTGTCTTTCCCGCCGCAGATGGCTGAGAACTTGTGACCTCGGGACTCGAATACCTTCATTCGATGCGGTCGTCCTCACGGACTGTCCCTCGCTTGCAAGGGTCGGCGATGTGGTCAAGCTCATCCGCCCCGATTCGGTCATTTTTAACATCGACCATCATGTAAGCAATACGCGCTTCGGGCGCTATAATTTCGTTCGGCCTGAAGCGGCTGCGACGGCAGAGGTAGTCCTGGACATATTCGAGACTTTGAAATTTAAGCCGACCCGTGACGAAGCCAAAAGTCTTTATGTCGGGCTGGCTACAGACACAGGGTCTTTTAAGTACGGCAACACGCGCGCAAAATCACACCTTGCGGCCGCTGAACTCATCTCGGCCGGAATCAACATTGAGAAAATCAATGATGATATTCATGGGTCTTACTCCCTGAAGACCATCAAGCTTTATGAACGTCTTTTTGGCCGCGTGAAAACCGCGGCAGAAGGGGCTGTGGCCTGGGCCTCCTTAAGGCGGCTTGATTTGGAGAAGGCTGGGGCGAATGATGAAGATGCCGAGGGGTTTATTGATTTTGTCCGCTATATCAAGGGCGTCAAGATTGCTTTCTTTATCAGCGAACTGCCGGATGGGCAATCCGTGAGGGTTTCTTTCCGCGCCCGCGGGGCTTACGACGTTAATCGCCTTGCGACGCATTTCAACGGCGGCGGGCACAGGAAGTCCGCCGGCTGTAAAATCAAAGCGAGGCTGGAAGATGCCGAGCAGCAGATCGTCCAACGGATTCTGAAGACATTCCGGTTTTAGACCGGTTTCAAGGATGGGCATGAAAAAAGAAACTTTCGTCGATGGTATTCTGCTGGTGGACAAACCCAAAGACTGGACCTCGCATGATGTGTGCGCTTTTGTAAAAAAACGCTTCAATATCAAAAAGGTCGGTCATGCAGGGACGCTTGATCCTCTCGCGACGGGGCTCTTGGTCCTTCTTCTGGGAAGCGCCACTAAGCAATCAGCCAGCCTGACGGCTAGTGACAAAGACTACGAGGGAGTGATGGAACTCGGCGTGGAGACGGACTCCCATGACCGCTGCGGAAAAGTCATTGCCGAGTCGGATCCCTCGGGCGTTCATCTCGAGATGGTTCGTGAAAAAGCGAAGGCCTTTACCGGACCCATTCTGCAGGTTCCGCCGATGGTATCGGCGCTGAAGCATAACGGCGTGCGGCTTTACAAACTTGCTCGCAAAGGTCAGGAAGTTCCCCGTGAAGGCCGCGAAGTTACGGTGCACCGCTTTGACATCCGCGGGCAGGAAGGGAAATTCATTTCTTTTTTTTCGAGCGTCTCCAAGGGAACTTATGTGCGCACCCTTGTGCACGATCTCGGCAAAGCGCTGGGGTGCCTCGCGACCCTCGCGGAACTGCGCCGCTCCCGAAGCGGAGTTTTTTCAATCGAAAACAGCGTGACGATTGATGCGCTCAAGAACATGACGCCAGATGAATTGCGCTCCAAGGTTCTGCGGATTCGAAGCGCTCCCTATGCAAATACTCCCTGATTTCAGTACTTATGAGGCCGGGCCCCGACCTTTGATTTTGGCTTTGGGCAATTTCGACGGTGTCCACCTTGGGCACCGCGAATTGCTGACGCGGGTCACCGAGAGCGCGCGCTCCCAGAGCGGATGCGCGGGCGTGATGACCTTCCGGGAACATCCCCAGCACGTTCTCCATCCAAGCTCAAAACCGCCTCTCCTGACGTCGCTGGATCACAAATTATTTCTTCTTTCCGAATACGGTATCGAAACCTGCTTCTTGATGCCCTTCACAGCGGAGTTTGCGGGCATGGATGCGGAATCCTTTGTTCGCAATGTTCTCGTATCCAGGCTTGGCGTTAAGGAAGTCTATCTGGGCCGCAACGCCCGGTTCGGACGCAACCGAGAGGGCGATGCCGCGATGATGGAACGGCTCAGCGCAGCCTGCGGTTTCAGGTTTTATCCCGTGGAGTCCGTGCTCGAAAACGGCGAAGCTGTTTCCAGCTCACGAATACGGGTGATGATACGCGAGGGCCGATTAGATGAAGCTCAGCGATGCCTTGGGAGGAAGTTCAGTGTGTTTGGGCGCGTGGTGCATGGATCCGGCCGGGGAGGTCCCATGGGTTTTCCAACCGCCAACCTCGAGGTTGAGAGTGAAATCCTCCCTCCTTTGGGTGTTTATCCTGTCGAAGTAAGGCAGTTAGATGGGGCTGGGCGCTTGGACCAGCCAGGCTCCCAGCGGTATTCCTGTCAAGCGGGCTCCTGGATGCCGGGGATTTTAAATTACGGTTATCGTCCTACCTTCCGGGAAGAAGATAAGAAGGCGGTTCCCGAAGTCTATCTCTTTGATTTTAAAGGAGATCTGTACAATAAAAGAATGGAGATACGCTTTCATAACCGGCTTCGTCCCGAAATGGCGTTTGGGGGTGTTGAGGCTTTAAAAACCCAGATTCAGACCGATATTGAGTCTGCCCGCCGAGTTCTGGAACGGGCTATGACGGCAGCGGGCTGAGAAGTCCATGCTTGCGGGGAAGAAAGCCTTTACAAGGCCAACGGCCTTGGGTATAGTATGCGTTCTGAAAATCTAAATAAACACAAGTTAAGGAGTTAGAAAGATTCACATGCCACTCGCCAAAGACACCAAGAAAAAAGTGATTACGGATTACCGGCGCTCTCAAGAAGATACCGGTTCTGCTGAAGTTCAGATTGCTCTCCTCACTGAGCGCATCAACGGGCTCGAAGAGCATTTCAAAGCCAACAAGGTTGATCATCATTCCCGTTACGGTCTGATCAAGATGGTCTCGCGCAGAAAGAAACTGCTGACGTATCTCAAGACCAACGAGCCCGCCCGTTACAAAGAAGTGATCACCCGCTTGAACTTGAGAAAATAATCCGCCTTCCGTTTTGAATCTAAAAATCCAAGCAAGGACACCCTTATGACGATTGAGAAAATTTCCCGCAAAATCGGCAACCGCGAATTCACTATTGAAACGGGCCGCATTGCGAAACAGGCGCACGGCGCCGTGACCGTCCAGTACGGTGATACTGTTATCCTCGCAGCTGTCGTATCCGAAAAAGAAGCGGATGAATCAAAAGATTTTTTTCCGCTGACCGTGGAGTACCGCGAAAAAGCCTACGCCGCGGGCAAAATCCCCGGAGGTTATTTCAAGCGTGAGGGGCGCCCCTCCGAGCGTGAAACGCTCGTCTCCAGGCTTATCGACCGTCCGATCCGCTCCGTTTTCGATGATGATTACACCAACGAAACCCAGGTCATTGTGACGGTTCTTTCGTCCGACCGCGAGAATCCCGCCGACATTCTTTCGATGAACGGCGCTTCAGCCGCCCTGATGGTCTCTGATGTCCCTTTCGAAGACGCTTTGGGCTCTGTCCGTGTGGGGATGGTGAACGGTCAATTGCTTATCAATCCGACGATCGCCGAGATGGAAACAAGCGATTTGGATCTTGTCGTCACCGGAACTAAGGACAAGATCGTGATGATCGAGGCCGGTGCCAACGAAATCACGGAAGAACAAATGATGGAAGCGCTTCATTTCGGGCATCAGGCGATCCGCGAGCTTGCCGAGATGCAGGCCGAACTGCGCGCCCGGGCTGGAAAAAAGAAGCGTGAGATTGCCCGTAAGGAGCCGAATTCTGAAATTGAATCCAAGGTGGCTGCGGCCATTGCCGGAGAATTCGACAAGATTTTCGGCGGAGGATCCAAGGAAGACCGTGAAGAGGGCGTCAAAAAACTCTATAAAGAGAAAGTTCTCGGAGCTTTTGACACAGCTTCTGCGGATTTTAAAGAAGGTCCCGTGAAGGCAGCCTTCGAAAAATTCGAGAAAAAATATGTGCGTGAGCTGATCGTCCGCAAGGGCAAGCGTCCTGACGGCCGGCAAAACCGCGAGATCCGCAACATCGACATTGAAGTCGGTGTTCTTCCAAGAACCCACGGTTCTTCGATCTTCACGCGCGGTCAGACGCAGGCTCTCTGTGTCACAACGCTCGGAACGGGTGATGATGAACAGCGCATCGATGCCCTGGAGGGCGATATTGCGAAACGCTTCATGCTCCATTACAACTTTCCTTCGTTCAGTGTCGGGGAAACCGGCCGCTACGGAAGCACAGGCCGCCGAGAGATTGGTCACGGCGCCCTTGCGGAGCGTGCCCTGAAGCCCATTATTCCCACGGATCCCGATGTCTTCCCGTATGTCGTGCGTGTTGTCTCCGACATTATGGAATCCAACGGATCAAGCTCGATGGCGTCGGTTTGCGGCGGTACGCTCTCTCTCATGGATGCGGGCGTTCCGATCAAGGCTCCGGTTGCAGGGATTGCCCTTGGACTCGTGACCGAAGGCGCCGATTGGAAAGTCTTAACCGATATTGCCGGTATTGAAGATCACCTTGGCGATATGGATTTCAAAGCCGCGGGAACACGCAAGGGCCTGACGGCTCTTCAGATGGACCTGAAAATTTCCGGCGTTACCGATGCGATTCTTCTCGAAGCTTTTGATCAGGCCAAAGAAGCCCGTTTCAAGATTCTCGACAAGATCGCGGCTGTGATCGGTTCGCCCCGCGAGAACTTTTCGTCCTATGCGCCGCGAATCATTGCTCTGCAAATCAATCCCGAGAAAATCGGCGCCCTCATCGGTCCTGGCGGCAAGGTGATCCGCGGAATTTGTGAAGAAACGGGCGTAAAGATTGACATCGATGACAGCGGACGCGTCTTGATTGCCT
>VFQY01000024.1 GCA_018883425.1 Candidatus Omnitrophota bacterium | reverse complement strand
TGTCCTTCTTAGGGCGTAGACTTGACGTGTGAATACCTCACCCCGCAGGCATCCGTGAAAAAGACCCGTACTGCTCCCAAGCGTTCTGCCCTCAAAAGCGTTCGTCCTCAGGTTCCCCCCTCGTTTGAGGGTATTCTTTTTGATATCGACAACGTTCTGATCGATACGCGGGACTCTTATCTTGAGACGATCCGCTGGACCGTCGAAATTTATCTTACCCACGGCAAGATTCCGCTTTTTCAGGCAGCACCCAAGGGCGAGCGGCCGGCTCTTTTGACCCCGGCGGACATTCATCAGTTCAAACTCTTGGGGGGATTCAACGACGACTGGGATTGCTGTTACGGCCTTCTGCATTACCTGCTGAGTCTCAATCCGAAATCAAGGACCATTGAGGCGCTCCGCAAAGAAATGAATCTCAAATCCCTGGCTTCAAAAGCCTCGGAAAGACCTCTGCGCGTGGAAGGGATCACCAAACGTTTCGGCCGATCACCTTTTGTGATGATCGAAAAAATCTCCCGTATTTTTCAGGAAATTTACCTCGGTAAAGATCTTTTTGCCGCAACAGAAAAAAGAAAGGCCCTCTATTGGAATAAAAAAGGGCTTATCCGAAACGAGCGGCTTTTGATCAAGCCCGGCCACTTAGCTAAGCTCAAAGCGAAGGGGCTCAAGCTGGGAATCGCGACGGGCCGGCCGCGCTTTGAAGCGACTTATTCTCTTGAAAGTTTCGGCATCTTGAAACTTTTTGACGCCATGACGACGATCGACGAAGTCCGCATGGCGGAAAGAATGGAGAAGAAATCCCTGCGCAAGCCGCATCCCCATTCCCTGCTGGAAACGGCCCGGAAGATGAAACTCAAAACAGGGCTTCTGTATGTCGGGGATTTGCCGGATGATGTTCTTGCGGCTAACCGCGCGAAGGAAAACCTAGGTATTCACTCTGCCGCTTTTCTGGCAGGCTCCGATTCTATCCCCTCCACCTTGGAAGAACTCAAGAAAGAATCTCCGGACTTCATCCTGTACAAAGCTGACGAGCTTCTCAAGCTCGCCCAGTGCTAAGCTCTGCTCGGACGAATCAAGAGTTGACGGATTTCCGCAGAAGACGCGCTCCCGCCAGAAGCAGCAGCGCGTTGGGAATCCAGAGCGCGACGGGCGCGGGCAGATAGCCTCGGATCGAAAGAGTTTTCGCACCCACGAAAAGAATGTAGTAGAGACTCGCCGCAGCCATGGAAATCGCGAAACTCAGGACGATCTCACCGCGCCGAACGAGAATCGCGATCGGCACACCGACAAAAACAAAGATGAAACTTCCAAGGGAAAAAGCAATCCTCTCATGGAAAGCGGTCCAGAAACGCGATAACTCAGAGGCCGGCACATCCTGGTTTTCCTTCTTCACGAGCAGTTCGGCCAGCGTGAAATCGCGCATTTTTTTCTTCATGTTGGCGATATCTTCCTGCCCGTAAGCCGGGAATTCATAAGTTTGAAATTGGATGGACTGAACCTCTTTGGTTTTGGCATCGGAAACACTTCCGTTGTAAAGTTTGATCTGCATCGCCGACTGTCCCGGCAGCGTAATGATTTCCCCGCTCTCAGCGATGATCGTGCGGATGGGCTCATCGCCCTCGCCAACCTCATAGGCCACAATGTCCCGCAGCTTGTCACCCTCCACCTGCTTGGTAAGAAAGAGGACCTGATCGTTGAGTTTCACAAAGCGCCCGGGCTCGACGAGAGCCTTGGGGTGTTTAACGAGCAGCTGTTTAGTGGTTTTTCTCAGCGCAAATCCCGCCTCGGTCGCCACCTGGTCATTGAAAACAAACATCCCCAGACTCAGCACAATCCCGATCACAAACGCCGGCAGCATGATCTGGTAGGGATTGACGCCCGAAGCTTTGAAGGCCCGTATTTCGTTGTACTGCGAAAGGTTCCCAAAGACAATCATCACGGCCGTAAGGAGACTCATCGGGATGGTGTAGCTCACCATATCAGGGAGCGCCAGCAGAAGCACGTAGAGCGTGTCGGTCAAAGGAACGCCGCGTCCGATAATGAAATTCGCGGCGCGCACCATATAACCCGCCATGAAAATAAAACTGAGCGTCAGCGCCGAAACGAGAAATGGCAGCAGGAGTTCACGAAAGATGTAGCGCTGAATGATTTTCATAATTTCCCCTAACCCGTGTTCCGCAAGCCGTGCGCGATTCCGTTAATCGTTAAGAAAACAGCCCGCTGAATGTCTTCAATATCGCGCGGTGAGGCGCCCTTTTCCTGCCGGTCCCTGAGACGCCCGAGCAGAATAACCTGTGCGCGGCTGATCGGATCCAGATACGGGTTGCGCCGGTCGATCGATCGGCGGAGCATCTGAGTTTTTTCCAGAATGCTCTTTTGTCCCGTGATCGCAAGCATGGCCTCGATCGAGGCTTCATACTCGTTCTTAATCCTTTTGAAGATCGCTTCGCGCAAAGCCTTGCGCTTGACCAGGTCCGCGTAATGACGGGCAATGTGCAGATCGGCTTTCTGCGTGCTCATTTCTAGAAAATCCACAGTGACACGGAAGAACGGCCAATCCCGGTACATCTCGCGCAGGCTACCGATTCCGGCATGCGCGTTCATTTTGATGAACTGGTGAAACGCGGAACCGAACCCGTACCAAGCCGGCAAGGTCTGGCGCGACTGCATCCAGCTAAAAACCCAGGGAATAGCTCTCAGATCCTCGATGCGCTCGCTCGCGCTGCGCCTCGCAGGACGCGATCCGATGTTCATTTTCGAGATCAAATCAATGGGTGTCGACTGATGATAATACTCGATGAATCCCTCGGTCTCGTAGACCAGATCCCGGTAAGCCTGATAGGCGGTCTGAGACAAATCCTGCATGACACTCTCCCACCGCTCCTGCTTTTGAGAAGACTTGTTTTCTATCAGACTTGCGTGAACCATCGCCGAAATCACGAGCTCTAAATTGCGCTCGGCAATCACCGGATTGGAATATTTTGAGGCAATGACCTCACCCTGTTCCGTGATTTTAATCCGCCCATCAACGGTGTCCCGGGGCTGCGCCATGATCGCCTTATTGAGAGGTCCGCCTCCGCGTCCGATGGCTCCTCCCCTGCCGTGAAAAAGTTTCAGCTTGATGCCGGCGTGCCGAGCCGTGCGCGTCAATTCTTTCTGGGCGCAGTAAAGACGCCAGGTGGAGGTCATAAAACCGCCATCCTTGCCGGAGTCCGAGTAACCCAGCATAATCTCCTGATGGTCGCCGAGCCGCTTGAGATGACTTCGGTAAACAGAACATTCATAAAGCGCCGTCATCACGCCGCCGCATCCCTCGAGATCCGAGATGGTTTCAAAGAGCGGTACCATCATCAAGTCTTCAACCCCCATCTCGCGCGCGACCCAAAGAGCCGAAAGAATCTGGCTTGGCGTGCGGCTCATACTGAGGATGTAGCAGCTGATCGCCCGGGGATGAACCCTCTCGCGGATATTGCGTATAGCGCGGAAAGTCTCGAGAAAAAGCCGTGTCTTTTCAGAGTATTCACGCCCGAGAACCTCCCGATGAGGCGCATCCTTGATAAGGCGCGTCATCAGTTCAAAACGCTTTTCCTCGGCCAAAGTCAGAAAACCTGAGGGAGCAAGCGACGTCCCCTCCAAAAGCTCCGAGACGGCGGTTTCAAGCGACTCGGTGTTGTCGCGAATTTCGAGCGGCACAAAATAAAAACCGAACGTTTCCACCGCGAGTTTAAGCTGCTGGATACGGGGCAGAAGATAAGCCCCCTTGCAGGTCTTAAGCGACTCGGCGACAACCTCGAGATCCGCCAAAAAATCTTCCTCTTTTTCATAGGCGCCTTCGATCGTGTCATCGGGCGCCGTTTGACGTTCTTTCTCCAGGGCGTTGAGCCGAAGCGTATTGATCAGCTTACGCTGGATCAGCGAGATTTTTTTTCGGTACGGTTCATGATTGCTCTTCTCTTTCCAGGCGTTGGCAAAGAGCGGCAGGCGCCGGGTGTCTTCCTCGATCGAGGCAAGAAGTTTGCGGCTTGCTCCGGCCAAATGAATCGATTGGCTGAACTCTTCCATCAGGAATCCCGCGGACCTAATGTACTTTCTGAGGACAATGTCCTTCTGGCGCCTTACGGTTTCGAGGGTGACCTCGGGCGTCACAAAGGGATTGGCGTCGCGGTCTCCGCCGATCCAGGAACCAAAACGAAGAAAAGGCCTCGTCTCAAACTTGCGGCCGTAGCTCTGTTCCACGAGCTTATGAAAACGCTCGAGGGTCGCCGGAAGAACTTCAAATAAAACCTGATCCAGATAAAAGAGTCCGTTGTCCACCTCATCCAGAACCGTCTGCTTTCGGTGCCGCAGTTCATCGGTTTGCCAAAGAAGTGTGATGGTTTCCCGGATAGCCTCCTCGACACGGCGCGTTTCGCGGGGCGTCAGGTTATGGTATTCGCGCTGATAGAGAAGCCGGTCAATCAGAAAAAGTTTTTCGAGCGTCGAGCGCCGCTGAGCTTCGGTCGGATGAGCGGTCAGCACAAGCTCGATGGCGAAGTCGCTGAAGACTTTTTGGATTTTTGAAAAGGAAATTTTGGACGACTTGAGAACAGCGATCACGTCTTCGATCGATCCGCGCTGAAAGCTCCCTTCTTCTTTCTCGTAGGCGCGTTTGCGGCGGATACGGTGCTGATCCTCGGCAAGGTTAGCCAGCTGAAAAAATACTGTGAAGGCTCGTATCAGTTTCGTCAGAGACTCGATGCTGAGCGCCTTGATCTTGCGGATCAGCTCCTCTTCCAGACGCTCATCATAGCGCCGCCTGAGCTGAATGGAACGCTTGCGGACCCATTCCACGAGTTCAAAAAAAGATCGCCCCTCCTGCTCGATCAAGACCTCTCCCAGGCATGCGCCCAGCCAGCGTATTTGATCGTGCAGCGGCTTAAGTTTTTCTTCCAGCGAGTTTTTTTCAGTCATCCGCTTATCCGGGGGCCTGTCTAAACCGAAAAGGATTCTCCGCATCCGCAGGTCTTATCCGCGTTGGGATTGATAAATTTGAAACCTCGTCCCTCGAGCGCCTCGACGTAATCAAGCGTCATGCCTTTCAGGTAGAGGTAACTCTTGGGATCAATGTACACGTGAATGTCCTCGAAGCTGAACTCTTGATCGCCGTCCTTGCGGACGTCGAAGTTGAGCCCGTAGGACAAACCTGAACAGCCGCCTCCCTTGACAAGGAGGCGCAAACCGGCTTGATCTTTATTTTCTTTGGCAAGCAGGCGGCGCACTTCGCCGACGGCTGACGGTGTTAAATGAACCATACCAATCTCCTTGGGTTATAAGGCCGCGTCCGGAGGATAAAAGGGCGATGATTTGCGCTGACGCGCGATCACTTCCGTGAGGCGTTCAAGAACTGCGTCGATTTCCTCAGCTGTCGTGAAACGTCCGATGCCGAAGCGCAGCGCCTGATGCAGATAACCGCTCGGCACATTCATCGCCTGAAGAACATGCGACGCTCCCCCGCTTCCCGAGGAACAGGCCGAACTGGCCGAAAGAGCGATCTCGCCCCTTATTTCATCCAGAACAGCTTCCGCTTCGATACCCGCGAAACTTAGATTAAGATTACCCGGAAGACGGTGCGTAGAATGCCCATTCAGACGGGTAAAGTCAAGCCGCTCGCAAAGACCTTTGAAAAGCTTTTCGCGCAGACTTCGAACCCTTCTCTGCTCATCCTCAAGAACAGCCTCTGCGATTTCCGAGGCCTTGCCGAAACCGACGATTCCCGGCACGTTGAGCGTCCCCGAACGGAGGCCTCGCTCCTGCTCGCCTCCGTGAAGCAGGGGCTGAAGCCGGACATGCGGTTTTTCACGCCGCACGTAAAGCGCCCCGATCCCTTTCGGGCCGTACATCTTGTGGGCCGTCCAGGAGAGAAGATCCGCCTGGAGCTCCTGAACATTCAAAGGAATTTTACCGGCCGCCTGAGACGCATCTGCGTGAAAAAAAACTCCGGCCTGCTTGGCAATCCGTCCGATTTCTGATGCCGGCTGAATCGTGCCGACCTCATTATTGGCCAGCATGATCGAAATCAAAAACGTCTCGTCCGTAATCGCCGAGTGCACATCCCCGGGGTTCACGCGCCCCTCGCCGTCCACGGGCAAAACCGTCAGGCGGACACCGTGATTCTCCAAAAACCGCGCGGCCGCCAGAACCGATGAATGCTCCGTCGCCTGCGTAATGATGTGGGAACGCTCAGCCCGCCGGCACTCCCAAAGCCCCTTAAGAACAGTGTTGTTGGACTCTGTGGCTCCGCTTGTAAAAAAAACCTCCGAGGGCTGGGCCCCGATCAGTCTTGCCGTCTGACAGCGGGCTTTTTCTACGGCCTCCGCAGCGCGCAAACCTGCGTCATGCGAGGCGCTGGACGCATTGGCATAATCATCCTTTAGAAAAGGAAGCATCGCCTCGAGGACTAAGGGATCGAGCCTTGTCGTGGCCTGATTATCAAGATAGATCATGGAATTCATGCAGATCCTCCGTGCGAGAACGGGCCCTCGCGCCCGCGCGCGCGGCCGAAGGAGGCTGGATTAGAAGAGACTCGAGGGAAAGCTCTCTGCCGTCGTGGGTTTTCTTTCTAAAAGCTCCCGGGTTTCTTCCTTCCAGTTCACCGGAATTTCGTAGGTTTTATAATCCCAGCTGGAGGTAAAAAACACCTTTCCTTCGCGGCACCCGTATTCATACACTTCTTTAGTTAAGCGGACATCGTCGAGGCAATAGCGCTTCAGTTCTTCGAAACGGCCTTCTTCGAACATCACGAGGGCGTCAGCGCCGTGACCCGACTTATGCTGTTTTAGCGTCGGACCCGCGATGCTGTCTAAACTCGCACGGTGTCCCCGGGCTTTCTCGACGACCTCCATCAGGTCCAGGATAGGAATCTGATCGATGGGCCTAAAGATATAGGGCGCTAAAACCGGCATATCGAAGCCGCGTATGTTAAAGCCGATAACGAGGCCGATATTCTGGAGCCGTTTTTCGAGCGTCATCATCTCGCGCTCTTCGTAGGCCAGGTACTCTCCCGTAAGGTAATCGTAGGTTCCCGCGACGGACACTTTCAGTTTATGAAGATTTCCCCGCCCGACTTCCTTGAATGACTTCTGGGTCTCAAGGTCCAGAACCAGGATATTCGCTTCACCCATAGACCGGGGCTCAAGCTCCCATGATGCGGTAGCCGCAATCGACATAAAGAATCTCACCGGTGATGCCGCTGGACAGCGGGCTCAAGAGAAAGAAGGCGGCGTTGCCGACCTCTTCGAGCTCGACGTTGCGGCCAAGAGGCGCCCGGTTGCGGTGATTTTCCAGCATCGTCGTAAAACCTGCGATTCCGCGGGCCGCCAGCGTGTTCACAGGGCCTGCGGAAAGCCCATTCACGCGTATGTTTTTCTTGCCCAGGTCTGAAGCCAGATAACGGACTCCGGCTTCAAGGCTGGCTTTGGCCATTCCCATGACGTTGTAATTAGGAACCACTTTCTCTGAGCCCAGGTACGTTAAAGCGACAACACTTCCGCCTCCGGCTTTTTCGAAAAGGGGTTCCGCGCCGCGGACCAGCGTGACCAGTGAATAGGAACTGATGTCATGAGCGAGAAGAAATCCGTCGCGGCTCGTGTCGACGACGCGCCCTCCGAGGTCTTCCTTTTTGGCGAATGCAATGCAGTGCACGAGGAAGTCAAGAGAACCAAAGTCAGCTTCGACCTTTTCATAAACAGCTTTCACTTCATCCTCTTTGGTGACATCGCAGGAATACAGGGGAGAATGACCCGGCAGAGTTTTCGCGAGCTCTTCCACGCCCTCACGGAGCCGTTCGCCTTGGTAGGCAAACGCAAGCTGGGCGCCGTGCTGGGAAACCGCCTTGGAAATGCCCCAGGCAATGCTGCGTTTGTTGGCCACACCGAAAACGAGGCCTTTTTTACCCTTGAGGATATTCGAAGTCACTGCTGAATTTTCCGTCATAATTTTCTCCGACATGATGGCTGGTCCTCCCGCAAGAAATGTGGGGCAAGGTTAGCGGATGAGCCGGACGCTGTCAATCAAAAAGCCCGCGCACGGGAAGCCGCGGGATCAAGGCCCGAGAAGCCCCCGAAGATCGTGAATGACCCGTGTTTCTCTGAATGCCTCAGGGTTCTGGTGACTGCGTTTTTTGCGGTCGAGAAAAACAGCCTCCAGCCCTGCCCCGCGGGCTCCGCGGACATCATCCTCGAGACTATCTCCCACGTGGACCGCGCCCGCCGGATCCACGCCGAAACGCCGCACGGCCTCATCAAAAATGCGCCGGCTGGGTTTGGAAGCGCCAAAAACCGCAGAGATCAAGATAAAGTCAAAATACTCCATAAGGCCGAGCCCCTCGCAGAGCGTAAGGAGACGGCTGTCCCAGTTGGAAATCACACACAAACGTTTTCCCCTTGATTTGAGAGTCTTCAGAACTTCCCTCGTTTCAGGGAACAGGCGCCAGCACTCCGGTCTGGCAAAGCGTTCATAGAGCTCTTCAAAAAAACCCTCGAAATCGCGAGGTCCTTCGAACGGAGCAAAGACTTCGGCAACCAGGCTCTTCCAGAATTCTTTTTCAATTTTTTCGCTGGAGTGGCTGACGAGATTCGACAGCCCGTCGGCGCGCACCCACGCCTGATGAAATTGCGTCTCAACAGCCTCCGGAGAAACTTGACAGCCGTAGACGGCGGCAACACGGCTGTAAATTTCACCCACAGAGGGATAGGGAGCAAGCAGGGTTCCGCCCGCGTCGAAGCAAACGGCTTCAAAAGTTTCCATCATAGCGCTCACGCCGCCCCTCCGAGGACCGCGCGCCGCGGGCAGCAAACTGCTGGGCAAGGAGACCGCCCAAAGAGGACATCATCTGCCCGGAAGTCGCCGCCTGACGGGCCCGGGGATCCTGTCCGGGGTATCCGCCGTAACCGGGATAGGAAGACCCTCGCGCGTTCATTTGAGCCAGGTTCTGCTGCATCGAATTCAAGCTTTGCCCCATGTTGGCGCGCTGAGTCTTGTTTTCTTTCCAATTCTGATGCATCGCGAGGTTCGCGAGCGCATCGCGGCTTTCAGGATTCATCTCATCGAGTTGGCGCGCCGCGAGAAAAGAGTCGCGCGCCTCATCAAAAAAACCCTGCTCCTGATAGACGCGCCCTGTCTGCATCAGCGCACTGTACTGCATTGCGGCATCGCCCCGGCTTTGGGCTTTTTCCCGGAGCCGGCGAAGCTCTTCACGCGACCGCTCATAATCCCCGAGCCGTTTGTGCGTCACCGCCAAATTGTAACGGGCGGGCAAAAATTCAGGATCAAGCATGAGGGTTTGATCAAGCTCATAGGCGACCCTTCTTAAAATGGAATCCGATAAGGCCGGCGGAATATCCTGATAGGTGTCGTGCTGAAGCGCGTAAACATTGGCAAGTTCAAAATGGTAAGCGGGATTTCCCGGCGCGCTTTGGAGCGCTTCCTGAAGTTTTGCTTCGGCTTCTGCCAGGCGCCCCTCGCTTTTGTGAGCCATCGCCAGCTGAAAAGCCTCTTCATGCGAACTGCTGCTGGCCAGGGGCTGATCCATGACATCGGCCTGAAGAGGAGCCGCACCGAGCAGGATCAGACTCAGCGCGCATACGGATTTCAAAAATCGGGGGGAAATGATCCGGGTGTGGGACGAGGGCCGCCGGTGGGTCCGGCGGCCCGCCGAGCAGCTCAAGCCTGAGCGCCGCTCTTCAAGGCGTTGAGAGCCGCCTCGTAATTGGGGTGCTGCGTCACTTCCTTAACGACTTCGGCATATTGAATGCGGTCATCGGCACCGATCACGAAAACCGCTCGTGCCAGAAGCCGCAATTCCTTGATCAAAACGCCGTAAGCTTTCCCGAAGGACGTTTCGCGGTGATCCGACAGAGCCGTGATTTTATCGGCACCGGCGGCGCCGCACCAGCGCTTCTGCGCGAAAGGCAGATCGGTACTGACCGTGTAAACCGCGATCCCGGCAGGAAGCTTTGAAGCTTCCTCGTTGAAACGCTTCGTCTGAAGATCGCACACCGGGGTATCCAACGAGGGTACAACGCTGATGAGCCGGATCTTACCCTTACTCGAGGCCAAGGTCACTTCACTGAGATCCCCTGCCAGAACTGAAAAATCGGGCGCTTTGTCACCCGCCTTGACCTCTGCTCCGACGAGCGTCATCGGGTTGCCCTTAAAAGTTACCGCACCTAATCTCTCACTCAATGACATAAATCCCTCCTGGGTTGGTGTTGAGTATAGCAAGGCTTCCGGCTCTGAGGCAATCCGCCTCAATCGCCGATAAATCGCCCAAATTTTTCTTTTTCGTAAAGGCCCTCGCGGACAGCCGGCGATCCGTTGAGAAAAACCCATCGGACGCCTTCGCTCAGGCGGGCAGGATTCGCGTAGTCCGCCGCACCCTTGATTTTCAGCGGATCAATCAGCACAAGGTCCGCGTAAGCTCCGGGAACGATTCGTCCCCGATCTTTGATGCCGAAGAAATCGGCGGTCTCAGCGGTCGATTTTCGGATCCACGCCCCCAACAGTTCCGGCTTCAATCCGGCGAGTTCCTGGATCATCTTGGGGAAGGTCCCGAATGCCCGCGGATGAGGATACTCGATACCGTCGGCAATACTGTCTGAACCCGCCGCTACGTAATCTTTTTCAAGCACACGGCGCACCACCTCCGGGCTTTGGGAGAAATAAAAAGCACTGACCTCAAAACGAGAACGGGCGAGAATTTCCGTCAGAACCTCTTCCGGGGCTGCCTTCCTTTGAGAAGCGAGAGCGGCAATCGTTTGACCTTGCGCGGCCCTGTCTTCTTCAGCTGTCACCGAAGCGACCATCACCTTCTCCCAATTTCTGGGATTGTTCGCATAATAATCTTTGAGTTCCGCCTGGATTGCGGCGCGGTTGAGCGGATCAAGAAAATACTCTTCTCGATCAGGCCGCTGATAAAGACTATCAGGCAGGACAACCCCGAGCTCGGCAAAACTGGCCTCATACGGATAGGCGTCGGCACGCACGCGCAATCCTTTCGCCCGGGCTTCCTCAATCAAACGGAAGGCCTCATCGATGCGGTCCCAATTTTGGGGACCCGCGGCCTTCAGATGAGAGATTTGGACCTTGGCTCCTGCCGCCTCGGCGATGCGCAAAGTTTCACGGACCGATTCCGCAAGGCCTCGGCCCTCACTGCGCATGTGAAAGGCGCACACTCCGTCTTTTTCCGCAGCCGCCCGGCAGACCTCGCGGATTTCATCTTCGCGCGCGTACAGACCCGGCAAATACACAAGGCCGAAAGAGACACCCAGCGCTCCCTGATCCATAGCCTGCTTCAAGAGTTCGCGCATCTTCTGAATTTCGTGCGCTTCGGCGGGCCGGTTTTCAAACCCCATCACAGCCGCTCTCAAATTGCCGTGACCTGCGAGAACTCCCTGATGGGTTAAAAGACCTTTTTTCTGCATAAACGCGCGGTATTCTCTCACGCTCCTCCAAGGCAATTCGCCTTTGGGCAGATGAACCCCTTCGCGGGCCCAGATGGCGTGAATCTGCTTGCGGTGCTCACCCTCGGAGGGGGCGGCCGACATGCCGCAATTGCCGCTAATCTCGGAAGTCACGCCCTGATAAAGTTTGTTGGCTAATTCGGGATAGACCCAGCTGTTGAAGTCTGAATGGGTATGCGGGTCGATGAGGCCGGGCATGAGGATGAGTCCCGATCCGTCAATAACGCGTTCAGCGTCCGAGGCGTCCAGTTTTCCAACCGCACCGATACGCTCAGAGTGAATGGCCACGTCTAGGCGCCTCGGCCTGGGAGTTTCGCCGTCATAGACGGCCGCGTTGACAATCATCCACTCATAAGCCTTGGGCTCTTGGCTATGGGCCATCGGCACAACCTCCGGGAAGACCAGCGTCAGAAAAAAAAGCGGAAGCAGGAGAAGGCCCAGAGGCCTCATGCCCTGAAAGCCTCACCTCTGTAGCCCGGCTTACGGTGCTCAGCACGAATCACGGTGCGGATGCCCCCCCGCACGTAAAAATCACCTTCAATCCACATGCGGCGGGGTTTAACGGCGCGGATAAGATCGTCGAGGATTTGATTCGTCACCTTCTCATGGAAGGCGCCCTCGTTACGGTAGCTCCAGAGGTAGAGCTTTAAACTTTTGAGTTCAACACAGAGCCGATCCGGCACATAGCGTATGCGGATCGTCGCAAAATCGGGCTGGCCGGTTTTGGGACAAACACAGGTAAACTCGGGACAATCGAAACTGATCTCGTAATTCCTGGAAGGGTATGGATTCACGAAGGTGTCGAGTTTTTTTGAAGGCTGGGTTGACATGCGCGGATTATAGCATGGATCGGAAAAATCGCCACCGGAACCTGAGCTCCTCCGGCTGGAAAACGCCGCTCTTTGCGGGACGGGCGCCCCGCAAGGAAGTTGCGGCCTGCGGTTTTTACGGCCGAAGGTTTGATAAAACTCGCGCTCAGGTTCCTGCTGCCCCTCCCCCTCGCACTCCGCGCGGAAGTCAAAAAGCCCTGAGCTCTTGCCGGACTCCCTGGGCCGAGCGCCTCTGCCTTCTTCTCAAGAAACGGGAGGTCTCGGCATAATCTTTTTTATCAGTTTTTATCTATTATAATAGATTCCTCAGCTCTGCCGCCGAGATTCGTCATTCGCAGGCAGTGTTTCTTGGGGTAGGCTTGTGAAAAATCGAAGGGGGACGAGCTTATGGACAACGCATGGGAAGATCTCGTGGATGATTTTCTGGATGTCGCTTGCAGGCTGGGTCCGGCACAGCGAAAAACTGTCCTGGAAACCCTGAAACAGGAAGGTTTGAGCAGCCCGTACCTGGAAGTTCATCCCGCTTTTTCAATCGAAGGACGGCTCGTGGTTATCCTTGGCAGCAAAACCGTCCAGAAACTTGCCGTGTTTCTGCCCGAGGAAGGCTCGGTACAGTCGATCGAGTCCTGCGGCGGAGTTTTTTACGGGTGTTCGAATTCCGCCAGGCAGGTATTGGAGAAGGAAAACGCGTAAACCGAGACACCCGGATCGCGCGTCATCAGCCTGATCTCGTGAAATCCTCCATCCTCCGAGCGGATCAGGCTGTAGAGGCGCGGCTCTTCCACCACAAGGTAGGTCTCTCCGGTTTCATCGGTGCGCAGATCCCTTCCGTGCATGCCTGCAGGAACCGGGGCATCATCGCGCCGGACATACAAACGGACTTCACGCTCAGATTTTTCAGGTCCCGAAAGCACCGCATAAACCTCGGCACCGAGATAGATCCCCCCGAGGTAGGCCGTCCAATCCTGAAGCCTCTGCCGATGCTGAAGGGAGTCTTCGAGATTCGCCCATTCACCCTGAAGGAAGATACCTCTCTCGGATCTGCGTCCCTGATCTTTGAACCTCAGAACTTGATCAGGCAAAACTCCGGATCGGTTCGTGATTTCGACGCCCCACCAATCCGCCCTTTTGTAACCGGCATAAAGTTCAGCGCTCATCTCACCGCAATCGAGCACCTGGAATGAGTCGCGCTCATGCGCGATCACAGGTTCAGGCAGGTTCGCCTCCGGACTGCGTCTTAAAAGGGCTTCGCGGATGCGTGTTTCGAACTCCTTCAGACCGCCCTCTCCGATGTGTGAAGCGGCGATTTTTTTATCCGCACCGATCAAAAACTTGGTCGGCCAGGAACGCACCCCGTAAGCCTCCCAAAGCCGTCCGTCATTGTCGAGATAGACGGGCTGGCGGATGCCCAAACGTCTCACTGCTTTTTCGACGTTCGGCCTTTCACGGGCAAATTCGAATTCAGGCGCATGGATGAAAATAATTTCAAACCCAAACCTTTCGTAGACCTCCGCCCATTCTTTCAATCTCGGAATTTCCCGCAGGCAATTGATCGTTGCATAGTCCCAAAAATAGACCATCGTCACACGGTCTTTTGCAGGGGACTTCATCGGGAGACGCTCGGGGATCCACTCGCCGCCTGCCGGAAAATCAGGCGCCGGGCGCCCGGCCGCGCCACTCTCCTCCGCCCTGACTGCAGGAGCATGGGCCAAACACATGAAAGCCGTCAAAACCGCACAGGCACTCGTTCGCGCTCGTCTGATCAGGCTCAGAACCCCTCTGCTTTCTTCCGGAAAATACCGGCAGGATCATCAATGAATCGAAAATTCGGTGCCCGTACCCCGTTCAAAAAGCGGCAGGAAGGCTTACCGGGAAGGCGACGGCCGCTTTCTGCGTCCGCCTGGAGTCCGGCGTTCCTCAAGGCCCCCGCTGTCATCGACGCAGGCGCGCAAGGCGGCCACTTCGTTCTTTCCCAAAAACCGGCCCTGCCCCAGCGTCAAGCTTCCGATAAGAATCGGTCCGAAAGCCAAACGCACGAGCCTTTCCATCTGATAACCCAGCGCCTCAAAAATGCGGCGAACTTCGCGTTTGCGCCCCTCACATATTTTTAAGTGAACCACGCGCCTCGACACCACGCGGATTTCCTCGGCACGGGCCATCCCGTCCTTCAGCCGGAGCCCTGAGAGAATTCTTTTGGCATCCTCAGGAGCGAACGCACGGCCCAAACGCGCCTCATACCACTTTCCCACGCGGTAGCGGGGATGCATGAGTTTGTGAGCCAGCTCGCCGTCGTTGGTAAAAAGCAGAACTCCCATCGTGTCTTTATCGAGGCGTCCCACGGGGAAAACCCGAGCTTTGTCCTCAGTCGGCTGACGGGTGCTGCGGACAAGGCGTCTCGGAAGAAGATCATAAACGGTTTTGGACGCGTGAGGATCCGAGGCTGTCGTGATATATCCCTCGGGTTTATTGAGAACAAAGTAAACGAAGCTCTTGAACGGCAGCGGCCTGCCCCGGAATGAAATCAGATCGGTGCCGGGCTCAACCTGTCTGCCCAGATCGCGGACCACTTCACCATTGACCTGAACAGCTCCGTTGCGGACATGCTCTTCGCATTTGCGCCGTGAATCGATACCGGCCATAGCAAGAGCGCGGGAAATTCTCATTTCACAAGCTCCATGTAGTAAAGCGGCCGACCCTCGGCCTCATATTTAAGTTCGTAACTGGTTTTGAATTCATCGCAGAAAATTCTTTGATTCACCGTTTCGCGGCGGGAAGCCCAAACGGGCCCCAGAAGGTCCACTTCGCGCTGAATGTCCTCGTAATAAGGCAGGTTGTCCGTCGCCAGCTCGATGAGTCCTCCGTCCTCGAGTTTTTCCCGCAGGAGAGAAAAAAAAGAAGCTTTGGCAATACGTCTCTTGTGATGTCTCTTTTTCGGCCACGGATCGGGAAAGTAAATATGAAAAACGCTCACGCTCCGCGCGGGCAGATATTTTTCCACAAGGATGCCCGCATCGGTGCGGACGAAACAAAGATTGGCGAGCTGACGCTTTTCGCCCCGCCGTGCGCCGATTTTCATCCACTTACCGGCCGTATCAACGCCCAGAAAACGGATGGCGGGTTCGGCCGTTGCGCGTCCGACGAGAAACTTACCCTTGCCGCAGCCGATCTCAACCTCCAGAGGTCCTCTGACCCCTTCGAAAAGCTGGTGAAGGGGCGCTAAATCCGCAGGCAGTTCGCGCTTTTCCCAGAACTTCTCTTCTTGGGGCCGCTGATCCGCTCGGAGCCTTCCGATCAAGTAGCGTCCGCCCACTTCAGCTTTTGCTTTTCCTTCCCTGCCTCGGGTCATGCTGCATCCTTAAAGTTGGGGCCTCAAAAGGGCCAGCGTTTCCAAATGGCTTGTCCTTGGAAAGAAATCGAAAGGCATAATCCTTTCAAGGGTCCATCCGCCTCCCGTCAAAACCGCAAGGTCGCGAGCGAGAGATTCCGGGTTACAGGACAAGTAAAAGAGGCGTTTGAGCGCCTTGGCGCGCACGAGTGTTTCCAAAACGCTTGTGCTCAATCCTTGCCGCGGCGGATCAATCATCGCCACAGCGCTCGTGCCGGCGGCTTTTTTGGCCAGCGTCGACGCGAGCGCGTCTTCCACGCGCCCCTCGTGAACCCGCACATGTCCGAGATCATGCGCCGCCCGATTGTAATACGCCATTTGAATCGATGCCGGTGATTCCTCGATCACGACCACGGATCGAAACAGGTCCGCCAGCGAAATCCCAAAAAGTCCCACGCCCCCATACAGATCCAGAAAAAGGTCCCTTTCATCTTCCGGAATGAGCGGCTCGATTTTATCCATCACGAGCGGCAGGATAGACAGATTGGCCTGAAAAAACGTATCCAGGGAATAAAAAATCTTTCTTCCCCTGATCCTGGTCCAAAAATAGTCCTGCGGTTTCATTTCCAGGGACCTTTTTCCGATCCCTCCCCAAAGAACCCTGCCGTCATCT
Organism: Candidatus Omnitrophota bacterium; assembly: GCA_018883425.1. Taxonomy (GTDB): domain Bacteria; phylum Omnitrophota; class Omnitrophia; order Omnitrophales; family Aquincolibacteriaceae; genus ZLKRG04. Next base: position 8,640 of record VFQY01000024.1, on the reverse strand, counting down.
CCAGTTTTAACGACGAGGTTGGCCGTCCGATACTCTGGCGGGAAAAGAGCTTCGGCCTGGCGTTTCAGCTCGGGAATAAACCTCGTGATTTCCTCGCGGGCAATCGGACATGAATCGATCTCCAGAAGGTTCTTACTTCCGGGCGTCATAAAACCGGCCTGCAGAACGCCTGCCCTGCGCACCATGGAAATATCCAGCCGGCTGCGGCTGTGATAGATATCCGGGGAAGCCGTAACGGGCTCCACACACACTCCCTCAAGAGAAAACTTTTCGGTCAAGACCCTGCGCAGGCCTTCGCTCTTGAGCCTCAATTCCGCTTCGTACGTGACGTGCTGATAGGCGCAGCCTCCGCAGCGGCCGAAAATCCCGCAGCGGGGTTCTTCTTTTTCATGGGGTTCAGCATCCAGGGGAAAACCCATCGGCATGTTTTTTCGCTCTCTCACGGCAGGTTTGAGAAACTGAGGCGAACGCAGTATGCCAAAAATGGACAGCCGGTCAAGTGAAATGCTATACTTCGCTCCTCGTCGAAAAAACCTCCCGAACCTGTGCCTCGAAACTTGAAAAGAGTCCTCGATGAAAGATAAAATTTTTCTTCAGCGCCTGGAAATCTCCTGCATCATCGGCATCTTCGACTGGGAGCGCAAAGTTAAACAAAAAGTCTGGATCGACCTGGAAATGCCCGCCGACGCCCGCCGGGCCGCCCGGTCCGACAGCATCCAAGACACTCTGGATTACAAAGGAATCTCCAAACGCGTGATTCAATTTATTTCGGCCAGCCGCTTTCACCTCATCGAAACCCTCGCCGAAAAAACAGCATCCGTTCTTTTGGACGAATTTAATCTTTCGGAAATTTTCGTTCGGGTCTCGAAACCGGGCGCCGTGCGCGGTTCAAAAAATGTGGGTATCGAAATTTTCCGCAAGAAAACGCCCAAGCGCGCCGCGCGAAAAAAACGCGCTTGAAATCATGGCATCCGCCCAAGACTATTTCATTAGCATAGGCTCGAACGTTGAGCCGCAGGTCTACATTCCTCGGGCCCTCAGAGAACTGCGGTCTTTGATGGGCTCGCTCGACACGTCCCCCGTTTACGAAACGCCTCCGGAAGGTCCCTCAGGAGAAAAACCGTTCTGGAATCTTGCCGTCCGCGTACGCACTTCCCTGAGCCGATCTCAAGCAGAGCAGCTTCTGCGGGAAATCGAGGACCGCAACGGACGCAACCGCAGTCAGGACAAATTTGCTCCGCGGACGCTGGACCTCGATCTTCTCCCGCGGCCGGGCTACCAGAAGCAATCTTTTGTGATGATCCCGCTTGCAGATCTCGACCCAGGCCGTATCGATGAGGAAACAGGGCAGACCTACCAAGCTCTCGCTGACGGGCATGCCGCGAAAGCCAAGCTGTTTAAAACCGTCACGCTGGTAGGGATGGTCTAGAGAAAAACGAGATACTTGGCATAGGGCGCTGAGCCGCGGGCGATGTCCCACGCCCCTGAGAGCGTTCCTCCTACGGCTTTCATCGTCCCGCCGACAGCCCCGCCGACGACCCCCAGGGGGAAGGACTGGGCCGTTCCCGCCAAAACCTGGGATGGGACATGCAGCGCTGAACCGACTGTCTTAGCCACCCCCCTCAGGATAAGACCCGCATCACGCTCCATGCCCGCCTGCGGTGACGTGGGGAAAAGGAACAGAAAAAGCGCGAGAAGAAGCAGGAATCTGAGGGCAGAGTAGGTCACCCTCTGATTAACGGCGAGGAAACCTAAATCCTCATCTCTTTTTTTGAGGTTGAACTTTGGCCGGATTTGACTACGATACCGCCTATGAAAAATATCCTTGTGACCGGCGCATCCGGGTTTATCGGTTCCAACCTGACACTCGAATTGGAATCCCGCTATCCGGGCGCACGCGTCTTCGCGCTCGATGACTTTCGGTGCTCGAGCTACAAAAATCTTTTGGGGTTTCGGGGCGATGTGCTTGCCTATGACGCCGCTGACCGCTCCTGGCTGCGGATTTTCGAACATCAGCCTCTGGACACCATATTCCACATGGCCTCGATCACGGACACGACGATTCTCGACGAAAAGAAAATGATGTTCGACAACGTCGAAGGATTCCGCAACATCCTCGACTTGGCCCGGTCGAAGAAAGCGGCAGTCGTCTACGCGTCCTCCGCGGCAACCTACGGCAGTCAGGACACCCCGATGAAGGAGTCCGACGCTGGCCGCCCGAACAATGTCTATGGGTTCTCCAAATGGGTGCTGGAGGGTCTGGCTAGAAATTACGGGGATGTAAGAAACGTCGGACTTCGTTTCTTCAACGTCTTTGGCCCCCGGGAAACGTTCAAGGGACACGCCGCCAGTATGATTTATCAGCTTTGTCTTCAGATTCGGGCCGGCAAGCGCCCTCGTATTTTTAAATACGGCGAACAGCGCAGGGATTTCATATATGTGAAGGATGTCGTCGAGGGCGTTCTTCAGGCCCGCAGCGCCCAGGAAAACACGGTGGTCAACATCGGCACCGGCCAGGCAACTTCCTTCAACGAAGTTATCGATGCCATCAACGAAGCTCTCGGCACCAAGGTCGAAGCGGAATATTTCGATAACCCCTACGGCTTCTACCAAAATTTCACTCAAGCGGACATACGCCACGCACGAGAAGCCATCGGATTCAATCCCCGCTACACTACCCGCGAAGGCATTCTGGATTACGTTCGTAATTATCTTACGAAGGACGGCAGTTCCGCCCCCGCTTTAAAAGCCTAAGCTGGCACGGCTCCTGATTTCTTGATCACCGACTCGGCTCGCGGATTCGCCGCCGTCGGTTGTTGACTCTGAGGCTGCTCAGAGAGAGAGAGAGAGAGCCGTCAGAACAGTTTTGTTGGCTTCCCTGTTTAAAAACACTCTGACCCCTTCCCCCGCGGTTCGGCACGGCCTCAGGGTGTCATTTTTTTGCAATCCTCTACGCCGAACTTGTCAACGCCCAGGAAATCGCTAAACTACGTCCATGACACGTCACCAGTTTCTTACTCTTTTTTTTCTGGCCCTTTTAATCTTCATTTTTTATCAAGTCATTCTGCTGTTCTCAAGCTTTCTTCATCCGATTTTCTGGGCAGCGATTCTAGCCTATGCGTGTTATCCGCTTTATCAGCGTCTCAAGAAACATTTTTCACCCAAGCACCGGGAAACTCTCGCTCCTCTGGTCATGACGCTGTTCATGATTTTTCTCGTTCTTCCACCTTTGGTCATTCTTGTCGTGAACATGACCGGACAAGCCGTCGAGCTTTATCAATCGGTGACCAGTTACATCCGCGAAGGACAGCTCGAAAAACTGATCGATCAGCTGCGCGCTTTCCCCGCAATCCAGCGGCTTGAAACGGACGTCCTGAAATGGGAACCGATCAAAGAGAACGCTGCCGCGTGGCTTCTCACCTCAAGCAGAGGTATTGCCAATTTTGCGATCGCGCAGGCAGGCGTGATCACAAAGAACATCTTCTTCCTGATCCTCAGCGTCATGATGCTGTTTTTTCTCATTTTTATTTTCCTCAAAGACGGAGAAAAAATTTATCGGTTCGTTTACCACGCGACACCGATGGAAGAAGAAAACAAGCGTTCGATTTTTAATCAAATCAACGAAACGTTTTCAGCCGTGATACGCGGACAAGTGCTGACGTGCTTGACTCAGGCCAGCCTGGCAGGGCTGATTTATTGGGGCCTAGGCCTTCCGGCACCCTTGTTTTTAGCTCTGGCAACGTTCTTCACGTCGCTCATTCCGGTTCTGGGCGCAGGGGCGGTTTGGGTGCCGATCACGATTTACCTTTTCGCGACGCATGCCTACACCCAGGGCGTCATTCTTCTGGCAACCGGAACGCTGGGCATCAGCCTCATCGACAACTTGATCAAGCCGGCCCTCATCGGCGAAAGAACAAAACTTCCTTACTTCCTGCTTTTCTTCGCCATCCTCGGCGGACTCAACCTTTACGGAATTATGGGCGTTTTTTTGGGTCCGGTTATTCTCTCCGTCTTTTTTGTCCTGATAAAAATTTACCAGGAAAAATTTGCTGAATAAGGCCGGACAGCAAGACCTCATGCCCAGATTTTCTAAAAGGGTCTGAGCCCGGGATCCTTGCCCCGCAGGCGCTCTTCTGTCTAAGCGGTGTTGCGTTACGGGCCCAAGCTTTCCGATAGAAAAAAACCCGTGATGTTTCGGCTCAGCTCGCCCATGATCCCCGAGAGCGGGAGTGCTCAGCACCCAGGCTCTTGATCTCTAAGAAGTCCGAGGCTTTCTTGAAACTGCCCATGAGAATCCGAAGAAAAATAATTCACGGATCCAGACTTTCTCGCAAGGCGCTTGCCCGTCTGCGCGTCAGCGTTCTGACGATGTCTGACCGGGCGCTGCGCGCCTTCGTTCTCCTTGTCCCGTTCCTTCTGGTTCTGGGAAGTCTTGTGTCGGAGCTCGGCAGCATGAGATTCGTGTCGAGCATTCTTTCGGCAGCCGCGCGCGAAGGAGCTCTGGCGGCCCAGTCAGCAGTCCCCTCTGATCGTGAGGCTGGCCAATGCAGCGCGCTCAGCTGTGACCCAGGCGTTTCTGACGCCTGCTGCGCGGCGATACGCCGGGCAGAGCTGATTGTGAGAAGCTCGGGCTTAGGAGAGGCTCTCATCGGCGCCGAGTGGGTGACCGATACCCTGGCAGGAAAAAGGCGCGTTCTCTACGGCGTCACGGCTTCTGCGCGCGTGCCGTTTCTATTCGGTCTCTTAAGGCGCTTTCTCCAAGCGCGCTCAACGGCTTATGAAAACACATTCTCAGGCCACAACCTTTGACAATATCTCCCCCTTCGGGCCGGCATAGCTCAATGGCTGGACGATCATCTTGACTCCAGTTACTTAACTTATGCTAAAGGCACGCCCGATAAGCTTATGACGCTGTCTCCCGGCTATCTGAGCCCCGCAAACACTGATGCCGATCGGCAACACGTCTATTCTCATGAGGTTCGCCAATCACGTCCTCAAAAAGAATTTGCCAGCCTTGCTTCCATCGGTCTCTACCCCCCCCCTCCCCTCGGACAGCGTCCGGTTACTAATCCAAGACTGAATCAGAAATTTACAATTAAGCGAAAATGCCTTATGCCTTAATTATCCATCAGCCCACCAGAACCCTCTAAAAGCAATCGATCAGGCAGATGGCATAAGCACGGCACAGCTGACGAGCCGTATTTTTGTTCATTCCTCATCCGTTGCCTCCAAATCCGCCGATCCGCTGCGACCACAAACTCCAAGATCTGCAAGACCGCGCCAACCGCGCATTGGGTAGACTCGACGGCACATCCGCTTTTTTGCCCGATCCAGATCTTTCCATCTATTCCTATGTTCGTAAAGAAGCGGTGTTGTCCTCACAGATCGAAGGCGCTCCGTCGTCGCTTTCAGATCTCCTGCTCTTCGAAATGGAAGAGTCACCCGGCGTGCCCACAACTGCTGTCAGAGAGGTGTCCAACTATGTCCGGGCCATGCAACATGGTATTGGCCGAGTCAAAAAAAGGCTTCCCACTCCGTCTTCGCCTCATCAAAGAGATTCATGGAATTCTTCTTAAGGGAGCTCGCGGCAATGTCAAGACGCCCGGCGAATTCAGGCGCGCTCAGAATTGGATCGGCCGAACGAGCCCCGAAAAGGCGCTGTATGTCCCGCCGCCTCCGCATGAAGTCATGCCCGCGATGGGCACGCTGGCAAAATTTCCACATGGAGATCCAGAGAAAGTCCCGACGCTGGTCAAAGCCGGAATCGTTCACGCTCAATTCGAAAGCATCCGTCCGTTTCTTAACGGCAACGGCCGACTGGGACGGCTTTTGGACACATTCATTCTGAGTGCGATGGAGCACTATCAGAGCCGCTTCTCTATCTCAGCTTATCTTTTAAGAAACACCGCAGGGTCTACTACGAAAAGCTTCAACGCGTAAGAAGCGATGGCGACTGGGAAGGAGGGCTTGACTTCTTTTTTAGTGGTATCGAATCCGTGGCGCATGAAGCTGAATCTGCGGCTAATAAGCTTTTTTGCGATGTTCGAAGAACACCAGCGCCAGATCCAAAAACTTGGGAAAGCCGCATCTACTGCTCTACGGGTGCATGATTTTTTGAAGAACCATCGGATTGTTTCGTTTCCGGCGGTTAGCAATGCGCTGGTAAACCTTCAAAAGATTGGACTTGTGCGAGAATTCACTGGAAAACGCCGGCATCGTCTTTATTCCTGTGATCCTTACTTAACTGTGTTGACCCGAGGGACCGAGAGGTAGTTACCAGACGCCGTCCGCAGGAAGGCGTTCAAGCAGCGGGAAAATCAGCAGCGATCTATTGCCCTATTTTTTTGGACGGGCGGGCCGGAGGCTCTTGGTTCAAGCGGATTCGGAAGGTTGTCTTAAATTCGCTTTTCCTGCCGGGTGCACCGCCGTACCGAGCCGCATGGACAAGGGAGAGTTTGTTAGAAACCGAGGGGCATCAAAGATCCGTAAAAATGAATGTTTTTTTTCGCTGCGGCGGCTCTCAGGAGAGCACGCAGATAAACTTCAAGATCCGAGGATTCTGCCTTTCGAACCGTCCAGGCTGATTCCCTTCATAAGGTTCTGCATCTCTTGCGGACGTTCAGCAGCCCGCAAAGCCTCTTCCTGAGCAATGACCCCTTCCTGCCAAAGCTTGAAGATGCTCTGATCGAAGGTCAACATTCCCTCGTTTGCGAAATTCACGAGGGCTTGCGGAATTTTGTCGAATTTTTTTTCCCGAACCAGCTGCCGTGTCGTGTAATTACCGACCATAATTTCGAATGCCGGCACAAAGCTGCCGTCTTTCGCCGTGAGAAGTTTCTGACAGACGAAGCAGGTGATGTTGAAGGACAGCTGCATCAGAATTTGATCGCGCTGATCCGGAGGAAAAAAACCCAGGACACGGTCCAGAATCTGCACGACTGACTTCGCGTGCACCGTGGACATCACCAGCCGCCCGACCTCCGCGGCGCCGAGTGCAAAATCAAAGGTTTCCAGGTCACGCATTTCGCCGATAAAAATGCAATCAGGCGCCTGGCGAACAGCAAAGCGCAGCGCCGATGTAAAGTCCTGGGCATCCACACCAATTTCGCGCTGATTGATCAGGCATCGGTCATCTCGGTGAATGTACTCAATCGGATCTTCAACCGTGATGATGTGCCGCTCCACGGTGCGGTTCATCATGTCGATCATCGAGGTAAGGGTCGTCGACTTTCCGGAGGCAACGGTGCCCCCCACCAAGATCAGACCGGAACGCTCGAGGGCAATCTTCTGCAGAATGGGCGGGATGCGCAGGGCTTCAGGCGGAGGAATCGTCTTCCAAAGCGTGCGTATCACAAGGGAGTAGGTTCCCTGCTGCACAAAGACATTGGCTCGGAAACGCTGAGATTCGCGGATGAGCGTAAAAGCAAAATCAACGCTGAGGCTGCGCTCCAAATTCTCGCGCTGCTTAGGATGAAGAAACTCCTCGACGATAGCCCGCGTCATCTCTTCCTTGACCGGCTCAAAAGGAAGATGCTTGATTACGCCGGCAAGATGCGTTCTTGGGACGGTTCCGACCTTAAGGAAAAGATCCTGCCCCTTCAGTTCAAGAACCTTCCCCAAGCAAGCGCTCAAAAAAACCTTGGCCTCCATCACAGCCTTTCTCCCGGCTTATCGGCCGAGCGCAGAGTCGATAATCTTCTTGAGCTCCCCGGAGTCTCTCAGTTCATGAACAATATCACAGCCGCCGATCAGCTGCCCGTTCACAAAGAGCTGCGGAAAAGTCGGCCATTGAGAATAACCAGGAAGGGCCTGACGGACATCCGGATTCGTCAGCACATTCACGGCACGGAAGGGCGCATCCAGGCTCTTGAGAACCTGAACGGTTGCGGCCGAGAACCCGCACATGGGCGCATCCGCCTCACCCTTCATGAAAAGAACGATCTTATGACTTTCGATTTCTGTTTTAATCCGTTCCAGAACATCCGACATACGTTTCTCCTTGGATTTCTTCAGACTGAAATGGTTTTGATTTTGAGTGCGTGAATCCGGCCGTCTTCGAGGGGTTCCTGAAGGGCTCGATTCACAATTTGGTGCTGTTCGATAAGACTTTTCCCCTGAAAACCCTGCCAAGAAACACGGACCTCAAAATGATCCGCCGTTCCGGTGAGATCAACCGCCATCGCCGTCGAACCCGGCAAAGCCCGGTCAATCAACGCTTCGATTTCTTCCGTGCTGAACATACCTTCCGCTCCCTGGTTAGGACACAATACAGTTGCGTTTTTTTCCGCTCTGAAAAGCCCGGATGTTGAAGACGATCTCTTGAAGCAGCCTCCGGCGGGACTCCAAACTCGCCCATCCCATGTGCGGCATCGCAAGAAGATTAGGGTGCTTGAGAAGCGGCTCCGTCTTGCGCGGCGGTTCATGAACAAGCACATCTGTTGCGGCTCCCGCAAGACGCCCGGATTTCAGCGCTTTCAAGAGCTCCGTCTCATCGACAATCCCGCCCCGGGCCATGTTCATCAGGACCGAGCCGGGTTTCATTTTACGAAGCTCACGCCCGCCGATCAAGCCCCGCGTGAGTTCGGTCAACGGGGTATGAATGGTCAGAAAATCGGACTCCCGAAGCACGCGGTCTAGAGA
>VFQY01000107.1 GCA_018883425.1 Candidatus Omnitrophota bacterium | reverse complement strand
GCCTAATAGAGTTCGACATGCTGAAATGAAGCAGATTGTACTACTTCGAAAAAACCGCTTCCCGAAGCGCCGAGATGAGAGCAGGGTAGACAATAACAATTGTGAGCAGAGCTCGAATCGCTAATGGGGTGCAGGATATCTTCCCGCTTTCACCCTTGGTCAAAGTCCCGCCATAGTTTATTGAAGCCTATAATTTGTATCAGGGATGATCGTCTGGTAGCATTTATCGTGCCGAGAGGTCATGGGAAATCTACGTCCCTTTCTGGGTGTCCGAACGTTCGTGATGACCGCGAACGGGTCAGCTTTTTACGTTGATGCGTTTTCTGATATCCCATGGGGTCTGTTCCAAGTGAACTTGGGCACGCTAAAGAGGGGTTTATACTAACTCTCGGCGGCGATGGTCATGGGCTTCATCACTCGCGGGGATGCGGCGTGTTTACCCGAAAACTAAATTCAGAGAAGAAGATTTTGGGGCCCGTTTAGCGCTAGTGCGGCCGGGGTCATGGGCTTCTTGTCAGAGAGGGTTGTCGTTTTGTCCGCGACGCTCCGTATCCTGGGCCCGTCGGGCGGCGAATTGTTTCTTCGATGATAAGGCGCGGGCGCTTCGTTCATGAGCAGCAGGGAAAGGATGTTTGCCCGATGGTGAATCAAAAAAACTCTCCAGGTAATTTTTTTTCAAAAGCCACCTGCCTTTTGCTTATCATTTCATTCACGCTTGTTAATACATCCGGCGAAGTTTTAGCCGATGCTCTTCCCGCCGGTTCTGGTTCAAAACCTGTAATCATGCCGCAGGATCCGCTTCAGGCTTTGGACTCCCTGAGGCTTCCCGAAGAGCTCGGTTCGATCCAAGAAACATACATACCCCAAGGAATCAAACCTCAACGATTTGTCGCAGCGATTCAAGATGCCCATTCAATTCCCGATGCCCAGAGAAACATCCAGAGGATCATCGATTATTTTCAGAGTCAGTACGGAGTAGATTCGGTCGCTGTCGAGGGCTCAGCCTCGGAACTCGATCCCTAAATGTTTAAAAGTTTTCCCGATCAGGAAATCTTAAAAAAGGTTTTTGAGGAATATTTTGATCGCGGTGAACTCACGGGCTCGACGGCTGCGGCAATCTTCAATGACAATGCGGCTTCATATCAGGGTATCGAAGACTGGCGGCTTTATCAGGAAGGATTGCGATATTTTCTGGAAACGATGGAAGTACAAGGGCCGGTTTTAAAAAAACTTGACGCAGCATCGGAATCGTTGGAAGAAGAGAAAGAAAAAACTTACTCTGAAAAGCTTCTGGAAATAGACCGCGTTTTAATGTTGTTTCAGAAAAATGAGGCCGACTTAATATCGGTCCTTTCGAAATTGTCGAGTGTCAGGACTCCAGACAAGGGATCTGGATTGGCGCTTTTGTGTGAACAGAGTTTGCGGATGACGGATCATGATCTTTCCGTAGATTTGGAGGTGAGAAAACTTGCGGATCAAATAAAACAATTCTTTCAGATGAACCCGAGGGCAAGCGGAGTCATCGCCTTCAATCAACAATTTCAAGAATTCCAAATTTCCAGAATAAGTCCCGAATCCTTTGCTCTCTTCCTCCGGGAGGAGGCGAAGCGGCAGAGTATTCATGTTAATATCTCACAGCGTTTGACGGCATTAATCAGCACTCATAAACGCATCCGGGACATCGAGGGAACTCAGCTATGGAACGAGCTAAGCGCGTATTCTCAGTCCGTTAAGGAAGCGCTTTTTAGAAATGAACAGGAAAGGAGTCTCGATAAACGGAGCCATCGCCTTGACATTCTGAACCGCTTGCTCAAGCTCGAGTTAAACAGAGAAGACTGGGAAGAGATAAAGCAAAATGCGGCTGGGATGCAATGGGAGCATTTTGATCCGCTTCTTCAATCCATGCAGCCGCATCTCAACTTTTATGAAAATGCAGAAGAACGTGAGCATGCCTTCGGACGTCAAATAGATAAACTCCTGAAGAAAAGCGATTCGAAGTCTGCTGTCGTGATATTGGGCGGGTTCCACTCCAAGGGCATTGCACAGAAGATGAGGTTAGAGGGGGTTTCGTATGCGTTGATTACGCCTAAGATCGAGCACTTGCCGGAAGCACCCTTGTATCGCGAACAAATGAGGGGGAAGGTGTCTTGGGCAAAATACTTTGAAATCCATGAGGGTAGAATTAATTTATATAACGCGTTTATTCGGGGTACGCGCGACCTTCTTCTTCAGCGGGCGAAAGATGGACGCGGGACATGTTTAAAATTATGGCGGGATAAAATTATCCGAGATTTAGCGGAGCAAGGCCGGATCGCTGAAAGCATTCAATACACCAGATTTCTGGATGAAGCAGCAAGAAAACATGAAGCCGATTACGCAGTGCAATGGGAATCCAATATCCGGCAGTTCATAGCGGGGCTCCGTCAATTTAAAACCGAAGGCCGACTGACGGAGCAAAATATTGCCAATCTGCTGAAAGTGCAGTCTATTCCTGCCGGACCTACAGCCGCACCCGTTGCTCGAAATGAGCTTCGAGCTGATTTGCTTCTAGGGGTTAGCCATAAAGTACAGCCCTCAGATACTCCTTCCGAAGTGTCTCGATCCGAATTGCGAAGGGAGGTACCGATACAGGATCTTGTGGCGTACTTAACGCACCCTTCCAACGCGGACTTAAGTGCATTGAAACAAGCCATTGACGCAGATGCCGGTGTTCAGTCGGTTTTAGATCAGGCACCCGGTAACAGGCAGTTTCATCGGGACTTAATCGCAGATTTTGTTCACTCCATATTTTCAGAGGAACACCGCCCGCTCATAGAAATAGTGGCTAACGCCATAGACGCATCAACTGCGAGCGGCAGCGTGCCGAGAGACATTGACGTTCATCTAAGTTCTGAAGGTTTTGAGGTTATCGATACGGGCACCGGAATGAATCTAGAAACTGTCCTGACTAAGCTGCTTATTCCGATGATTTCCGGGCAGGAAGGAATAGCTGGAAAGCACGGCCGCTTCGGTGTCGGTTTTTTTTCCGTTCTGAATTATTTGAAGACGCCCCAAGACCGGTTGATTGTTCAAACAAGCCAGGGGCAGGGGGGGGGCTATACAATAAGTTTCCGTACAGACGGAAAACAGATTTACGCGGCCTTGACTCCACAGCGAGACCTTCCGCAGGGCACGCGCGTTCATCTCAAGACGGAATCCTTTGATACATCCAAAGCGGCCGCTATTCTTGAAGATACCTTTCATGCCAAAGCCGGTGTTTCGATCCGCCTTGATCAGGCAGTGATTAATCATCCCGAATTCTATGAAACGATCTTAGACGCAAAGGGAGAGGGTTCAATTCGGGTCAGTCAAAAAAAAGTCACAGGAAAAGCCAAGGTTATAGCATCGGTAGCCGGCGCTAAGTTTTTTGACATGGAAATCGAAGGCGTAGATATTCCTGAAGAAATTGTTGTCGATTTTCCTCTGAGCACGCCGTTTCCAGTTTCCCGCAATACGTTCGAAGTGAATCAGTCATTGCGAAATACGATCAAAATGTATATCCAAAAGCTTTCGGTGAGGGAAGACGCGCTCGAGCGATTGAGCCAGATTGCACCTTTGATAGAGCAAATAAACCGCAAAAACCCGCTCAGGAATAAAGAGGGAGAAGATTTAGTCAGGATTTTGACCGATGCAGCAAAAAAAGTACCGCGTCAGAAAGATGAGCTACTTTTGCCCGCGGATCCGGCTTTTCAAGGTGTAACGATAGCCGGAAAAAGACTGCGTTTTACGGATAGGTCTTTCATAAATGAAGAAGATCAGGAAAAATGGGAGCCCTATCTTCTTCCTGGGTTTCAATCCTCGATTTCCGTTTACAAAGTGCATTTTGCGGGTCCGGCAGCGGATAAAAAAGTTTTACGCTCCTTAGATGCTGGATACGCTTTCATCAATGAGGATTATTTCAGCGGAACTGCGCTGAATTTGGCGCATTGGGATCTGCTCCTCAACAAAGAGGGGGTTCTCGGGGCTTTCGCTTCACCAGAGCCGGAAGGGGCCGAGAAGAAGCAGGGAGAAAGCTCGACAAGAGGCGAAACAAAAGTGATCGAAACTGAACCAGCGGAGGATTTTTCGCGCCTTGAAGGCATTCCCTCGCCCAAAAGTGCCGAAGAAGCCTACCGACTCATTACCGAACATCCTTTTTATGGGCAACCGCTCCTCATGCATACAGAAACATCAGAGTTTACATTAGATGCAGAAGTGTTTAACAAAGCGAGCCGTGCATTTGGCTTCGAATGGCTATTTCATTTAATCTACTCTTTCGAGGAGGAACTAGTAAAAAGACACGATTGGGGTGTTGTTGCAGACACCCATTTTGTGCGCATGATGAACAGTATTCTATCTGAAATGGTGACTCACTACGAGACGCACGGGAGGGATGAAATTATTCTTCTTCATGAAAAAGGCCTGAAGGCGATATTGTCCTATCACAAAAAATACCCGGATATTACTCTCACGGAATGGGCCCGAGTATTCTTTTATGATATCTTAGTTGATCCTAATTACTGGTCCATGGTGAGTGCTTTTGCATACCTCGAGACTTTCCCTGAAGACATTCGGCGCGCAAATCATAAAACTGATTACGCAGCAGTTATGCCAGCAGAAAAAAGGTCCGTGTCCCGTGGAAAATTTGATTTAAAAAATGGGCCTACAAAAAGCTTGTGGCATGTCGTCGAAAAAGTTCGTCATGAAGTGCTCGGAGTCCCTAACTATGAAGGAAAGGTGGAGGCTCTTCGAAACGTCGCAAGGCTGAGAAATCTTTACATCACGGCATTAGAACGAGTCCCGGCGGAAACACTAAATTCGTTCGATGTTGATTCTTACTTCACCAGTCCGGGTTCATTGAGCGGACAATTTGAAACAATGCTGGCGGTTTTCTCCGGGCTCGAAGAGTTTCTCTACATCAAATCGTTATTTACGAACGTTTACACGAACAAAAATCACATGAGAGAGGTGCCGCCTGAGGAGCGAATTCTCTGGGAGGAGAGGTTTCATTATCTAGTAACGCGTGTTTTTGACGGTCTTGACACAGAAGAACGCCGGCAATTAGTTCGCGACTTTGTTGATTATGCTGGCTGGGAAGGTTCTGGAAACGCATCAGCGCGAATACGTCCCTATCTTTATTTTTTGAAATATGGAGAGCTAGTCGACATTCGAGACAAGCCGAATCTCTTCGAGTCGTCAAGATCTCAAGTTCCTGCGAGGCAAGCTCAAGCATCGATAGCTGCATTGATCGCAGACGCTCTTCAAGGGGGAGCGGAAGCGGTTGATGCGGATGCACTATGGCGAAAGATTCAATCACTGTCCGGGTTTAGACCTAGTCCTTCAGCCTTGCAATATGCCCAGCGTAATCTTCTTCACAGCGTTCATTTCTATACAGGCGAACCCAGGGTCTACGTCCGAGAGCTGATCCAAAACGTTCTCGATGAGATCAAACAACGCAAGCTGCGCTCCGTCGGCCGCAAACAACTTGAGATTTCGATCTTCCGGGATCAAAGATCAAAGATGCTCGCTGTCAACTTTAAGGACAAACTCGGCGTGCGGTTTCTGGATCTGATTCAAACACTGTTGATTCCGGGGGCCAGTTCGAAACGTTTAAAGGAAGAATTGCTCGGCAGGTTCGGGCATGGTTTTTTCTCCATTTTCCAAAATGCAAAGGCTGTGACGATCCGCACCTCAACGGGAAATGGAAGCAGTTATTTAATTCAGTTAGAACCTTATTGGAACATTGAGAATGACCGGGTAGAGGACATCGATTTCATCGTCCAGGAGATAAAGGTAAAAACTGAACCCGGGACTGAGATTGAGCTATTATTGGACATTCCAAAGGATGATCAGGAATTTGAAGCGGCTATGATTGCTTATGCTGTCGGCGCTCCCCCCATTTGTCCTACAGTATTAAAGTAGAATTTTCCAGGGGTTGTTTGTTGGTTTGAATTTGAAATTGTTTTGCGAATGATTCAGGCGTCAACCCGCGCAGCGTCTTATGCGGCCTG